>JANQEV010000009.1 GCA_028278145.1 Chromatiales bacterium | reverse complement strand
GTGGTGCATGTTGATGCCGAGACCAGGACAACACCCGGTCATATATAGGTGTGAACAGTTTCATCTCTGTACCCCTCCCAGCAGCGGAACAAAGATCACACGCTCCAGCATCTCTTTTTCGTAACCGTCTTCAGTCTTTGTCACTTTCACTAGTATCTGATCTCTATCAGCCCCTACCGGCAGCACCATTCTCCCACCCTCCTGCAACTGGTCCACCAGGGCCAGAGGAATTCCTGCCGGAGCTGCGGTAACCATAATTCCGTCATAGGGGGCATATTCGGGAAGCCCCATACCACCATCACTCAACTTCAGGCGTACATTCTTCAGTCCCATCTCACGCAAACGCCCCCTGGCCTGTTCCAGCAGTGGTTCTATACGCTCCACGCTGTAGACCCTTCCCACCATCTGCGCCAATATTGCCGTCTGGTAACCAGAACCGGTACCCACCTCGAGAACATTGTCCAGCGGACCATCCTCAAGCAGAAGCTCAGTCATGCGCGCCACTATGTATGGCTGGGAGATGGTCTGCCCCAGACCGATAGGGAGTGCGGTATCCTCATAGGCCCTGCTGGCAAGTGCCTCCTCCACAAATATGTGACGGGGGGTATTGCGCATAACCTCCAACACCCCCTGGCTTTTGATACCCTCATCACGTAGACGTTCAATCAGCCGGTTGCGGGTGCGCATCGAGGTCATCCCGATCCCACGGTGGTGTGCCGAATTCATTCCATCTCCTCCGGCAACCAGTCACCAACCACACGCAGGGCTGCATGGTTGGTCAGATCGACCTGCAACGGCGTGACAGAAACATACCCCTCTTTGACCGCATAAAAATCGGTCCCGGGTCCAGCATCCTGCTCAGCGCCAGCTGGTCCTACCCAGTAGATAGTTCGACCACGTGGATCTTTGGTCTTTACCACTGGCTCTGCCTTGTGTCTATGTCCAAGACGGGTGGAGCGAAAACCCCTGATCTGATCATATGGAAGATCCGGTACGTTGATATTCAAGATGGTATCGGCCGGCAACGGCTCTTGCTGTAGTTTATGTACTATATTACGGATCACCCTGGCTCCGGTTGCATAGTGCTGCGGGTCTGACGATGTCATGGATATGGCGATCGCAGGAAGACCAAGAAAACGCCCTTCAGTAGCAGCAGCAACCGTGCCGGAATAGAGGACATCATCTCCCATATTGGCTCCTGAGTTGATCCCGGCTATAACCATATCCGGCTCCTGCTCCAACAATCCGGTAATGGCCAGATGCACGCAGTCGGTAGGTGTGCCATCCACACGGATAAAGCCATTGGACTCGGTGTGGGCACGCACTGGGCTGGTAAGGGTAAGTGAGTTGCTGGCTCCACTGCGATCCCGCTCCGGTGCAACTACGATGATCTGTGCGATTTCGGCCAGGTTTTGGGCCATCATCTCCAGCCCGGGAGCCTTATAGCCATCATCATTACTCAGAAGTATTCTCATACCAAAAACGGAACTTCCCAAAATAGAATTATCGAGGACACCACTGGATACCTTCTGCAACGGGTACAACGGGTCAATCCACAGATTTTACATATTATCCCCTTATGATACTGACTTTCTGCTCATCAGGCATCCATATATACTCACAGAATGTCAGACGACCCAGGCAATAAAGACCCGGATAAGGGACTGTTTCAGGAGATGATGCAGGATGCTGTCCCCATGAGTCAGGACAGGATCAAACCCTGGCGCAAACGCCCGCCGCCATTTCCACTGCCCCATGCTCCGGGAGACCATGATGAGACCGAGCATGATCATATCTCCGAGGCCGAGATCAAGACTGGAGATGTGTTGGAGTTTTTCCGTCCGGGACTACAGAAGCGGGTTTTTCAGGACCTGCGCCGCGGCCATCTGGAGATAGAATGGGAGCTGGATCTGCATGGCCTAACCGCCAGACACGCGCACTCCACCCTGGAGTTGTTCCTGCGTGACTGTCACCGCAGAGGCATACGTTGCGTACGCATCATCCACGGTAAGGGCTTTGGATCAGAGGATAGACAACCGGTGTTGAAACAGAAACTGAATCTATGGCTGCGCCAGCGCAAGGATGTACTTGCCTTCTGTTCCGCTACCAGACGTGACGGCGGAACCGGTGCTGCCTACGTACTGCTGCGCTCAGCCAGCAAAAACAAAACCTGAATCAGCCCTATCGCGGTATTATTTTCTTCCAGACAGCAATAAAAAAACCACTGCGAGTCGCAGCCTACTCGCAGTGGTATTTAGACAGAATAGAACTACCCTTCACGTTCACTTGGGAGAGGTTTTGGCAACCCAGCCAGCTTGCATAACTCGGCAATAGGTTCACTAGGAAAAATCTTATACAGGTGATTTGCCAGCACCTTATGATCATGAAAGTTCTTGCCAAGACTTCCACCAATCTCCTTGACAATGATATGCATGGTGGGATGGGTCTCATTCTCTGCATAATACTCACGGAAATAATCTACCAATCCTTTGTGATCATCCTTCAACTCATAGCCCTCGCTCTCGGCTATAGCATCCGCCACCTCTTCTGACCAATCCGCTGGATTGAGCAGAAAACCCTCTTCATCTGCAGGTATGGACCTGCCAGCAACATTTATAACCATAAGACTTCCTCCTCTGATTAGTGTCGAGTATCAAATCAAAACAGCAGCTTCTTATTAGTTGACCGGGACTGACATATCCGGAAACACGGGAGATAAACCCCTCTGTTTAGAAATGTAGCTCAAACAGAAGATATATCCATACTATTTCACTAGGTTTATATATACTAATGCATTAATCCAGCAGTTAACCAACCACCACACCCAAACAAAATCATATTTTTTGAATCCACGATCATGTCTCCTGCGTACTATGCCTAATGACCATAAATTGCCTGGATCAAACACATGAAAAAAATCGCCTTGCTGATCTCCCTTGCACTCCTGCTTTCCAGCAGCATGCTCCATGCCAACAGCCGTAAAGCCCCGGAGTGGGATATTTCAGAATGGATCAATGGCCAGGGAGTTACCCTGTCACAACTTGGCGGCAAAGTAGTGGTAGTTGAGTTTTTCCAGCTCTGGTGCCCCGGCTGTAACAACTTCTCTCTGCCCTTGATGGAGCACTGGGAGCAAAAGTTCTCCACTGAGATCGCCTCTGGCAGGTTGGCTATGCTGAGCATCCACACCGTATTTGAGGGACATGATTATCAAACTACCCAACGTTTGCGTGAATTTCTAAAGGAGAAGAACATACAGCGGTTGGTTGGTGTAGACAGGCATAAGGGTAGCAGTGAGATACCCGAAACCATGCGACGCTACCGTACCCGCGGAACCCCAGAGATGGCCATAATCGACAAATATGGAAATGTCCGTTTTCAACACTTCGGGGGGTTTAAACCAGAACTGGTGGAACAGTTTATTCAAAAACTACTGGATGAGCCTGTGCAAGACAGCAGCTAAGTTCTAGCGTACTCTGACCAGTTCCCGCAATACCATGGTGGCATAGCTACCTGGATGGAGCCCAAACTCCAGCTCCAGGTCACCAGGGTTCAACCAGTTCCATTGTAAGTAGATCACCCTGGCACGCAGTGCCCGTCTATCATGGTTGAGACCAAATCTTTTCAGGCCATCCAACCAGTGGACATGGCGCTGGGACACTGCCTGCTCCAGCTCCGCAACTGCGCCTGTTACCTTAGGCTCACCTCTACCCCAGAGGGGACCGGTAGGATGGATATCCAGGTCTGTAACCCGTTGCTGGATAGTTTCATCTATCTCTGTAACTGAAAAGTGCGAGCCACTACCATCCAGTTGCATGATGTCTCCAGGCAGGGCCTGGTTCCAGTTGCCTTGCTCCAGCCGCTGGCCCAGAACATGATTAAACAGGTAGGAGCGGGCAGCGGAGAGATACATACTGCGTTTATGCCGGACCACCTTTTTCAGTTCACCACTGAACAGGCGCTCAACCATAATTAGGTTATTGCCATCGTGCCCAAAGCGCTGTTCTCCAAAATAGTTGGGGACACCCTGGAGGGAGATCTGTTGCAGTCGCCTCTGCAACTCATCACTGTCAGCCACCAGTTTCCGCAGTCGGAGGCGAAATCTGTTCTGGGCCAGCGCCCCACGTCGCAGCTTGCGCCGGTGCCGCACCGCCTCCAGCAGTTGAATTTCATCCGACTCCAGTCTACTCCAATCCAGATCCTGGGTGACAGGCAACCGCACCGAGAACCACTGGCTGGTTACGGCATTGCGATCCTTGAGACCGGCATAACTCACATCTCTAACTGGCACTGCGGCAAATTCCGCCAGCTGTTTGGCCAGCCATTCAGTATTGGTGTTGCGCTTGCGCAGACGTAAAAGTACATGTTCGCCTTCACCTACCGGCTGAAAGCCCAGCACTTCATCCACCTGAAAATCTTCCGGTCGATTACGGATTACGGCGCTGGCCTGGGGTCTACCCAGGGCATGGGGGAAATCGGCTAACGGAGAAAACCTGGAGGTTGGTACTTCATCCACTCAGTAGTACCACTGCATGCGCGGCTATGCCTTCACCACGCCCAGCATAGCCCATGCCTTCAGTGGTGGTAGCCTTGATGTTTATCTGACTTTCCGTAACCCGCAGATCCTCAGCAATATTGCTCCGCATGCTATCGATATGGGGTGCCAACTTGGGTGCCTGGGCAATGATGGTCATATCCGCGTTCAATATGGAGTACTTTTTACCATGAATCATCTGTATCACCTTACGCAGCAGGATGCGGCTATCGATCCCCTTCAGGTCATAGCTGGTATCAGGGAAGTGCTTACCTATGTCACCCATGGCAGCAGCCCCCAGGATAGCATCGCATAGGGCGTGGATCAGAACATCTCCATCGGAATGAGCAACAAGTCCACGATCGTGCTCTATCTCAACCCCGCCCAAAACTAAACGCAACCCAAGACCAAGACGATGGGCATCATAACCGTGTCCCACACGCATCACAGCGCCTCCTGATATTTCAGATAAAACTCCGCCAGGGCAAGATCCTCCGGGCGGGTAATCTTAATATTATCATCATGGCCATCAACCATCAGTGGTGCCATACCTGCAAGTTCAATGGCGCTGGCATCATCGGTAATGACAAAACCATTGGCCTGGGCCTGTTCCAGGGCCTGGCGCAGGGTTCCAAGACGAAACATCTGGGGTGTATATGCGTGCCACAATCCCTCACGCACCACCGTTTCAGATACACTTGCACCATCCACTGTTCTCTTCATGGTGTCACGTACCGGCACCCCCAGCAGACCGCCAACCGGATGGTCTTTTACCTGATCAATAAGAGCATTCAGATCCTCCTGGCGCAGGCAGGGTCTAGCTGCATCATGTACCAGCACCCAATCATCTTCTGCTGCTGCAGTGGGTTGCATAAACTGCAAGGCATTGAGTACCGAATGGGAACGCTCAGCCCCACCATCCACTCGTACCACCCTTGGATTGTCTGCTATGGCCAGCTCTGACCACCACTCATCGCCAGGAGAGATGGCTACATAGACCCCTTCCAAACGTGGGCAGCTAAGGAGGGTGTTCAGAGTATGTTCGATTACCGGCCGGCCATTGAGAGATAGATACTGTTTGGGGATATCACTTCCCATCCTGCGACCCACACCTGCAGCCGGAACCACCGCCCAGTAACGCACCTGGCTCATTTGGACTCCTTCTTCGGGGCATCGATGATCTGATAAAACTCTTCGTTATCCCGAATCATACCCAACTCGCTGCGAGCCCGTTCCTCCACCGCGTCCAGACCTTTTTTTAGGTCTTTCACCTCGGCACGCAGGGCATTGTTACGTTGTTGCAAGATTTCCAGATCCGCCTTCTGGGTCTCAACTTCCTGCCGCAAGGCATGTACCTCAGCCAGACTCCCCTCCCCCACCCAGAGGTGGTACTGAAGCACCAGCAGTAGAAGTATTAAGATCCCGATAAGAATGCGCATATTTCAATTATTGCTGATACCGTATCTTAAGCCGCCAATTCAGGCTGTTAGGATTATATTCTCTTATTCGCGCCAAGCTTTCGCGTCTTGCTAACACCCCTTGCCTACATCCATGTAGGGAAAGACGCCAAGCACGCCGAAAAACCAATTCCAGAAATAATACTGTTTTCCTTAGCGTCCTTCGCGTCTTGGCGAGAATCATGCTTTAGCTGACTAAGTCTATAGAGTTATAACTTAACCTTGGCTGGAAACGCCCCCATACCAGCATAGACTGCATCACTCCCGAGCTGATCTTCTATTCGCATCAACTGGTTGTATTTTGCCACCCGGTCAGAGCGGCTGAGAGAACCGGTCTTTATCTGGCCGGTATTGGCAGCAACCACCAGATCGGCAATGGTAGTATCTTCAGTCTCACCGGAACGGTGCGATACCACAGCCGAATAACCTGCATCATGGGCCATGTTGATGGCCTGCATGGTCTCGGTCAGGGTTCCGATCTGGTTGAACTTGATCAGGATGGAGTTGGCAATACTCTGGTCGATACCGCGTTGCAGGATCTTGGTGTTGGTCACAAACAGATCGTCACCCACCAGTTGTACCCGATCCCCCAGCTTCTCTGTGAGCAGCTTCCAGCCATCCCAGTCACTCTCGTCCATGCCATCCTCAATGGAGATGATGGGGTACTTGTCTACCAGGGAGGCAAGATAATCGCTGAAACCAGCAGCATCGAACTTACGACCCTCTGAGGCAAGATCATACATACCGTCTTTGTAGAACTCGGAACTGGCCACATCCAGTCCCAGGTAGATATCGCTACCTAGTTTGAATCCAGCATTGTCGATAGCCTCGATAATAACCTCGAGTGCAGCCTCATTGGATGGCAGGTCCGGGGCAAAACCACCCTCATCACCCACTGCCGTGTTCAGACCACGCCCCTTAAGCACGCTTTTCAGGGAGTGGAACACCTCGGCACCATAACGGATGGCCTCACGCACAGAACTGGCGCCGGTTGGCAGAATCATGAACTCCTGAATATCCACACTGTTATCGGCATGGGCGCCACCGTTGATGATATTCATCATGGGCACCGGCATACGATAGGGACCTGAGGAGAGATAGCGGTACAGCGGCATGGCATTCTCCTGGGCTGCAGCATGCGCTGCGGCCAGAGATACCGCCAGCATGGCGTTGGCTCCCAGACGTTCCTTATTTTCAGTACCGTCCAGTTCGATCATCTTGCGGTCCAGGGCCTCCTGATCAGAGACCTCCATACCACTGATGGCATCGTTCAGCTCACCCTCGATATTCTTAACCGCATTGAGCACACCCTTACCAAGGAAGCGACTTTTATCCCCATCACGCAGCTCCAGTGCCTCACGCGAGCCGGTGGAGGCACCGGATGGTGCGGCAGCCCGGCCAATGGCGCCATCGGCGGTGACTACATCCGCTTCCACTGTGGGATTACCCCGTGAATCAACGATCTCGCGACCGCGAATATCAACTATCTCAGACATTATTATCTCCTGACATCTATCTGGTAACCCGATACGTTGATCAGTTAAACCCAGACAATAATTTATGTAAAAACTGTTTCCCCAGGACGGGAAACGGCCGATATAAGTATTCTGTTATAACCTGTCTGGCTTAACCGTTGCATCTATCATCAGCAAGGTCTCCAGCAACTCTCGCATCCCATCCAGAGGCCATGAATTGGGACCATCGCTAAGTGCCTTCTCAGGATCAGGGTGGGTCTCCAAAAACAGACCGGAAATACCCACTGCCACAGCCGCGCGCGCCAGCACCGGGACAAATTCCCGTTGTCCTCCGGAACTTGCCCCCTGCCCACCTGGCAGCTGTACCGAATGGGTGGCATCAAACACCACCGGGCAGTCGGTGTCGCGCATTACCGCGAGGGAGCGCATATCTGACACCAGGTTGTTATAACCAAAAGATACCCCACGCTCACACACCATGATCTGCTCATTTCCCGTGGCCTTGGCCTTGGCTACCACATGCTGCATATCCCAGGGCGCCAGAAACTGCCCCTTCTTTATGTTTACCGGTTTACCCTGTTTAGCCACCGCCTGGATAAAATTGGTCTGACGACAGAGAAAGGCCGGAGTCTGCAATACATCCACTACATCTGCCACCTCGTCCAGGGGTGTATCTTCATGTACGTCAGTTAAAACCGGCACACCAACCTGATCCCGTACCTGCTGCAGGATACGCAGCCCAGCCTCCAGGCCTGGTCCACGATAGCTGTCACCAGAGGAGCGATTGGCCTTATCGAAGGATGATTTGAAGATGAACGGGATACCAAGTTCCCCGGTGATAGCCTTGAGGTGTGCCGCTGTATTCAGGATCAGTTCTTCACTCTCAATGACACAGGGGCCGGCGATCAGGAATAACGGCAGGTCCAGTCCTACCTCAAACTCACACAGTTTCATGCCTGCTCGGCCACTCGACACAGTTTGCCTTGATACTCAAGGGCCGCCTTGACGAATCCTGTGAACAGCGGGTGGCCATCCCTGGGGGTAGAGGTAAATTCCGGATGAAACTGACAGGCGATAAACCAGGGATGCCCTGGGATCTCCACCATCTCCATCAGACGACCATCCATGGAACGACCGCTGATCTTCAGCCCGGCCTGTTCCAACTGTTCCAGATACTTGTTGTTAAACTCATAGCGATGGCGATGACGTTCCATTATTACCTGGTCAGCGTAAAGCTCTGCAGCCAGGCTATCCGGGGTAAGACGACACTCCTGACCGCCCAGACGCATGGTCCCACCCAGGTCCGAATCCTCACTTCTGGTCTCGGTCTGACCATCGGCGTTCAGCCATTCGGTTATGAGTGCGATCACCGGATGCGGAGTCTGTTTATTGAATTCTGTGCTGTGGGCGCCTTCTAGACCAGCTACATTGCGGGCATATTCAATCACGGCAACCTGCATACCAAGACATATACCCAGGTAAGGGACGCCATTTTCGCGGGCGTACTGAACAGTGGATATCTTACCCTCCACCCCACGGTCGCCGAAACCGCCAGGCACCAGGATTGCATCCACCTCATTCAGGCACTCGGCACCATTAACCTCTATGTCCTCAGCGTCCACATAGATAATTTTCACCTTGGTCAGAGCGTGGATACCAGCATGCACCAGCGCCTCGGTAAGGCTTTTGTAGGCTTCGGTAAGGTGCATGTATTTGCCTACCATGGCTATCTTGATTTCGTTCTTGGCATTTTCCAGTCCATCAACCACCTGGCGCCATTCGGCAAGATCAGCCGCTGGTACATTCAATCCGAACTGGCGCACCACAATCTCGTCCAGGTACTGCTCATGCAACAACAGGGGAATGCGGTAGATATGGTCGGCATCCGGAGCCGAAATAACCGCCTCTTCCGCCACGTTGGTAAAGAGTGAGATTTTACGCCGCTCACCATCCGGCAGAGGGTGATCGCTACGACAAAACAGTATATCCGGCTGGATACCAATGGAGCGCAGTTCCTTAACCGAGTGCTGGGTTGGTTTGGTCTTCACTTCTCCAGCAGTCTTGATGTATGGAACCAGGGTAAGGTGCATGAACAGGGCATTGTCATGCCCCATCTCCACTCCCATCTGACGTATGGCTTCAAGGAATGGCAGGGATTCGATATCACCTACGGTTCCGCCGATCTCCACCAGGCACACATCTGAATCAGCGGCACCCAGCAACACACTCTCTCGGATCTGATTGGTGATATGGGGGATGACCTGCACCGTACCCCCAAGATAGTCTCCGCGCCGCTCCTTGCGAATCACACTGTCATAGATCTGCCCCGTGGTGAAGTTGTTATTCTTCCCCATGGTGGTACGCACAAAACGTTCATAGTGTCCAAGATCCAGATCGGTCTCTGCCCCATCCTCGGTGACAAATACCTCCCCATGCTGAAATGGACTCATGGTTCCAGGATCCACGTTGATGTAGGGATCCAGTTTGATCATGGTGACTTTTAGGCCCCGAGCCTCCAGCAATGCGCCCAGTGAGGCAGACGCAATTCCTTTGCCCAGGGATGAGACAACACCGCCCGTAATAAATACAAATTTGCTCATGGAACCTACTTAAATTAGTTGTGGAAAGCTTGTTACTTGGACGGGATTACAAGTTACCAGAACACCGCATCTTCTACAATCATGGATCTGGTTAAAACAGGCGTTTATTTCAGGTAAATCCGGCTGTGGGAGGATCGAACAGAACGTGCTTTATACCCTGGAAACCACTCCCTGATGACACTCTTCAATTAAATAAATTCAGTACCCATATATACTTTGGAACGTTTTTTCTTGATCTATATCAACTAAGATTGCAAAATAGGCATATGAACAAACTCTTAAGTAACGCTTGTGGCTAATAACAAAATTGTATCCATCGACAGCAAGAAGGTGCGCTGCGAGATCTGTAGCGTAGCTTCTCTGGTACTCCCGGAGCTTCTGGGAGCCAAGGAGCTGGAGATGTTCGAACAGGTGGTAACCCATTGCTGCCCGGTGCACCGTGGCGATTATATTTTCCACGCCGGAGATCCCTTCCGCAGCATCTTTGCCATCAAATCAGGATCTATCAAGACCTACACCAGGAAAGAAGCTGGCAATAATCAGATTACCGGTTTTTATCTGCCCGGAGAGCTGATTGGGCTGGATGCCATTGAAGAGGGTGTACACCACTGCTCTGCCAAGGCGCTGGAGACATCAGCCGTCTGCGAGATCCCATTTGATCGCCTGGAAGAGTTGAGTTCAGCCATTCCAGGTCTGCAACGCCAGATGTATCGCCTCCTCAGCAAGGAGATCTTCCAAGAGACCAACCTGCTGACCCTGCTGGGCAGTAAAAACGCTGAAGAGCGTCTGGCTGGATTCCTGCTGGATTTTTCCAACCGCTTTAAGAAACGCGGTTTCTCCGCCACTGATTTCTACCTCAGCATGTCACGCAACGACATCGGCAGCTATCTTGGGCTGGCAGTGGAGACCGTAAGCCGCCTGTTTACCAGGTTCCATGACGATGGGCTGCTGCACGTTGAACGCAAGCATGTTCAGCTCAAGGATCTGGATCGGCTCAAGCAGCTGTTTAACGGTGGCGGCAACCAGCGTGGCCGGGAACAACACGGCTAGCCTTTAACTCCGTTTCGCCAAACACTCGATCCCCCTGCCTGATCAATGGCGTCCAGGCGCTGATTATGCGCCTGTAGCTCCTGCTCGTCCGCAGCAATCACCTTTAGAGCTGGCCGATTGCTGGGTATACGCCTGATCCCGCTATCTTCAGTCCCATCTTCTCCAGAAGAAAAACTATCCAGCAACAGGGCTGCCTGTCCCCCGGTCATGGCCAGATAGACATCTGACAGGATCTCGGCATCCAACAGGGCCCCATGCAGTTCCCGGTGACTGTTGTCTATTTCGTAACGCTTACACAAGGCATCCAGGCTGTTGCGCTGTCCCGGGTGGGTCTTTTTCGCCAACACCAGGCTGTCAACTACGCTGCAGTGTTTCTCCAGCCTTCCCCAGCTGTCACCCAGGAGAGAGAGTTCATGGTTGATGAAGCCCACATCAAAGGGTGCGTTATGTATGATGAGTTCTGCTCCGGATACATAATCCAGAAAGTCCTGGGCTATATCCCCAAAACGTGGCTTGTCTGCCAGAAAATCATTGGTGATCCCATGAATCTCTACCGCCGCGGCATCTATCTCCCGGTCTGGCTGCAGGTATTGATGGAAGACATTCCCTGTAAGACGTCTCTCAACCAGTTCCACACAACCGATCTCAATGATCTTATGGCCCTGTTTAGGCTCCAGTCCGGTGGTTTCAGTATCTAGTACTATTTGTCGCATGCTATATGCATAATCCTTAATGATTCATTACAGCTCAGAGTAGCTATCTGAACCGTTCAGAGGCTTGGTGCTTCATCGATTCCTCTATTGGCCAGGGTGTCAGCCAATTCATTCTCCGGATGGCCACTGTGGCCCTTGACCCAGTCCCATGCCACATCGTGCTGTGCCACCAGTTGATCCAGCTCCTGCCACAGATCACTGTTTTTCACCGGCTTCTTCGCCGCAGTGCGCCAGCCATTACGCTTCCAGTTATGGATCCACTCGGTAATGCCCTTCTTTACATATTGAGAATCCGTGGTAACACGTACCGCTGCCGGACGGGTCAACTCCTCCAGGGCCATTATCACCGCTTTCAGCTCCATGCGATTGTTGGTGGTCTCCGGCTCCCCCCCGTACAACTGTTTCTCCTTACCACGGAAACGCATTACCGCACCCCAGCCTCCAGGGCCCGGATTGCCCCGACAGGCCCCGTCGGTAAATATATCCACTCTATCAACCATTGTTATTTCTCAACATCAACCACTATTGTTTCTTGTTGTTGGTTCAATCAATTTACCACTCAACACCTGCGCCCGCCTTCTCCAGGATGGCATTACCGGGGTAAGGGGTGAAACTCTCTTTACCGCCTGAACTACATATCCCGCAGAAAAAAACGGCCAGTATTTAGGTCCCATCTGTTCCAGAAACTGCAGCCGATTCATCATGGCCCGATTCTGCAGCGGCGGGCGGAACATCACTGGCTTGATTATCTCTACACCAAAATCCAGCAGCCGTAGCCAATCCTGCAGGCGGCGTATGGAGATAAACTGTGCGCACCAGGGGATCTTTCCCTTACGCTGCAACAGCAGCTTATACACTCCAAACAGACTCCAGGGATTGAACCCGGAAATAATAATACGGCCCTCAGGAATCAGTATCCGCTCCACCTCCCGTAACAGCTGATGTGGATCGGAGGAAAAATCCAGGCTGTGGGGCAGCAGTACTGCATCCACACTATCTGTTGCAATGGGTAGCTGAGAAAGCTCCACCTGGACATCAACCTTCACCTGATCAGACCCCCTGTTGGCTGCCAGCACCAGTTGGCTTCCGACCAGACACTTCTCCAAGGCCAGATCCAGGCTTCCAGCCATCCCCAGTTGCACCAGGTAATAACCAAACAGCTTTGGCAACAGCTCATTCAGGCACTCAATCTCCTGCTCCAGAAAGCCTTGACCAGGATATTGCCCAAACCAATCCTGCAGGTCGCGAGCAAGCTCTTGTTCTGATTGAAAAAAACGTCTTTTTTTCATACTTATCAGAAAATCCTGTCCACGTGTGAGCACTATTGGAAACCATGATACTGCCAAATTGCCAGAAGGCCAGCGGTGTTTCATTAGCCCACCAACCCAACATCTCTTGTGCAGGTCACCGGGTTAATATGTTGGAAAAACCGGGGCGTTTTCAGTATAGTTCTTGGTTCGTGTTTTTATCTAGCCATTAAAACAACTAGTTAGGACTTGGGGAAAACAGAACTATATGAAAACTCGCCATCTATTCCCCCTGTCTCTTGCCCTAACTGCAGCCCTGTTGCTTTCCGGATGCAACTCAGAGCTATTGCTGAAAGGCGACACGGCCAGCAATACCACCCCGACTACTGCGAAAAAGATACAGCTTGGTACCGCAGCCAAGCCTGATGTTGCTTCCAACAGTATGGATCCCCAGGAGCCAGAGCAGGTTCAGGACAGAGATCTGTGGGATCGGGTGCGCAATGGTTTCAGCATGGAACAGCCTGAAAATAAACGCATAACCCAGCACATCAAGTGGCTTGAAAAACACCCTTCATATTTGAAGCGCCTGGAAAAACGCTCCCGGCCCTATATCCACTTTATCCTGGAGCAGGCGAAACAGCGTGGGCTGCCTACCGAGCTGGTACTGCTACCAGCGGTAGAAAGTGCCTACCGGCCTTTTGCATACTCCCACGGCCGGGCCGCAGGCCTATGGCAGTTCATACCTGCTACCGGGCGCCACTTTAAGCTGAAACAGAACTGGTGGTATGACGGCAGACGCGACGTAGTTGCCTCTACCCATGCGGCTTTGGATTACCTGGAGGCATTGGCCAAGCGCTTCAATGGGGACTGGCACCTGGCCCTGGCCGCCTACAACTCTGGCGCTGGCACGGTGTCACGTGCAATTACTAAAAACAAGCGTAAGGGCGAGCCTACCGATTACTGGTCACTAAAACTACCCAGGGAAACCCGCAACTATGTGCCACGGCTGCTGGCCCTGACCCAGGTAATCCGCACTCCCGAGAAATACGGGATTTCATTGAAGCCCATGCCTGATGAACCATACTTTGCTTCAGTGGACATAGGCTCTCAACTGGACCTGGCCGTTGCTGCAGACATGGCCGGAATGTCCACAGATAACCTGTATCGTCTCAATCCTGGTTTCAACCGCTGGGCCACGGCCCCAGATGGCCCCCACCGTCTTATTCTGCCAGTGAAAAAGTGCGATAGCTTCAGCAAAAAACTGGCGAAGCTTGATCCAGAAAAACGCATCCACTGGAAACGTTACAAAGTACGCAGTGGTGACAGCCTGAGTACTATCGCTGAAAAGCACGGTACCACCACTGCCCTGCTGAAACAGGCCAACAAACTAGGCAATAATAGTATCCGTGCCGGCAAGCATCTGGTCATCCCTATGTCCACCAAGTCACTGGACCACTACGCCCTAAGTGCTGACAAGCGGAAACAACGTATTCAGAGCAGAAAGCGCAAGGGCACACGCATTGTCCATACCGTCAAACCAGGAGACACCTTCTGGGATCTGGCAAAGAACTATAAGGTCAGCCATTCCAAGTTGGCCAAGTGGAACGGCATGGCGCCACGCGATCCCCTTAGCCTGGGCCAGAAGCTGGTGGTCTGGGTTGATAAGAAGAACATCAAGTCCAGTCAAACCGCTCAGCTTCCAGCGATTATGGATGTAAAACCACCCAGCACCACCAACTCTGTGCACTATAAGGTCCGAGATGGAGACTCACTGGCGAGGATTGCTGAGCGTTTCAAGGTCGGGGTGGCAGACCTCAAGCGCTGGAACACCATTGAGGGTAAATACCTGAAGGCCGGACAGAACCTGAAGCTGTTCGTAGACGTTACCGCCCAGACCCTTTAGGACCTGTTAGCAGGGCCTAACCTCCATTAACACTCCAGTTATATGGCAGATCCGCACGCAGCGTGATCTTGTCTGGAAGCTTTTTATAGCGTTTTACAAACGCCTTTACACCACCAACACGATTAAAATCCTTCTTAAACCAGGCAAACAGCTTGGACACTCTTACCTTACCCGCCTTACGGGCCATGCCCTTACTACGATTATTCAGGAATTTCCTGGCCTGATCATCCAATTGTCGATTCAGATGTCTGGCTGTATATGGCTGCCGACGCAGGTCCGGGCAACTGGCTGAACCACAGGCCAAGGCAAAATAGCTGCGCAGGTCACCTAAAGGCCTTAGCTTGCCCTGTCCAATATCACTCAGAGACACCCGTTTACCACCAACCACGCCAGCTGTCTTCTTCCATACAGGAACAAAGATGCTACCAATATCCCGGATACTCTCCAGCGGCCAGTTTTTTGCAATCAGCTTTATCGTCATGATGTTATAGGCATTGATATAGAATGCCAGTCGTTCTTTTTTGGTCTTGAGACGATGTGTCGGATAGTTTGCCAAGCGTCGTAAGACCTTCTTCCAGCGTGGATCCCTGGAAATACCCTTGTAATCAACCCAGGTAACCCGATCGCCTTTACGTACACCGTTTTTAACATAGCGTTTAAGTAGCACCCGGTAGTCTGACCATCCGGGTTCACTTGCCACAACAGGAGCACTAACAAGGAACAGGGTTAGAGGAACCAATATTAATAGAAATCGATATCTGGACATAACATCCTCCATCGGCCACAGATCACGGCCTAATGATGAAAAGAATTACCTATACCCAGGAAAGTGCAATATCCAGACCAGACAATAATTATTTCATGAGGTGACAAATCAGCAATAAGCTGTATTTATTAGCCACCAAAAATCAGACGGTTAGCTAGATAGGAAGTGGATTCTCAAGCCATATATTGCCGGAAGGCGGCAACCTATTGCAGGGAAGCTGCGACAATAGCTGTAATTTGCCACAATCAGTGTCCCAGGGAGCACTCAGCATCACAATACTATTCATTATGGTATGTGGTTTATGTTAGATTGCCTGCAACAGATCTTTTCATATGCACACTACAGGAAGAAATAGATGTCCAAACGTAAAATAACAACCGGTCTGATCAGCGCGATTGTGTTCTTCATGATGGCCATGCCATTCCAGCTGGCAGCTGCAGAGAAGCAAAAGGGCTTTAAGGACTGGGGCTATAAATGCGAAACACCAAAGGGATTTGATCAGAAGATTTGTTTTATTTTCCAGCGGGTTACCAATAAGGAAAACAACAAGAAGATTGCAGATACCACAGTTGCCTATCCTCCCAAGGGGAATAAGCCGATAATGGTTATCACCATGCCGCTAGGGGTATTCCTACCCAGTGGAATTCAGATCAGGGTGGATGAGAATAAAGAGGCTGCCAGAGCACCATTCGTCCAGTGTATAGTAGATGGCTGTCAGGCCCGGGTACCACTGGATGAGAAACTGCTGGGCATGATGAAGGGTGGTAACAAATTAAGGATCGCCTTCTTCACACCACAGCAGAAGCAGTTGGGATTCCCCATCTCTCTGAGCGGTTTTACCGCAGCAATGAATGCACTGAAGAAATAATCTTATATCACCCTGTCATTGCCACCGTCGACCGGAACCTGGGCGGCGGTGGTCTTGGCAAACAACGGCCCACACATGGCCGCAGCCAGCTCTGCCACATCCATGGAACTGATTTCCGTCTGTAGCAGATTTTTCGTCTTGTACTGCTGCACGGTCATGCCATAGTGTGCGGCGCGACTTTCCAGAACCTCATCACTCCAGATCCCGGTATCAAACACAGCATCAGGATGCAGGGTGTTAACCCTGATCCCATCAGCCGCCCACTCCAGGGCTGCAATTCTGGCCAACTGATTAAGGGCCGCCTTGGACGCTGAATAGGCTGCGGCCCCTGGACCAGGGGCGGCTACATTCTTGGAACCTATCACCACCACCCGACCGCTGTTTGGCGACAACTTAAGAAATGGATAGCAGTCACGCATCAGAGAGAGATTGGCATCCAGATTCACACTCATTACCTGACGCCAACTGGCATCATCCAACTCTGAGATATGGCAGCCTCCAGGAAACATACCGGCATTCAGTATCAGCATATCCAATCCACCGAAACGGCGTATCCCGATTTGCAGGGCATCACGCACTGCTGAACCATCAGTGACATCACAGGTAAAGCCCAGATAGGCTGGGTTTTCCCGCATGCTCTCCACACTATCATCCAGATCCAGTCCTATTACGGCAGACCCTCTGGCCAAGAGTGAATCCACACAGGCCCGGCCAATACCAGAAGCGGCACCTGTTACCAGCGCCACCTCCCCCTGCAGTTCCGGTGCAGAACCACCCTTACGCAGCTTGGCCTGCTCCAATTCCCAGTACTCCACCTCAAAGATTTTGTTCTCTGGTAATGCCGTCCAACCTCCAGCCAGCTCTGCCCGCTGTATTATCTGCATGGTGTGGCGATAGATATCCGCATTGATATCCACCTCTTTTACGGTTTTTCCGGAAGTAAACATACCCACGCCAGTATCTAGAATCACCCTGGGCGCCGGGTCCAGCATGCTCATATCCTGGCCGGTATGGGGCATATTCAGATAAAAATAGTTTCGATATGCCTCAATGTAAGCCGGCAGATCACTGCCCAGCATTGGTAGGCGTTTGGTGCGAATCACATGATCCGGAGTGGCCGGTCCCTGCTGGCTGATACTGGCAAGATCAGGGCGTTGACAGAAGAAGAGCACCTCCGGTGAACAATCAAGACTCAGCAACATAGAAAATCCAGCAGCCTGGGAGATATCCCGCCGTAGTGTTGCTACCTGTTTCAGTTCAAGACGATTTTCTGACCGGGTGTAGTGCTGTGGTATCACCCAGGCACTACGGCCTTTCAGATACCGCTCGGCCCGATCCACCAGTTCAATCATACGCTCATAGGATTCACGGGCATTGTCCGCAAAGGAGAAGATGCCATGATTCATCAACACCAGGCCACGTGTGCTATCAGTGGCCTCCGCCGCATAGCGTTCTGCCACCATGCGGGCCAGGTCAAAGCCAGGCATCACATAGGGTATGATCACAACATCTTCCCCATAGATCTCCCGGATGATCTGCTTGCCAGTTGGAAGATTGGTTATTGTCACCACCGCATTGGCATGGGTGTGATCCACGTACTTGTATGGTAGAACTGCATGCAGAATTGCCTCAACCGACCCGGTAGGTGCAGTTGCGATGGTCTGTTGGGTCTTCAGCTCATTGACCATCTGGGTATCTGACAGCGACTCCAACTGAGCCAGTTTCTGCAGATGCGCCATGCGTATGGGGGTAAACCCCGGAGCCTCTATAGTGGCCAGATCCCAACCAGAACCTTTTACATAGAGGATATCCTCCTCTTCCCCCACCAGATTTGTCTCCCTTATCTTGACCGAGGTATTCCCACCTCCGTGCAGTACCAGTTCAGGATTGCCGCCTAATAGACGTGAGCTATACACACGCAGCTCCAGTTCATTCTCACATTCCGCTGCATCCAGTTCGTTCCAGAGACTCTTCATGCTTGCACCAGCACCTTTAGTTAAATAATTGTTTAGGAGGAGAGGCTAAGCCTGCGCTTGAGGGGTGTCAAGGAGGCCTTGGATGAGCACGACCATTTCGGCACCACTAAATCCATCATCAAACTGAAACAGTCTATCCTCTATGATCGCTGCCACCGTGGAGAGTAGTTGCACCATGTCTCACTTCTATAAACTCAATCAGAGATCCCCTAAATCAACACGTATCCATGGCGACACAAAAACTATAGAATCTGGATGATAGCTAACGGAAGTCCAACCACCCACAGGGTTTAATCTGAAATGGAGAGAAACATGCAACATAAGATCAAGACAGCTCTGTTTGCCGCCATATGCAGTGTGTCAGGAATCGTCAGCGCCGACGATATCAACATGAATCCAGGCCTGTGGGAATGGACAGCCACAATAGATATTCCCAACTCCCCTATGCAGATACCACCAACGATAAACAGAAAGTGCCTAACCAAGGATGATATGGTCCCTGCAGCAAGAAAACCTGGACAGGAATGCGACATTAAAGACCTGAATACCAGTGCAGGTAAAGTAACCTGGGCCATGACCTGTAAGTCACCACAGGGTCCGGTAGCCAGCACTGGCGAGATGATTTACCAGGGAGATACTGCCCACGGTGAAGTAAAGGTAAATACACAGGGCATGCTGATGACTTCAAGAATGAGCGGCAAACGCATAGGTCCATGCAAATAGCTGTCACTACTGAGACCTAATTAGATATCACCAGGGATTAGTATGCTCAGTTTTATTGCCCTGGGCACGGTACTGGGGCTTTCCGCCGGCTTTGCCCCCGGGCCACTTCTTACCCTGGTGATATCCGAGACCCTGCAACATGATGTCAGGTCAGGGATCAGGATTGCCGTTGCCCCCATAATCACCGACCTTCCTATCATCGGCATTACCTATTATTTTGCCAGCCATCTTAGCCAGTTCCACCAGGTGTTGGGCATCATCTCACTAATAGGTGGCTGCCTACTGCTGTACATGGGTTATCAGGGTATTAAAAGCCATGGGGTAGACCTGGATCTGAAATCACAACGCACCGGATCACTGCGCAAGGGGATCCTGGTCAATGCACTGAGTCCACACCCATACCTGTTTTGGCTCAGTATCGGTGCAGCCATCATCGCCCAGGCGTTGGAGGTAAATACCGCAACCGCCATTATCTTTCTGCTCTGCTTCTACCTGCTGCTGGTGGGGAGTAAGGTGCTGCTGGCCATCATGGTTTCAAAATCCAAGTCTTTCCTTACCAGCAGCTCATACCGTTACATCATGCATGGTCTGGGAATTGCCCTGATACTCCTGGCCCTGAACCTGTTCCATGACGGCCTGGAACTGCTGCAGCTGATTTAACCTGAGTAAAACTATTAACATTAGCTCTCCTTATCTGCGAAAATCCCCGCATGGCACTAAAAGCAACCATCTTCAAGGCAGAGATTCAGGTATCAGACATGGATCGCCATCACTATCAGGATTACTCCCTAACCATAGCCCGTCATCCCTCAGAGACCGACGAGCGCATGATGGTACGCCTATTGGCCTTTGCCCTACATGCTGATGACGCCCTGGCCTTCACCAAAGGCCTCAGCACCGATGATGAACCTGATCTATGGCAGAAGAGTCTGAGCGATGAAATAGAACTGTGGATCGACCTGGGGCAACCAGATGAAAGGCGCATACGCAAGGCCTGTGGCCGGGCCAGGCAGGTGGTTATCTACTGCTATGACGACAGAAGTGCCCAGGTGTGGTGGCAACAGATCAGAAGCAATCTGGAGCGTTTCAACAATCTAACCGTCATCAAACTTCCCGCCGACATCGGTAATGCAATGGCGGAAATGGTAACACGCAACATGCGGTTGCAGTTCAGCATCCAGGACGGACATATCTGGATGAGCGATAGTGACACCAACCTGGAAATTCAAACAGAGACCTGGCTACATGGGTAGTATCTTCAGCATGTCACATCGCACCCTCATGGTACTTGCCGCCATGGTGTGGTTGAGTGGTGTCGTGGTATTGGCAATAAAAGGCAACTCTCTGCTGCAAGAAGCCATGAGTATGAAACCAGGCCACTACTGGTCCTGGCTGGCACCACTGCTCGGATTCACTATCGGACTAGTAAAGATCCGGTATATCTTTGGACCCAGCTGCCGTAGAAACCTGGACCGCATTGCGCAACTGCCTGACCCAAAGCCCTGGCAGTGCTACCGCACCGGATTCATCATCTTTCTCATAGCCATGATTATCCTGGGTACTACCCTCTCCCGCATGTCTCACGGCAACTATCCTTTTCTGATCGGGATGGTGATCCTGGATTTCAGTCTGGCCACCGCCCTGCTTGGTAGCAGTTATGTGTTCTGGCAACAGAAGATCCTCAGTCCAAATCCGAAAACCACCCCAGAAACAGACTAGATGATCTAGAAACCTGGACCATTCAGTTCCCTTGTAGCTCAATAGCCAATAACTATTTGAAAAATAAGGCGCTTGAATGGCATAATTGCGCCGATTTTTAACCAGCCAGCGTCTCTCTATTGGCTGTCCCGCTTGGTCGTTTTCGCAAGTCCTCAAATAATTTCTTGTAGAAACAGATAGTTGGCAGATACAGAAGAGCCATACACCATAGCTGACTCTTCCCTGTATAGGATACGCACATGTGGCTTTCCGACTAAAACAGTCGGATATATCCAGAGGATACTTGTTTTGAGCGAATTTATTACCAACACCAGCAACGAGAAGCTATCCAACATCATCCGTACCATATGCGAAGGCGGCAACGCCGATGAGTTGATTCACCAGTTTGATAACGAGTGTGATGACCTGAGCCAAGAGGCCGTATCCGAGGTATTCCAGAGCCTGGGACAGGAAGGGGTAGAGTTTCAGAACAACCCCCAGGTCATAGATTTCTACCACCAGGTGATAGTGAACAAGGTTGCTGCCGGTATCCTCAACCAGTTCGCACCTGGACACCCGGTACGAGTATATCTGGAAGAGAACGCCTTGCTGCGCTCGCTGTTCTCAGAGATTGGACAGATTGACCCAAACCAGGATCTGGATGGTTTCAATGCCGTGTTTCAGAAAATCCTTACGGTGGAAAAACACTTCGTGCGCAAGGAGAACCAACTGTTTCCCTGCCTGGAGCGCCATGGCTGGGACTCACCCAGCAAGAACATGTGGGCCTTTCACGATGATATCCGCGCCCGTCTGAAAGAGGTGCGCATCGCCCTGGAGCAGGGGGACGCAACACAGGTAGCACAGAAATTCCCATCCACCCGTGACGAACTGGTGCGTCTGATGGCGGTGGAAGAAGAGCGCCTGCTGCCCAATGCCATGAACATGCTGGAAGAGTCAGAGTGGGAGGCCATGCGCACCGGCGATGAGGAGATCGGCTGGATGCTGGATGAGACACCACCACCCTACCCACCTCAGTCTAAGGAGCCAGAGTATGTGCATCCATCCGAAGATACAAAGAAGCGGGAACTGGATCTCTCCACCGAGGCCTCACACTACGACGAGGGCTACCTGACCCCGGAACAGGTGAACATGATCTTCAAGTTCCTGCCCATCGACATCACCTACGTGGATGAGAACGACAAGGTGGTGTTCTACAACCGGGGCGAAGAGCGGGTGTTTCCGCGTAGTGCCGGTATCATCGGGCGCGAGGTGCGTTACTGCCATCCACCCAAGTCGGTGGACCAGGTGCTGCGCATCCTGGAAGAGTTCAAAAAAGGCACCCAGGATGTGGCTGACTTCCGTATTCATTTCAAAGGGCGTTATATCCTGATCCGCTACTTTGCTGTGCGGGACCAGGATAAAAACTATCGCGGCGTACTGGAGATGTCCCAGGACATAACCGACATTAAGCAACTGGAAGGAGAGCAAAGGCTGCTAGATTGGGATTGATATAACAGGCTACCATTTTCTCACCTTTTTCTTTGACCAGTGTTCCTGGTTTTGTTGTGGATTACTGTAACCGACCACCATTTTGCCGGTACTGTAATCCACACACGAAAGTTGTTTTATCTCATCTCTTCGTTTCTGAAACAGCACAATCCCAAGCATATAGCCAAATACTGCCCCACCTATGTGGGCAGCAAAGTTGATGTTGGAATTGTTCTCATTTGAGAACAGGTAGTAGATATCCCAACCCACAAAAAAGCCCACAAACAACCATGCAGGAATTCCAAAGCGACGAAAGAACACCAAAACCCACACAAAGCAGCGGATATCAGCTCTCGGCAAAAAAAAGACAAACAACGCCATAATGCCACTCACAACACCAGAAAGCCCAACTGTGGGCAATGCCGATTCAATTCCAATCGTGGTTACCGAATAAACAATATGGCTGAACACTGCGATGGACAGTAGCAGGAGAGGAAACAACACATAACCAACAATCACTTCGATAGTAGCTGCAAAGGCAAAAAAGAACACCAGGTTTCCAATCACATGACCCCAGCTACCGTGGGCAAAAGCCGCCGTAATCATCTTTACTGGATCCCAACTATGTGGTTTATACCAAAGCATGTTGGTTAGATGATCTGGCGCTGAATCCTTATAGTTACCGTAGTTTTCCAAAACAATATCACTGATATATTTGTCACTATCCTTGCGACTCAAACCAGACAGCTTACCTCCCTTTCTAATAATCTTTTCAAGAGTGCTGTTTTTATCCTTGGCCAAGTGCAACTTAACCATAAAATCAGCACACTTTCTCGGTGAATTACTCCTGTATAGTTTACTCATAGCCAAGCGAAACATGCGTGGTTGCTCTGAACTGCAAAACTGCACTATCGAGTCTTTGACCTTCTTCTCATTTGTAGCCTGCAGATGAAATACTGCAATACACAGTATCGATACCAGCACAGTAAAAAACGGTATGCGGTGCAGATCAAGGTCTGCCTTATAGGGGAAAAATATCACGTCCTGTCACTTGGAATTTTCTTCAATGAAATATGTAGGCACTATTTATTACATGCTCATTTCTAATCGGGAGAAACGTATACACACAGCTAAATGATATTGGCTAACTTGCACAACCAATATTATAAACAAATGCCTATACCTAGTACCCTCATTACAACTTCAGTTTAACTGTTCCTGTTTAATCCATGCCTTATATTTCCTGGCCAGTGTAACTGCACTCCTGTATTTCCTTCTTACCCACTGCATTTTCAACCAACTTGGGATAAACATGCCCAACAAAAAACCCCATAGATACATTAAATTTAACGTATCTGGTTTGACCTTCTTTCAGAGTAAACGACAGTTTTCGGTCAACTTCAGTTGATGTCATAATCTCATAATTGCCAGGCTTAGCATCTACATACATAAACCCCTTCGCCACTGATTTTCCGATAGATTTTCCGTTCAGTTTAATCTGCGGCTTTAGTGCGGCCCCTAGTGTGGTAGTTCTGTACAAATAGATCCTTCCTTCATCTGGACCTTGCTTACTAATACGATCTTTTACCTCAGCAAATTTAGGCCCTGATGCACAACCAGTTACAAGAACTGCAACGCACACTACCACTATATATTTTGCAAGCTGTTTCACGTCTAATCTCCATTTAGTTATTGTGTAATTTGTAACGCCAATGGTTTCTTCAACGAGGAGTAGGTTCCTTCCACCGGCAGGTAAAAACCAACCAACTTATTCGAAGCAACAACTATATTTGCTTCAAAAATATTCGAACCTTCAACAGTAAGAATCTGATCTGCTGATTTGTATACCTCACCTTGTGGAAGAGACCCAATACATACCCATCTGGTTTTGGCTTTTAACTTTCTTTTATATCCAGTAGCCAATGAAACTTCTGCATCCTGCTTTAACGTAAAAGCCAGATCTTGAGCTGTGGTTGGCTTGATTGTTACAGCCTTTTGCTGTACTCGAATCACATCAAAAGCACATGCATTGAGAAACAACATGGATAGCAATATCACTATGGATGTGGTTTTCTTCATATTACTGACCCTCAGATTCCTCATAGAGCTCTTCAATTAACGCAGTCGGAATAATTGGGAACAGATTGCTGTATTACAGCAGAACAAGGTGGGCAACGTTGATATGTTAGATGACACCAGCATCCTGCCTGTTTTTTTATTCCATGCTTGCGGAGAGGTTATCAGACAATTAGACCTTAAGAAACTATTTTCAGAAGGAAACTGAGGTTAATGGATTGGGGTTAGAACATGGAATCTAACCAAGTTGCCCAGCCTTGCTGTTATTGATCCAGCTTGATACAACTCACAGTTCTGGTATCACTTAGTTTTATCTGCTGTGGATAGGACTGTTTACACTCTGGCAGCGCCTCTGGACAGCGTGGATGGAAATGACATCCCGCAGGTGGGTTAGCCGGTGATGGCATATCCCCTTCCAGACGGATCACCTCTCGCTTGTTCTCCTGGTCCACCACCGGCACCGCCGACAGCAGGGCCTTGGTGTATGGATGTTGCGGTGACTCCAGCACCTCCTGCACTGTGCCCCGCTCCACTATTCTGCCCAGGTACATCACCGCTACTTCATGGGCCAGGTAGGCCACTACCGAGATATCATGGGTTATGAACAGGTAGGACAGGTCCAGGTCATCTTGCAGGTCTTTTAGCAGATTGAGGATCTGGGCCTGCACAGACACGTCCAGGGCGCTCGTTGGTTCATCACAAACAATAAGCATGGGGTCTACCGCCAGGGCCCTGGCTACACAGATGCGTTGGCGTTGACCACCGGAGAACTCATGGGGATAGCGCTTGGCGGCATCAGCAGGCAGGCCTACCTGCTCCAGCAGCTGCTCTACCCGCTGCATACGTTCCTGGCGGTTGTTGCCGATGCGCTGGGCCTGCATCCCTTCGGCAATGATATCTCCCACCAGCATGCGCGGATTCATGGAGGCCATGGGATCCTGGAAGATGATCTGCATATCGGAGCGACGCTTGCGCAGTGCTTCGCCTTTAAGCTGGGTCAGCTCATCTCCATCGAAGTTAGCACTGCCGGCGGTAGGCCGTAGTAGCTGCAGGATGGCCTTACCCACCGTGGTCTTACCACAGCCGGACTCACCCACCAACGCCAGAGTATGCCCGGTGTTTATCTCCATGGAGACTCCATCCACCGCCTTCACATGACCTACCGTGCGCCGCAACACCCCCTTGTGGATGGGGAAGTGCATCTTCAGATCCTCAACCTGGAGCAGTGAGCTGGAGGGCTTGGTTTTTACCTCTACTGCAGACGCTGCCGTCTGACTTATCGGGCCAGGTACGGCTGCCATACCCTTGGTATAGAGATGACACAGCACCCCCTGCCCCGGTCCGGTTTCACTCCATACCGGAATCTGCTGCTGGCAATCATCCATCACCTGTTCACAGCGATCGGCAAAACGGCACCCCTTGAACTCCTGGTTTAGCGATGGCACTGAGCCTTCGATCACTGCCAATGGCTGTCCGCGCCTGGCTTTTCCCGGCAGAGAATCAAACAGCTTACGACTGTATGGATGCTGAGGATCCGAGAAAAACTGCTCTCGTGTGGCCACCTCCACAATCTGCCCGGCATACATAACGGCAATACGATCGGCCACCTCTGACACCACACCCAGATCATGTGTAATCAGCATGATGGCCATGCCGCTCTCCTGCTGCAGATCTTTAAGCAGGGTTAACACCTGGGCCTGTATGGTTACATCCAGCGCCGTGGTTGGTTCGTCGGCAATCAGCAGCTCCGGCTTACCGGCCAGGGCGATGGCGATCATCACCCGCTGTTTCATACCCCCAGAGAGCTGGTGTGGATACTCGCGCATGCGACGCTTTGGATCAGGGATGCCCACCGCCTTGAGCAGTGCCAACACCCGACCATCGATATCTGCCTTGGCTGCTATGTCGTGCACCTTGACCGATTCAGCGATCTGGTCACCAACGGTAAGCACCGGGTTCAGCGAGGTCATGGGTTCCTGGAAGATCATACCCATGCGCCCGCCCCGTTCACTGCGCATGGCAGCCTCTGGCAGGGCCAGAATATCGGTATCACCCAACCTGACTGAACCATCCACAATGCGTCCGGATGCTGGCAGCAGACGCATCATGGTTAGTGCCGTCATGGATTTACCGCAACCGGACTCACCCAGCAGGGCAAAGGTTTCACCTTGGTGGATCTCCAGATCCACACCATCAACCGCCTTTACTGGATTGTCACTGCTTCCAAGCCAGGTCTTGAGGTGTTTGATTTGTAGTAGCGGATCACTCATCTGGGGCAGTTTCCATAGTTAGTATCTGTCCGTAAACACAAAATTAACCGCGAAGAACGCAAAGTATCTATATTTATTAACATGGCATTTTCTTAGCGCTCTATGCGACCTTTGCGGTTTGATCATTTATCTACTACTACGCAGACGTGGATCAAAGGCATCACGTACCACATCGGAAAACAGGTTGGCCGACAACACCAGGGTAAACATAAACATCAGGGCCGCCATCAGAGACCACCAGACGATAGGCTCCCGTGCCATCTCCAGGCGCGCACTGTTGATCATATTGCCCCAGCTGTTCATGGTGGGGTCCACACCTATGTTCACATACGAGAGCACCGCCTCTGCCAGCACCAGGCCGGAGAAATCCAGTACTACAGTGATCAGCACAATATGCAACACATTAGGCAGGATATGGCGCAGGATGATCTGAAAATTACCCACCCCGAAGGCGGTGGCTGCCTGCACATAATCCACCTCCCGCAGCTTGATGGACTCGCCACGCAACAGGCGGCATAGACCGGTCCAACTGGTAACACCCAGGATGATACAGAGAAACAGCAGCCGCATATCCGCACGTTCCAGCAGGCTGTTGAACTGATCGGCATGGTTACTCATGTAGATCTGTAGCATCAGGATGGCTGCGGCAATCAACAGTACCCCTGGGATAGAGTTCAGCGTGGTATAGAGATACTGGATGACGTCATCCACCCAGCCACGGAAGTATCCGGCCATGATCCCCAGCAGAATAGCCGCCGGCAGCATAACCAGGGTGGTAAGGGTGCCAATCATCAGGCCGGTGCGAATACTCTTCAGGGCTTGATAAAACACATCCTCACCCACCTTATCGGTTCCCAGCAGGTGATATTTGAGACTCAGTTCTGCGCTCACTGTTAGCACAATCAACATAACAGCAAGAGTCAGCATCGCTACTCGCCAGGGTATGGCAGTCTGGCCCAGCAGCATCCTCTTGGCTTGCCCGCCGTAACCACACCCCGACCGCATAGATGTAAACATGATCAGGATATTGAGTATTACGAAGGTGAGCAGAACTCCTTTGACACTACCGATGGCGATGGTGCGCAGGATATCTGATTGCCACTCCTTCTCAGGATGCTTTAGATGAGCACCACCATAACGCAGGCGTGGAAAGGCCCTGACCTGGGTTCCGTCAGGCAATTCTATGGTCTCTTTGGCATACAGATGTGTGGCCAGTGGTGCTGAGTAGGTCTTCTCCTGCCTTACCCGTAAGGGGGTAACCAACTGGTCAAACAGGCTTATCACCTCAGAGGAGTGGGTAACACCATTGCTGCGATCCTGTTCTGCCAGGGCCGGATGAAAATGGATGGAATCAAGCAGGCCTATGGTTACATAGAACAGCAGCACCACCATGGTACCAACACCAACCTTGCTCTCCACAACGCTGCGCCATGGTCCACGCAGATGCTCCTTGCGCGCTGCATAGAAACCAAAACCCACGGCCATAAACAGCAGTAGAAAGATAAGGGCATCGGTCCAGAGCACAACAAACTGTGGCATTAATCCCCCCCGCTATCCACTACATTTCCCCGCGTGGACAGATTTTCTCTTCCACAGCTATTACTGCCGCATCCACTCGGGAGTGAACCTGCAGTTTGCGCAGAATGGCCTTTACATGCAACTTTACCGTACCATCCGAGATTCCCAATTCACGTGCAATCACCTTGTTGCTTTTACCCTGTGTAAGTTGGCACAGAATCTCCAATTCACGCGGGGTAAGTCCGGCCAGAGCTGCCCTCTCCATAGACACATCCACTTCACCACGCAATATCCTGGTTAGGGTTTCCGCAAACTCTTTCGCCACCACCAGATTCCCGCCAATCATATCCCGTAAGGAGGTAATAAGTTCATCCGGTTCAATAGTACGTAGCAGATAGCCGGTAGCACCGGCCCGCAGCGCCTGTAACAGATCATTCTCATGCATGCTGAAGGTAAGCATGGCAACAGGCAGATTTGGCCTGCGTTTTCGCAGTTCACGCAACACTTCCACCTCGGTCATGCCTGGAAGCTGCAGATCCAGCAGAATGGCATCAGGTCGATCTTGAACTGCCAGCTCAATACCATCCTGCCAATCGGCCATGGCTGCCACTACTTCAACCCCACGCTTTTCCAACAGTTCCTTCAAGCCCACCCGAAACAGGGCATGATCTACTACCAACAGCAGACGCATGGGATTATTAGCTGATTGAGCGGGCGATGATTTCTTGGAACTGTCTGGCATAAAAAGCTGTTTTATTTAGTGTTAACAGACCATAGTTAAATTTACTTTAGCATGAAAAGCGACTGGCTCTTAACTTCCAATGGCCATGCGGATCTCCTGCAGGCGTAGAGCGGTAAGCTCCTCACCCAGTTCCTTGCCGTTGAGCCCCTGATCCTGCAGATCAGCTGCCGTAACTGAATTAATAACCTGCATCGCCTGCTCCAGATTTACTGCGGCCTTCTGCATAAGCTCAGGCCAGATGGCATTTGCTGCCTGGAGAAACTGTGCATACCTTTCCGGCTGCTGTTGGGCACGCAATTGGGTAAGCAGTGCCAACAGGGCCTCGGCATCACCCGCGGCTGCTTGTTCAAGGTCTCTAGCATGCTGTTGCAATGCATTGAGAAGCCATGAGTGGCCAGTAGGCAGTGGCAGGAAGTCATGCAAATCCTCAACCCCGCCACTATGCGCCACGGTGCGGTACATAACTGCGGCAAGACGTACTTCAGTGCTGGGCGTTGCCTTAACCACCCGCTGTAGTGACTCTATGGACTCGGCCTGATGACTTAGAGCTAGATGCAGTGGCGCCAGTGCCCCACACTCCAGCAGCACTTCAAAGAATCGCCACGGGGCCTGTCCCTGGAGTGCAGCAACCAGCTCTTTCCATACCCGTTCCCGATTAAGGGTGGAAAGTTCGCCCGAGTGGGCTATCTGCCGCATAAGCTCTACGGTTTCAGGAGCAACAGTGAAGTCCAGGTAGGCGGCAAAGCGTGCGGCTCGCAGCAGGCGCAGTGGGTCTTCGACGAATGCTGGTGAGATATGACGTAAGCGCTTCTGCTCCAGGTCAGTCTGACCATCAAACAGATCTACCACCTTTCCTGCTTCATCCCGAGCCAGAGCATTAACAGTGAGATCTCTACGCACCAGATCCTGTTCCAGGGTAACATCAGGACCAGCATGCACCACAAAGCCCTTGTAGCCAGAACCGCTCTTGGTCTCGGTACGGGCCAGTGCATACTCCTCACCAGTATCAGGATGCAGGAATACCGGGAATTCACTGTCAGCCCTGCAGAAACCCTGCTCCAGCAGCATAGCCTCACTGCCGCCAACTACCAGCCAGTCCCGTTCCTGTACCGGAAAACCCAGCAGTTCGTCCCGTACCGCACCGCCCACAAGATAGATTTTCATTGTGACCTAATCGTTGCCTTTGTCTTTGCCTGATCAGAAGGTAGGCCAGAATAAGCGACAGCGCTTCTGGCGATTGACTGGATCATACCATTTAGGAAACCCTTGTTGCGGTGAACGTTATCCTTATCCCGGCCTACTGGTCTTTGCGTCTCTGCGCGATATGACTAGGTTCTATCACTTTTCAGAGTCCCTGTAGACCATAGCCCGCTGGTCCTCCTGCTGCAACTGCCACATTTTTGCATATCGCCCATTATGCTCCAGCAGCTCCTGGTGCTTACCCTGTTCCACAATCCTGCCCTCTTCCATCACCAGTATACGATCAGCATCCACCACCGTGGAGAGGCGGTGCGCCACCACCAGCGTGGTATGATTCTGCGCTACATCTTTCAGGGTCTCCTGTATCGCCTGTTCAGTAGCACTGTCCAGTGAGGATGTAGCCTCATCAAACACCATGATGCGTGGCCGCTTGAGGATGGCTCTGGCAATGGCGACCCGTTGCTTTTCACCTCCGGATAGTTTGAGACCACGTTCACCCACCACCGTTTCGTAGCCCTGGGGCAGAGAGTCGATAAACTCATCTATATGGGCCATGGCCGCGGCCTGCCTGATCTCATCCATGCTGGCATCCGGACGTCCATAGCGCAGGTTATACAGGATGGTGTCATTAAACAGTACCGTATCCTGCGGCACTATACCTATGGCACTACGCAGACTCTCCTGGGTAACACTGCGCACATCCTGGCCATCTATGGTAACGCTACCGCCAGATACATCATAAAAACGGAATAGCAGTCGCGACAGGGTAGATTTGCCGGCACCGCTACGCCCGACAATCGCAACCTTCTCTCCAGAATGGACGGTAAAATCCACTCCGAACAGGATCTGCCGATCATCCTGGTATGAGAAATCCACCTGATTGAAATGGATCTCTCCCCCATTGAGTTCCAGCTCCTCGGCATCAGGTCTATCTTCAATCTCTGGCGTACGCTCCAACAGCTTGAATACCAGATCCATATCCGCCATGGAGTACATGATCTGTCTATAGACCACCCCCAGAAAGTTGAGGGGGATAAACAGCTGCAGCATGAAGGCGTTAACCATCACCAGGTCACCCACGCTCATCTCACCAGTAACCACGCCATCAGCGGCCAGAAACATGATGATGGTTACGCCTACGGCTATGATAGATCCCTGTCCAAAGTTGAGCAGAGACATGGATGATTGACTCTTAACCGCCGACTCCTCCCAACGGAACAGGGTACCGTCGAACCGCTCCAGCTCCAGACCTTCATTACCGAAGTACTTCACCGTCTCATAGTTGATCAGGCTGTCCAGGGCCTGAGCATTGGCCTCGGACTCCAGGCGATTCATGGTATGACGAAACTCCATACGCCATGAGGTGATCAGTAGGGTGAAGAGCACATACACCGCCACCGTGCCGAAGGTGACAATGGTAAAGATGGGGTTGTACATGGTAAGCAGCACCCCGGCCACCAGGCTGAACTCAATCAGCAGGGGCAGGATACTGAAGGTCATATAGTTCAGGATGGTACTGACACTACGGGTACCGCGCTCCAGATCCCGGCTGATGGCCCCGGTGCGCCGCTCCAGGTGAAAACGCAAGGCCAGCTGGTGCAGGTGTTCCAGCACCTTGCGTGACAGCATGCGCATGGCATTAAAGCGTACCCGGGCAAACACCACATCCCGCAGTTCATTAAACAGGGAACTGCTGAGACGCAACAGACCATAGCCAAACAGCAGCGAGACCGGCAGCACCAATACTGCGCTGCCACCTTTCTCCAGGGCATCCACAATCTGCTTCAACACCAGCGGGATCCCCACATTTGCCACCTTGGCCAGTACCAGGCAGCCAATTGCCAACAAGGCCCGCCCCCGGTATTCGGACAGGAAGCTGAGCATCATACGCAGGTTGTGCAGGTCGCGGCGGTCCCGATGTGGCCGGGATTGGGCAGGATTATGGTGTGGCATGTTATGATTAACTTCTTATAAAACCAGTTACTATTCTATAGCATTTGGCCCGAAATAGACCTTAGTGATGGGAAAATATCATTCAGTAACCGGCCTTTTGTATGGATAATGACCATAGATAAACAGCGGATTTGAAGTATGACCCAAGATTGCAGTTACAACGAACTCTATGCCTTGCAGGTGTTGGATGACAGTATGGAACCTGAGTTCCCGGAAAAATCCATCATCGTGATTGAACCATCCCAGGTGTGCGCCAGTGGGGCCTATGTGGTTATTTCTGTGGGTGAAGAACGCTGGTTTCGGCAATTTGTCACCGACCGCGACAACAACAGTAAACTGGTAGCCCTGAAACCTGGTTATCCAGAGATTGACCTTGCAGGGACTGAATACCAGATTGAAGGGGTCATAGTACAACGCAACATCGGGCGCGAGATCAAACACTACAGGCCATATCAACCCAACAACGGCAATCCGGAATAGGACTGAATGCCGAAGAATAACAACAGTCTGCTGCTATTGATAATCTTAACCGGCCTGTTTCTGTCCGGGTGTAATGATGCCCCTCCGGCGAAACCTGCCATTAAAAAACCCAAGACCCACCTGGTGGAGGTGGATGAAGTAGAGTGGAAACCCATCAGCACCGTTTCTGAACGCACCGGTTCCCTGCGCTCACGGCGTCTGGTACGCATCCACAACCAGGAAGAGGGCCGGGTAATCGAACTGCCTCATTTTGAAGGCGACTTGGTGGAAGCCAGCGAGCTCCTGATCAGCATGGAGGATGAGTTACTCAAGGCGCAACTGGCCAAGGCCAGGGCCACCACCAGTCAGGCCTATCAGGACCTGGAACGGATAAGTAACCTGGTGGACCGCAGGGCTGCTTCCAAGGATGAATTGACCAGAGTTAACACCCGCCTGGAGGTAGCCCAGGCAGAAGAGAAGCTGCTCCAGACCCGTCTCAGCTATACCCGTATCACTGCACCCTTCCGCGGCGTGGTCAGCCACCGCTACGTGGAACCAGGGGATGCTGTGGCCAAACACACTCACCTGCTGACCCTGATCGATCCAGAGTCGTTAATCACGGAGATCCGCATATCCGAGCTGTTACTGCCCCATATATCACCAGGAGATGCCGCAATAGTGCGCATTGACGCCTTGGGGGATGAACAGTTCCCTGGAAGAGTACTGCGCATCCATCCCGAACTGGATCAGGCTACTCGTCAGGGGGTGATAGAGGTGATCCTGGATCCAGTACCAGATGGCGCAAGGGCTGGACAGTTTGCCCGGGTAACCCTGGAGACTGCCAAGGTACAGCGCATGTTGATACCCTTCGCGGCAGTAAGGCATGATCGAATGGGAGCCTTTGTGTATCTACTGGATCAGGACAACAAGGTACGACGCACACCGGTACGTAGTGGTATCCGGGTGTCTGACCAGATTGAGATACTGGAAGGCCTGAAACCGAAACAGAAGGTGATCAGCCGTGGTTTTCTGGGTCTGACCAATGGCAAGCAGGTCAAGATAACCCAACGGAGAACTGAACCGGACCAAAAATAGCTCAACAGATGTCACACTCCAAACGCAAACAGACAGCCCGAACCTGGTCCTCAGGTGGGATAGCCGAGTGGTCCATACGTCACCCCATCGGCGTGGTGATGATAACTCTGGCCGTGATGGTGCTGGGGGTGTTTGCCGTGGAGCGGCTCAATATTGACCTGCTACCACACATTATCTATCCGGAGATCCGTGTACGCATAATCGACCCTGGGGTTCCAACAACCATCGTGGAGGATGAGATCACCCGGCAGTTGGAAGAACAGCTGGCCATAACCGAGGATGCCATCCATGTGGACTCCATCACCAGTGAGGGGCGCAGTGCAGTCTCCCTGGCCTTTGAGTATGGTAAAGATATTGACATCGCCCTGCGTGACGCCAGTACCAGACTGGACCGCGCCAAGCGCTTCATGCCGGACAGTATTGATCCTCCGGTCATCTACAAGCGCGATCCTTCCCAGATTCCGATCACCGAGTATGTAGTCAGTTCTACCATGCGTGACTCTGTGGAACTGCGCAGCTGGGTCGACTACACCCTGGGGAAATGGCTGGTAAACCTCCCGGGTGTGGCCGCAGCCGAGGTAGGTGGTGGTCTTATACGTGAAATCCGGGTAGTACTTGACCAGGACCGCCTGGCAGGACTGGGGCTGGACGTGCTGGACATTGCCGAGGCACTGAAGGTTGGTAACATCGATACTGCCGCCGGTCGCCTGCTGATGGAACGGGGTGAAATCAGTGGCCGTACCGCAGGTCGCTTCCGCAGCGTGGAGGAGATTATCAACCTGCCCATCAACCTCCCCATGAAGGATGGTAAGAGCCGCATGGTCTACCTGGGAGAAGTGGCCCAGGTGATAGACGGGGCCGAGGACGAGCGAATACGAGTACGTCACAACGGCCTGCCAGGCATCAAACTCTCCATCCAGAAACAGCCCCAGGCCAATACAGTTGCAGTAGTAGACGCAGTTAACGCCCGCCTGGAAAAACTGTATGCCGACAACCTGATTCCGGAAGACATTCATATCGAGGCTGTGGATGACCAGGCTGTTTTCGTGCGTCGCGCCCTGGACAATGCGGTTACCGCAGCCACCAGTGGTGCCATTCTGGCCATGGGAGTGGTCTACCTGTTCCTGGGAAGTATTCGCCGCACCCTTATCATAGGCAGCGCCATACCCATTGCCATACTGGTCACCTTTATCCTGATGGCCACCGGCGATCTCACTCTCAACATCATGACCCTGGGTGGACTGGCCCTGGGTGTAGGCATGCTGGTGGACAGTACTATCGTTATGCTGGAGAACATCTATCGGCATCAACGCGAAGGTAAAGATAGTACTAACGAAGATTTTGATACCTCATCCTCAGTAGAGGCCGCCGCTGAGGTAAACAGCGCCATTGTCGCCTCCACCTCTACCAATCTGGCAGCGGTACTTCCATTCCTGTTTATTACTGGACTGGTGGGACTACTGTTCCGGGAGCTGATCTTTACCATCTCTGCCGCCATTGCAGCATCCATGCTGGTGGCCCTGACCCTGGTACCGGCACTGGCCGGACGCATCAAGGCCAAGAGTGAAGGTATGCTGCGACGAAGCGCCAACTGGATTATCGACAGGCTGCGCAATGGCTATGCCTGGCTTCTGGGGTGGCTACTAAAGGTCTACTGGCTGATCATCCTGCTGTTCATCGGGGGCCTGGTTGCTACCTTCTATAACTTTTCTCTCACATTGCAGACATTTCTCCCCAGCATGGATGAAGGGCGGGTAAGTGTGTACATCAAGGCTGATCGCGGTGTCAATCTGAACCACATGAACCGACTCACCTCGCGTCTGGAGGATCTGCTATCTGCCCAACCTGAGGTTGAGAGTATATTCAGCGTCATCGGCGGCAGTATCTTCGGTCGCTCCCAGCACGAATCAGCCAATCGTGCCAGCATCAAGGTACAGTTGCGCCCGAGAGTGGAACGCCGCATGAGCAGCAACAGTTGGGTTAAGCGCATGCGCAAGGAGGTGGCCAAGCTGCAACTTGCGGGAGTAAAGGTATCTTTGCGAGTACGCGGAGTACGCGGCATCAAATTCAATCGCAGTGATGATGATCTGGCCTTCCGCATTAAGGGTACAGAGATGCATGTGCTGGAGGAGGTTGCAGACCAGGTGGTGGAGCGCCTGGATGGCCTAGCTGGCCTGCGCAACCTGGAACACTCGTCCGAGGATCGCAATCAGGAGCTGTCGGTAGTAGTAGACAGAGAGCGGGCTGCCGCCTACGGCCTGGCAGTCGAGGATGTGGGCAAGGTTGTGCGCTTCGCCCTGGAGGGGCGCAACATAACCGATTTCATCACAGACGACCGCTCCATAGATGTAAAGTTACGTCTGGATCGCAAGGACATGTCCAACCCGTCTGATGTGGAGAACATCATCCTGTTCAGTAAGAACCAGCCACGGGTACCGGTACGCCTGTCAGATATAGCAAAAGTACATCTGGTTGCAGCCCCATCCGCCATAATGCGTGACCAGCAACAACGTATTGTTGAAATTACAGCCAGCCTGGCAACCGGAACAACCCTGAACAGGGCGATGGAGCAGGCTCGTGAAAGACTTGCTGACCTGAAGATACCGGCCGGCTATACGCTGTATGAAGCCGGCAGCCTTGAGGCCTTGCAGGAGGGGCGCAGCCTGGGCATGCAACTGGTGGCACTGGCAGTATTCCTGGTTTTCGTTGTTATGGCAGTACAGTATGAGTCCCTGCGCAATCCACTGGTCATCATATTCAGTATACCCTTCACCATAATCGGTGTAGTCATTGGACTGGAATTGACTGCCATGCCGGTCTCCATGCCGGTATATCTCGGGCTCATCATGTTGACAGGAATAGTGGTAAATAACTCCATCGTGCTGGTGGAGTACATTGAGATTGAGCGCAGTCGCGGCCAGGAACTGGTACCTGCCATCATTTCTGCTGCGCATCTGCGGCTACGCCCAATTCTGATGACTACCCTGACTACAGTCATGGGGATGCTACCGCTGGCCCTGGCCCTGGGTGAGGGTTCTGAGATGCTACAGCCCCTGGCGGTTACCATCGTATCTGGATTGTTATTCTCCAGCATGGTCAGCCTGCTACTGGTCCCATCGGTATACCGGCTGCTGGCAAAACGTTAACAAAGGTGGTACCAATGCCGGGAACACAAAGCTTATCCCGGCCTACAACTATTCCATAAGCCGGTCGGTAGGCCAGAATAAGCGGCAGCGTTTCTGGCATCCAACCCGATCAGAGGCCAATATCAGCCCGAACCTCAGCCCACAAAGACTCATAGGCGTTAGCAGCAGTACCATTGGGCGCATACTCCAGCAACGGCTGACGGTAGACACCCATACGCTCCACATCACTGGCATAGGGAATATTTGATCTAAGAAGTTCATCATAGTGATCCGGCAGCTGCTCCATCATCTCCGTGTGCATGCGTTTGCGCCGATCCACCATGGAGAAGAAAGGCATTATTCGTAACCTTTCCAACCCGTTATTGGTAACGAAATCCAGCAGTTGCCGGTAGGTACGCAGTGACAGTGTAGTGGGAATAGTCGGGATAAGCAGCGCATCTGTGGCCTGAAATATGTTCTCAGATACCAGGGAGATGCTGGGCGGACAATCAAGAAACACCAGGTCATACTCATAGGAAAGTGGACGTAACAGCTTCAGGAGACGCATGGCCGGCTTCTTGGTCTGATCCAGTAACAGATCCATGTTGCGATAGGAGAAATCTGCCGGCATCAGATCCAGGTTTTCATAATCAGTACCCTTGATTAGATCATCCAGATCCATCTTGCCACGCAACATCTTCTTGCTACCGCCTTTGACCTTGGGTTTGATGCGAAAATAGAAGCTGGCAGCGCCCTGCGGATCCAGATCCCATACCAGGGTTCTTAACCCTTCTCTGGCCGCCAGATAGGCCAGATTAACTGCTGTGGCAGTCTTACCCACTCCACCCTTGATGTTGTAGACTCCAAGGATGTGCATCAGGCCTTGCCCTTCTTTGATCCGGGTGCAAACAGGGCCTTAAAGATATGTTGGTTTTCCGGGCGAGAAAATTTCTCAAAGCGCTCGGCAAACTCAAGGCGCACCTGTTGCTGCCGTCGCAGCAGTCCATCTACCAGCATACCCATTGCCAGTAAAGTGGAGTGGCGTGTCTCACCCTCCTCCACCATCTGCCGCGCATACTCACGCAACTTATCTGCCTGTACCTCCAGATCCTGAAAATCACCCAGATGGTTCAACAGCTCCTTGAGTGATTTAATCAGACGCGTAATCTTCTTTTTCGGATACAGATGCTGAAAAAACTCCATCAGGTAACGCAGCTTTTTACAATCCTTACGCAGATCATGCAGGCTCTCTGCCGGTGATTCATCATTGATCGCCATACCATCTTGTAACACCCGCTTGAACATCTTGAAGATGCGCTTGCTGGCTAGTTGTTTAATAGGTATATCTGCCTCTGACAGATCACCTGGTTGCGGTTCCTGTTCCGCTTCTAGAAATTCCCGCCACTCTTTCAGCAGGGAACGGAAGTGTGGCGAGTTGATTTTCTTTACCAACAACCGTTGCTCTGACTGATGGTGATTCAACAGAAAATCATGCAGTGGCTCCAGGTCATCACGGTATTTCTGGGGCAGGCTGTTGCGATACTGATCGAATCCCAGGAGAAATACATCCATATCACGGGTAGGCCCTGTCACCTGCCCTATCCAGGCCAGGCGCGACTTGAACCGCTCCAGATCAGCATCGGTGAACACACCTTTTATCTGAGATAGGGCTGACCTGGTGCGACGCACCGCCACGCGCAGGTCATGCAAAAACTCCGAATCCAGATCTGCCTTAACTCCAGGGATATTTATCTCTACAACATCCAGCAAATACAGATGTATCTGCTTGGCTGCCTGAACCGCACCCAGGGATGGATCAAATTCAAATCTAAGCTTGGAGCTATACTCACCCGCAGAGTGGCCAATACTCTGCAGTGACTCATCCATTACACTGGTTACGGTCTCTGAGAGACTGAATCTACTCCGTAACAGTTTCCGCATCCTGGCTAAGGGCTTGGGATAACCCCGGACCGGCAACAATCGAATACAGTAGCCATTGAACCAGTATTTCCCTTTACCCGGAATCCTGGTGCTGTTTTGCTCCACCAAAATCCGCAGTACCGTCTTCTCCGCTGCATCCAGCAGACGCAGAGATCGCACCCTGCTTTTAATCTCTACCTGAGGCAACAGGGCCCTGACATCGAGCAGGGGGGAGATAGCATCCTGAACTGGGCCTGGAGGCAGATCGGCTGAAAATCTGGGAGCCGCCCCGGAAAGAATACTCTTCCAGGCTGGAGAAAGATTGGGAATCCCATTCTGGCGCAATACAGTGACGCCATCCTGTAGTTCGGTCCAGAGACGTATACCGCTGGTATGCAGGCGCCAATCAAAGCTATCCAGAAAGGTACGGGTAATAATACTGGTAGCCTCTTCCAGCAGATTACGGCCATCCCCCATGGCACTAACTATTTCATCCAGATTTGTATCATCTGGTACAGGAAATCGTATTTCCGATGCTTTGATCATATTACTCCATGCAACTACGGCGAACTGCAGTGCCAGCCCCCGAGTAAGAGTTTATGGTATATCTGTAGAAAAATGACACATTAACTAACATTTATACGTTATTCTGATTAAATCTGGTAGTTATCTAAATTTGACAATAGTCCCATAATCTTAGCCCCTATTCTGCTACTGTGAACCTTAAGGAGCCTATGATTAATACCATGATGGCCGAGACGCTGTCTTTGCATCTTGAGATGCAAAGCGGCTTGTGCAGCTAATGGCCTTAGTCCTTAGCAAGCAAGCCAACACAGCACGACCCCATGGATGGGGGAGGTAGAGCGACGCTTGGAGCCAAAGCCGAGATCTGGCGCAAACGCGCGTCCCGTATGGGTTTGCGCCAAATGGCGCGCTCGCTGTGTTGTGGCGCTTGCCGTATAGCTATGGCATGCGGCCTGCGCACCACGCCTTGCGATCATCGCCATTTGA
>JANQEV010000008.1 GCA_028278145.1 Chromatiales bacterium | reverse complement strand
CACGTGAAGAGATGAGATTTTATCAAAATGTCATCAATTTCTATTTACGCCGTGATGCAGTGGGGTTTGAGAATCTAAATATTGATTTCGAAGGTGCGGTTGATGCTTATCGTGGTCTTGAGCCCCCAGGCCTTGGTGGAGGCAGTGCCAGTAGTGATGATGGCGAAGCTGTTGATGAATCAGAAGAGATAAGCCGGTTGAAGATAGAGAATAAACGCCTTACCGATGAGGTTGGGGTGACCATGGCTACTATGAGTCGCATGCTGGATGAGTACTCCTCCATGTTTTCTGGCGGTGCTACAGATGGAAATGGTGAAGAGGCAGCTTCTGACTCTGCAACTGACGATAGTCAGGTTGAAGAAGCAGAGGTGGATGGAAACGGGGATATCTTTGCAGAGGAAGAATCTGGTGTCGAAGATGAACTGGTGGCAGAGTTCGAACCAGATGTTAGTGGGATAGTAAATGGGGAATCAGAACCAGAAACTGAGATTGCTGCTACTGATCAGGAAGAGGTTGTAGCTGAATCACCGCTGGAAGATGACTCATTGGTTGAAGAGATGGATGACCTGTCTGATCTTGAGCCAGCCACTGATGATGACCTGGTTGTAGATGGTAAACTGGAAAACCCTGATGAACTAATTGGATAGCTATCTCGGCCAGCAGAAAGCTGTTTGGATTGTATGGGTTCTATGCTATTACAGTTTCAATGGAGCCACGTTCACCACGGTTGTCGACCCAACTTAGACGGATAGTTTCACCTTTAGCGCCACCTTTGAAGGTAAAACCCAGGAAAGGGTCTTTTGCAATATCACTTCCCCATAGTGCCGACAGAATAGTTTCTTCACCTAAGCGACAGGTTAGCTCTTGGATATAGTGTGGTGTGCCAGCTGTTTCCTTGTTGCCAGAGTTTGACCTGCCGTCACTCATCGGATGTGCTATCAAAGCACGTACTGTTGTAACTCCGAGCGTATGTTTAGCTCTGATTTGAATTGGTTTGTCTGGCATATCTTGTTTGATGGCCTGTTTTCTCACCTGGTTTAGCCGCAGCCGCAGCTGGAGAAGTCAATGCTGGTGGACTCGCTAAACAGGCGGTCCCTACTCTTGATAATTGTAATTACATCACCTCTACCTTCCATTTTTATTCTGGTGGTCAGTGATTCCACATCTCTTCCACCAAACTTGAAGCATGCAACCAGTGGTGTCTGGTTGCTGGTGGATAACAGGGTTATCGAATCTATATCCGGAAGGCTGGTGGTTATAGAAACCGTTATTTTCGTTCCGCCGTCATCCAGATGTGGCCGTGCCTTTATTTCAGTAGCGTAGCGTCTGGTTGAGGTTTCGCTCTGTCCCAACAGTGCTTGTAGTGCATTGGGGATGGAGGTGGCTTCAAAGGCCTTTTTTGGCCATGAAGCAATAGCGCTATTTGGTGTGATCAGGCCGGCACAAACCGCTGTTGTTATGCTGCCCTGTGCCAGGAGATATTTGAGAAACAGCCTGCGCTTGGGGTCTGTATCCATATGCTTCGTTTGCATTTGAGGTGTGGTACTAGTGCTTGCGTTGTTTAAGGTCTGCAATTTCCTGTTTTATATCTTTTAACCTGGCTGCCATCTTGGCACTGAGGTAAAAATCATTCCTGCTGCCGTTCAATGATATCTCAAGTTGTCGTTGGGCAGATTCCAGGTCTCCGGACAGATAGTAATACTCGGCCATAAAGTAGTGTCCCTGAGAGATGTGTCCCGCTTTACCTGCAGCCATTGCTGCCAGTTTTTTCAGGCCGGCATCATGAGGCCGTATTTTTATTAATTTTTCCAGGATGCGTTCTGCTTTTGCGGCTTGGCCACTCTGTAACAGGATGTCGGCATAGTGTAGGGTCAGGGGGAAGTTGCCGGGATTTCGTTTCAGTCCCCGCTGTAACACCTTTAACGCCTGTTTCGGATTTGCAGTATTACGGTAGATCACTGCCTTGGTTATCAGATAGTGGGGTTTGTTACTGTCTTTCTTCAGTAGCAGGTTTATCTGCTTCATTGCCTCCTTATACTTACGGGCACTAATCAGTGCTCGTGCCAGACCATAACGTTGAGCCTGGGCATTACGGTAACGACCTTCGGCCAGGGTTTTTTTGAAGAAGTTTACCGCCTGCTTGGGGTTTTTGAATTTCTGCTCCCGTAGAATGGTCCTAACCAAATGGTAATCTGTGCTTTCAGGGTATTGTTTGTATGGATAGGCTTCTGCCCGGCCCAATGTATCTGCCATACGGTTTTTGGATATGGGGTGGGTGCGTAAAAACTCCGGTAGTTTTTGTTTATCATAGACCATATTTACCTTGCCCAGACGGGTAAAGAATGCAGGCATTGCCCGTGGGTCAAAATCTGAGTCTGCAAGAATTCTGATGCCGACACGGTCGGCCTCTTTCTCATTCTCACGGGTAAAATTGATCTGTTGCTGAGCCAGGCCTGCCTGTACCCCGGCTGCTGCAGCTGCCCCAACATTGGCATTGCTTGCAGCGCCCAACACAATGGCTGCTAGCAGTATTGCAGCAGAAGATATTCCCATACTTTCAGCCGCGCCAAATGTTCTTGCCAGGTGTTTCTGGGTAACGTGGGCGATTTCATGTGCGATCACTGAGGCCAGTTCACTTTCGGACTCAGTGGTTAGAATCAGCCCGGTGAATATGCCAATATTTCCTGCCGGACCTGCGAAGGCGTTCACTTCCTGATTATCTACTAGGAAGAAGGAGAAGGGTTGATTGGCATCCCCACTATTGGATACCAAACGTCTTCCTAGAGATTCAATGTATGAAATCAGCAGGGGGTCAGAGACTATCTTCATAGATTTGCGCACGCTACGCATAAAGGCCTGCCCCAGCCTGCGTTCCTGGGTAGGGCTTATCACCCTTCCGCTAGGATCGCCAAAACTCGGCAGTTCGAAATTCCTTGCAATAGCTACAGAGGTGATATTAGACAGCAGCAGCATTACGCTGATGAAGACTGCCATGGCGCGGGCTTGGAGTGTTTTGGGAGATAGTATCTGCATCCGTAAAGAGACCCGCTAGAGTAATCAAAGTTCAAAATCTAAGGTAGTTCTGCTTAATACCATTTTATCATCCCGGCCCGCATGTGCCGGACTTGATCCGGTACCTGGAACCAGAAAAATCAATCACATAGATTCCATCCTTTGGTACGTAAACGGTGCATCCATGCACCACTTCTCCAGTCTGTGCCAAAATAACGGATTAATCAGGGATTTCCTAAAGCATACTAGTTAGTTATGCCGCAGGTGGCCACTGTTGGCAAGTGGTTTTGTGGTGTGGCTGTATTGATGTGGGTAGGATTGAGGCGATTTTGTTGGCTAGGTAGTTAGGTTTTTTACCAGTCGTTTGAGTTGTGAATAAACTTCAACTCCATCCTTGTCCATAACCTGGTCAATGACCCAGCGGTTTTCCTTTTCGTCCCCCATGATCTGCTGTATCTCGTAACCGAGGTGCCGCATAAAGGGGTAGCTGGGTCCCTCATCAGTGAAACTCAATTCGGCATACTCTGTACTACGCAGGTTGAATTTCTCAAAGAATGGAGTCTGGTAATCATCAGGTCCAAGCATGTCTACGCTGTTACTCTGTACATGCTCTGCCATGCGTTTAACCAAGGAGATTATAAGATCCCGGCGCTCCTCATCGTCGAAATTGTCATGTACTAGGCGGTCTACGATCTGAGTTTGGAACAACAGGTACTCAATAATGACTCCCAGGCGTTGTTGATGGGAGGTGAAATCGAAGTGCTCGCTATGCAGGTTCATAGCCTTTTCCACTGCTATACGCCAACTGCTGAAGGCGATCGCTCCAGCGATCTCGTCAATGGATCTGTCTTTTTCTTCCTTGTGCCAGTGGGTTTTGATCTTGAATGCCAATGTATTCTCCATCCGCTCGCCAGCATGGCTGGCAAGCGGATTGGTGTATTTGTAGCCTAGTAGCCACCCTTGCGACGGGTCTCAGGCAGTCCGGCAATCTTACCGGCCTGTTTGGCAGGACCCTTAGGAAAATGGATGTAAAGGGCCTTGGTGTCCACCTTGTCCAGGTCGGTCCACAGTTTTTTGAAGTGCTTTACCATGTGGCGTTCGTTGGGCTGGTTTTCGTTATTATTGAAAAACTCATCACGCAGGTAGTTGATCACGTCCCATGACTTTTCAGACAGTTCTACACCCTCGGCTTCAGCGATAACCTTGGCCAGATCTTCACTCCAGTCGTCCTGGTTATTAAGGTAGCCGTTAGCGTTGGTTTCGATGGTTGCACCATTCAGTTCGTATGCCATTTCTTTTCTCCTTATCTATATATTTTCTGATTTATTACTTTGCCTGGTTCCCGGAGTCTGGAACTCACCTAATTATGGGGATGGCAAAGAAGTTAATTCTGTAATATAAGCCGATCATTATAAGCTCTTTGACGCAATGAACAAGCCAAATCCCATACTGCGGCCTGGGCCGATTCCTTTTGCCTGTAGGGCTACAGAATCCTGTACTGTCATGCCACTTACCAGGAGTGACTTTGTATTGATCGGACCGTCTGGTCCTGCCAGCGCGTGATCTCTCCCGGATAGGATCTTGGTCAGTCCCAGTCCCATCTCTTGTAGTTCCCGAAACATGCGTTCAGTAAATGCCTCTTCATCTTCCTCAACCGCAGAAACTATATGACGAGAGAGCAGGGTGTCGGTGTTGACCAGCAGCATGGATTTAAATTTGCCTACTTCCATTCTATGCCCAGCCAGGTCCAGTACCTTGCCGCACAGCTGTTCTGCATCTTCAATTCTGTGCTTTGGCAGGCGCAGGCGCAGTTTGGAACGTTTAGACAGCAGTATTGTTTCATCCTTCTCGTCCATGTCTGGGCGCTGCCAGCCATTTATCGAGGCTCCACCATACATGATATGCAGACCTACATCAGGTTCGCTGCTGAACCATGGCAGTATTTCTGTGATTGCAGCCGAGAGAGCATAAGCATTGTCTATCGGGATTGTGGTACAGCTGATGCTGAATGATAGATCAACCACATCATCCGGGATCTTATATGGGATAGCATCTGCTTCATCTTGCCAATGCATATATACACCTATAGTGCTAACAAGTCCTAGTTTGAATTAAGTATCTTCCGGTATCAGATTTCGCAGCTGATCCCGGTCATACCACCAGTTTCCCTCGGTCAGGGCATCCAGAATCTGGGCCAGTCTTGGGAGAAATTTACCCGGTTCGTTCAGTTCCAGGCGCTCTACCCAGAAGTCAAAGATCTCTTTATCTTCAACCTGGCTGTGGCGCTTGGCCACTTGTCCCAGTAACTGGGTGGTAAAAAAATGTAGCTCTTCGTGTTGCTTACCCTTAGCGCGCAGATCAACCAGGTAGCATGCAGTAGCTGCAGCAACTGCCGCTCCATCAGAGTTGTCTGGAGTTTCATCGATTAGGTGTTGCAGCACGGCGACACTCAGTTCTGGGTCTATGGGGAAGGATACTCCAAGCCAGATGCCATGGGCCAGAGCCTGAATCGAGTTCTGCTTGTCGGTCTGGAACATGATGTCACATGCTTCTACTGCTTGAGTCCAAAGCTGATCTGCCAACCCCTGTTTAAGGGCAGTATTTGCCTTTTCCCATGCTTCATCCTGGCGTTCCAGGTCAAGTAGAAGGTAGCACTGATCCAGTGTCAGTTTAAGTCGTTGGCTAGTTTCAGTACTGGCTGGAAGCTGGTCGATCTCATCCTGAAGCTGCATGAGCTTTGCTTCCAGGTGCTGGGTGGATATGGCCGCGTCTTCACCACCCTCTGCATCGCCTAAGCGGAATTCGTTTTTTAGATACTTCATGGTCTTCTCAAGGATCTCTTAGGTAAATGCCGCTTCCAGACGGTCTTCCCAGTCCTCTGGGGTGTCCGCATATTGAGGTTTTACATCAATACGGAAGAACATCTCGCTTTTGGAGCGTTCCTTTACTGTAGACACCAGATCCTCGAAAGAATCCAGATTTGGGTTTTGGATCAATATCTCACTTAGATACAGCATTTCTGATCAGGACCTCTATCAGGTTTAATGGACACCAGGGCTGAATCTGATGGTTTGGAGAACTGCTCCGGATACATGACTAGACCGAATGGCTTATATTATTCAACTCCATTCACTATCCATTGGCAAGATGTTATCGATAGGAGAAATATGGTCTTGTATCAAAATGATTAATAGGTGGTTTATGGTTTACTGTCAGTTGATAGAAAAGATACGCATTATTTGAAATTTGATATATGTCAAATTCGACCTCGGGAGCTATTTTGGCCGGAAAAAGCAGGTATCCGGTATCAAAATAGTGCCTGTAATCAATATAGTAATTGTGCCTTAAATAAAAATAATACGCCCATTATCTGGCAAAATATATCCCATAATAGATATTTTTCATCAATATGTACATCCCATCGTAGGGATATTTTACTTCATTAGGAACTTCTAAAATTTTTGCCATTCTGTAGTTGGGGATCGTTTGGTTTAATTACAAGTAATTCCGAATTGCACAGATTATTCACCCTGGTTGTTTATGGTTCCTGCATGAATCTCAGGGTGTGGTGAAATAACCCATATTTAATGATTATTGGGAGATTAAAGTAATGGCAAAACCACTGCATGATACTCCGATGCTTGATCAGCTCGAAAGCGGTCCATGGCCGAGCTTCGTAACTGGTCTGAAACGTCTGGCAAAGAATAACGACATGGTTGTTGACCTGTTGGGTCAACTCGAGACCTCATACGAAACCAGGAAGGGCTTCTGGAAAGGTGGCACTGTTGGTGTCATCGGCTACGGTGGCGGCGTTATTCCGCGTTTTACAGAGCTGATGGATGAAAACGATCAGCCACGGTTCCCTGAGTGTGCCGAGTTCCACACCTTGCGTATCATGCCGCCTCCCGGTATGCACTATGACACCAACACCCTGCGCAAGTTCTGCGATATCTGGGAGAAGCACGGTGCAGGCCTGATCGCTCTACACGGTCAGTCCGGTGACATCATGCTGCAGGGCTGTACCACTGAGAAGGTGCAGGAAGCCTTCGATGAAGTGAACGAGATGGGCTTCGATATGGGTGGTGCTGGTCCGGCTGTGCGTACCGGTATGTCCTGTGTTGGTGCTGCACGTTGTGAAATGTCCTGTTTTGATGAAGGGCGCACCATGCGTATGCTGGTCAATAACGTGCTGGATGACATGCACCGTCCAGCACTGCCATACAAGTTCAAGTATAAGGTATCCGGTTGCGGCAACGATTGCGTAAACTCAATTCAGCGTTCTGACCTTGCTATTCTTGGTACCTGGCGTGACGATATGAAGGTTAATCAGGACGAGGTCAAGGCCTACGTTGGTGAGAAGGGACGCAAGTATGTTGTTGATAACGTAATCACCCGCTGCCCAACCCAGGCGCTGTCTCTGAACGATGATGATACTCTGGAAGTGGACAACAAGAACTGCGTACGCTGCATGCACTGTCTGAATGTGATGAACAAAGCTCTGTCTCCAGGTGATGATAAAGGCATAACCGTCCTCTGTGGTGGTAAGCGTACCCTGAAGATCGGTGACCTTATGGGTACAGTGATCGTTCCGTTCATGAAGCTTGAGTCCGATGATGACTTTGAAGCACTGGAAGAGTTGGCTACCGAGATTATCGATTTCTTTGCCGAGAATGCACTGGAGCACGAGCGTACCGGTGAGATGATCGAGCGTATCGGTCTTGCTAACTTCCTGGAAGGTATTGGTCTGGAAATTGATCCAAACATGATCAACAGCCCACGTTCGAACTCATACGTACGTATGGATGGTTGGGATGAGGAAGTGGCCAAGTGGAGTGAGCGCAAGGCTGCTGGCTGATCTGGTTTTAGCCTTAACCGTCAGGTTTATACGCGGCGCATACCGGACCCAGGTTCGGTTATGCGTCACGAGATGAATTAGAAATAGAGAAATTTGGAGATAATTATGTCCCAACCTCGCATGCCAATTGAGAGTGGTGTACCGGAGATGGATCCGTACCTGCATCCGGTACTGAAGAAGAACTACGGCGACTGGAAGTACCATGATCGTCCGCGCCCTGGTGTTTTGCGCCATGTTGCAAATAGTGGTGACGAGATCTGGACCGTACGTGCCGGAACCCCACGTCAGATGGATGTAACCATGATTCGTGAACTCATGGACATCGGTGACGACTTTGCTGAAGGTTTCGTGCGTTTTACCGCTCGTTCCAACATTGAGTACATGGTAAGTACCGAGGCACAGGTGCAGCCACTGATCGACAAGTTGACCGAAAGTGGCTATCCAATCGGTGGTACCGGTAATGCTGTTTCCATGATTGCCCACACCCAGGGTTGGTTGCACTGTGATATTCCTGGAACCGATGCTTCCGGTGCTGTTAAGGCCCTTATGGATGAGCTGATCCATGAGTTCGAAAATGAAGAGATGCCTAACCGGGTAAAGATCACCACTTCCTGCTGCCAGATTAACTGCGGTGGCCAGGGTGATATTGCTATTAACGTTCAGCACGTTAAGCCACCTAAGATCAACCATGATCTGGTAGCCAATGTGTGTGAGCGCCCTACAGTTGTTGCACGTTGCCCGGTGGCTGCTATTCGCCCGGCAATGGTTAACGGCAAGCCTTCTCTTGAAGTTGATGAGCGCAAGTGCGTATGTTGTGGTGCATGTTTCCCACCATGTCCGCCAATGCAGATCAATGATCCTGATCATTCCAACTTTGCTATCTGGGTCGGTGGTAAGAACTCCAACGCCCGTAGCAAGCCGACCTTCCATAAGCTGGTCGCATCCAATGTGCCTAATAATCCTCCGCGCTGGCCTGAGGTTGCAGATGTGGTAAAACGCATCCTCGCTGCCTATAAGGAAGATGCCAAGGATTATGAACGTATCGGTGAGTGGGCTGAGCGCATTGGCTGGGGTAGCTTCTTTGAGAAGACTAATCTGCCGTTTACCAAGTACCACATCGATGACTGGCGTGGTGGTCGTGTCAACTTGAATGCATCTACTCACGTTCGCTTCTGAGTTAGTGCGTCGATAACTTAATAAGGAAAACCAATGAAGTTTTCGATTCAAGTTAATGAAGGGCCATATCAGCATCAGGCTACTGATTCAGCCTATCAATTCACCAAGGCGGCACTGGAGAAGGGGCACGAGATCTATCGTGTCTTCTTCTACCACGATGGTGTGAATAATGGCACCAAGCTGACTACTCCTCCACAGGATGATCGCAATATCGTCAACCGCTGGAGTGAGCTGGCTAAAGAGCATGATCTGGATATGGTCGTCTGTGTCGCAGCAGCTCAACGTCGCGGTATCGTGGACGAGGGTGAGATGCAGCGTAATGGCAAAGATGCTGAGAACATTGCTGATGGCTTCCGGATCTCCGGGCTCGGGCAGTTGATCGAGGCCGGCGTCCAGTCTGACCGTCTGGTTGTGTTTGGTGATTAAACGGAGAGGTTGAATTCATGTCTGAAGATATTAAAAAATTCATGTACCTCAACCGCCGTGCTCCCCATGGTACTATCTATGCGTGGGAATCACTGGAGGTTGTGCTGATTGGTGCTGCCTTTGATCAGGATGTCAGTCTGGCATTCTTTGATGATGGTGTGTATCAGCTGTTGAAAAGCCAGGATACATCTGGAATTGAGACCAAAAACTTCTCGCCAACTTATTCAGCACTGGGTGATTATGATGTCACCAAGCTGTATGTAGAGCAGGAGTCTCTGGAAGAACGTGGCCTTACTCTGGATGATCTGATGGACCTGAAATGGGAAGACGAAGATGACGATTGGGCTGAGAAAGACTCAATTCGTTTGGTAAGTCGTGCTGAACTCACTGATATCATTGAGCAGCAGGACATCGTTTTCAGTTTCTAAGGCGAGGCATAAGAATGAGTACTTTACACACTGTAAACAAGTCACCTTATGAGAAGAGTTCAGTTGGAAGCTGTCTGGCTCATGTCAATTCCGGCAGCGCCATACTCTTCTATGAGGATGCTGTATACGCAACCATTAAAGGCGCAAGTATTGAGCAGCTGGTGACCGGAACCGAGGGAGTAAAGTTGTATGCCCTTGGCGCTGATCTGAAAGCACGCGGCATTACTGATGATAAACTGATTGATGGAGTCGAGATCGTGGACTATGCAGGCTTTGTTGACCTGGCTGCGGAACACGACAGAGTACAGGCTTGGGTCTGATCCAGAATATCTAACCTGAAATAGATTAACGTTAGGAGATAAAGTTCATGGCTATCGAAGTAGATGGTAAAAGTTTAGAAACTGATGAGGAAGGCTACCTGGTAAACCTGGATGATTGGGTACCTGGTGTTGCTGATATTATGGCAGCAGAGGACGATCTGGTCCTGGGTGATGAGCACTGGGATATCATCAACTTCCTGCGTGAGTACTACGAGGAGTATCAGATTGCTCCTGCAGTACGTGTTCTGACCAAAGCTGTAGGTAAGAAGCTGGGTAAGGAAAAGGGTAACAGTAAGTATCTGTATGCTCTGTTCCCATATGGCCCAGGTAAGCAGGCTTGCCGTTACGCTGGTCTGCCAAAGCCAACCGGCTGTATCTAAGCAGTAACAAATGACCGGCAACAGACCAGCGTCTGTTGCCGGTCTGTTAGACCTGAACCTCATAAGTACGTGGCTGGAGCCGTCTGGGGAAGATGGCCGCATAATAATAGATACGGTTTTTGTCTATATATTTTAGAAGCCATAACCAAAGCTAGTTCAACGGTGCGTACTCTTGTGGGGGGTGGTTAAACCCGACGGAGGATCGCAGGATCATGTCATTTTTCTTCGCGCTGCTGTTTATTCTCGCTAGCATCGTCTTCGTGGTGGGCCTGGCGCTGAAAATCAACCAGTATGCCAAGACCCCGGCTCCATTAAGAATTGCTACAACACCTGCACCTATTACCAAGACTGGTGTAGTGATGCGTCTGTTCCGGGAAGTGGTGTTTTTCGAGAGCCTGTTCAAAGGTACCAAGTGGACCTGGATTTTTTCCTGGATATTCCACATGGCTCTGCTGCTGGTACTTGTAAGGCACCTGCGCTACTTCATTGAACCGGATTGGGTGCCAACTATGGTGTGGGCCCTGATTGAATTGGTGCAGCCGTTTGGCAAGTATGCTGGATTTGCAATGGTGATCGGTTTGGTTGGTCTGTTCTTCAGACGAATCTTTGTAGACCGGGTGCGCTATATCTCTGCGCCATCTGATTACCTCTGGTTGTTGGTACTGGGTTTTATCGGAATTAGCGGGCTGATGATGTCTTTTGTGATGCACACGGACATCGTTGCCATCAAGGAGTTCTTCACCTTTAGTGGCGGACAGCTTCCGGTTGATTTTCCACTTATTGTCCATCTGTCTCTGGTTGCTCTGCTAATGCTGCTGTTTCCATTCAGCAAGCTGCTGCATGTGCCTGGTGTTTTCTTCAGCCCAACCAGGAATATGGTAGATAACCCACGTGAACAGCGTCATGTAGCCCCTTGGGCTAAGGCGTTGGAAGAAGAACAGAAATAAGCTGAACTGAGCCGAAGAGGAAATTCCATGGCCAAGGCAGAATTTGACGTACCGGAACTCCAGGAGTATGTGGATGTTCCTGAGCTTCAGGAAGACACGATGGCGCATGTTAAGTCATTCGTGGTTACCAAGCCTGAGCACAATACAGATCTAGGTTTTCCCGGTGAACTGGTGGAAGACTGGCATGATAAAGCACTGGAGAAACTGGATGACCTGCGTGGTCGTTACCGCTCACTCCAGGTATTTCTGGATGCCTGCGTAAAGTGCGGTTCCTGTACCGACAAGTGTCACTACTTCCTGGGTACCAAAGACCCAAAAAATATGCCGGTGGGTCGTCAGGACCTGCTGCGCAAGGTATATCGGCGTTACTTTACCTTTGCCGGTAAGTACTTCCCTAAACTGGTGGGTGCCAAGGATCTAACCCGTGAAACCCTGGATGAGTGGTACAACTACTACCACCAGTGTTCCCAGTGTCGCCGCTGTTCGGTATTTTGCCCATACGGCATTGATACTGCAGAGATCTCCATGGCAGCACGTGAGATCCTGGACAGCATCGGCTATGGCCAGAAGTACTGCAACGAGATCATCGGCAAGGTACACAAGATCGGTAATAACCTGGGTCTGCCTGGGCCGGCCTTGGAGGACACACTGGAAGGTCTGGAAGAGGACATGGAAGACGATTTCGGTGTGCCGGTTAAATTCCCTCTGAACGTGAAGGGGGCAGATATCCTGCTGGTAACACCATCCGCTGACTTCTTCGCCGAGCCACACATCGATGGACTCATCGGTTACGGCAAGGTATTCCACGAGGCAGGCGCAAGCTGGACCCTGAGTAGTACGGCATCCGAGGCCGGTAACTTCGGCATGTTCATCGGCAGTTACGAGAACATGCGCCGGGTCTCCATGCGTATCCGTGAGGCGGCACAGGAACTGGGTGTAAAACGCATCATCTTTGGTGAGTGTGGACACGCTTGGCGCGTAGCATATGCCTTCCTGAATACTCTGGCTGGTCCGTTTGATTTTCTTGATCAGAAGTATCCTGCCCCCCAGCACATCCTGGAGTACACCTGGGAGCAGATTCAGGCCGGGAAGCTGAATATCGACAAGTCAGCCAATGATGATATGACCCTGACCTTTCACGACTCCTGTAACGTGGCTCGTGCTACCAGGATTGGTGATTATCCTGGCAGCCAGTTCGAGACCCCGCGTAACGTCATCAAGGCAGTGTGCAACAACTATGTGGATATGCATCATGACTCCATAGGTGAGAGGACCTTCTGCTGCGGTGGTGGTGGTGGCCTGCTTACTGATGATCTGATGGAAATTCGGGTTAAGGGTGCGCTCCCAAGAATGACTGAGCTACAGAATGTCATTAAGGATAAGGGCGTTACCCACATGGCGGCCATCTGCGCGATATGCAAGAGTCAGTTCACCAAGGTGCTGCCTTACTACGGTATGGATATGGACCAGATCGTGAGTCTGCATCAATTGGTCAGCAACGCGATTGTCCTGACCGGGCAGGTTACAGATGACGATGAGGCTGAAAGTGATGCCGAGTCGGAAGCCGAAGAATAATCATCTCCAGTCAATAGGAGCTTAGCTGTAATGCATAGGTTAAATGGCCTTAAACGAATAGCGGTAGTGATGATGGCAGGTATTCTGCTATCCATCTCGGCTGCCGCCATAAGTGGTTCCATGGTTGTGGAAGGTTCCAAAGCCGCAGGTATGAAGGACTGCGTAGCCCCCACAATGGACATGCGGCGCAATCATATGGACTATCTCAAGCATCAGCGTGATGAGGTGGTACATCAGGGTGACCGCAGCGATAAGTTTGCGCTTGCTGACTGTGTGAGTTGTCATGCATCAAAAGACAAGCAGGGGCATCCGGTACCGGTGAATGCAAAAGACCAGTTTTGTGATTCCTGTCATGATTATACGGCGGTGAATATCACCTGTTTCCAGTGTCACCGCAAGGTGCCGGAGGAGAAGTGAGTATGAGTGACTGCAAACAACAGCCGGATATGAAACGGCGTGAATTCCTCAGCAATACTGTGGTGGCCGCGGGAGCAGTTACCGTTGCGCCAGGTGTGTTGCTAACCACTACGGAAGCCAAGGCCGATGGTAAAGGTGTATCCAGCAACACCCGTTGGGGAATGCTGATAGATACTAATAAATGTGCAGATGGATGCACTTCTTGTGTGTCAGCTTGTGATAAAGAAAACGGTATAGACTTGGTGAAAAAACCGGAAGGTCATGATGATGCCATGTGGGAGCAACAGCGTCCGCAGTGGATTCGCAAGGTGAAGTTAAGAGATACCCAGTCCAGTGTGGTGAGCAACCTGCCGCTGATGTGTCAACACTGTGAGCATCCGCCTTGCGTGGATGTGTGTCCTACCGGTGCCTCATTCAAACGGGCTGACGGTATCGTGATGGTGGATCGGCATATCTGCATAGGTTGTCGCTACTGCATGATGGCCTGCCCATACAAGGCCCGCTCTTTTATCCATGCCGACGTGGCAGAACAGGTTGTCAACTCACCACGTGGCAAGGGTTGCGTGGAGTCATGTAACCTCTGCGCTCACCGTCTGGATGCTGGGCAGGGCAATACTGCATGTGCCGAGGCCTGTGCCAAAGATGGCCATAACGCCATTGTTTTTGGCGATCTCAAGGATCCTAACAGCGCCGTATCCAAGGCACTAAAATCGCAGCCTAGTCGTCAGTTGCGTGAGGATCTGATGTTGAACACCGGTGTTCGGTATACGAACGTCTAGCCGTATAGGGGCCTACTCGATGGAAAAAATAAACTATCGCGAATTAGGGTGTGAATCACCCCGTTTCTGGACTGGCATGGGCGTAATGGCCTTTCTGATCCTGCTGGCGCTTGTGGCCGTATATCATATGGAACACAACGGCCACTATGTGACTGGAATGACCAATCAGGTGGTTTGGGGACTACCTCATGTATTTGCTATCTTTCTGATTGTGGCTGCCTCTGGGGCCCTGAACGTAGCTTCCATCGGCTCGGTATTTGGCGGGCCTATGTATAAACCTTTGGGACGTTTCTCCAGTATATTGGCTGTGGCGCTACTGGCAGGTGGTCTGATGGTTCTGGTGCTGGATCTGGGTCGGCCTGATCGCCTGATCATCGCCATGACCAAGTACAACTTCAAGTCTATCTTTGCCTGGAATATCTATCTGTATACCGGCTTCTTTGTCATTGTCGGTCTATATATGTGGGCCATGATTGACCGTAAGGGTTCGAAGATGTACCGCCCACTGGGTATCACCGCATTCCTGTGGCGTCTAGCTCTTACCACTGGTACCGGTTCCATCTTCGGATTCCTGGTGGCCCGTGAGGCCTACGATGCCGCTGTTATGGCTCCCATGTTTATCATCATGTCTTTCAGCTATGGTTTGGCTTTCTTCATCATAACCCTGATGGCAGCCTACTGGTGGGATGATCGTCATATTGGTGATTTGCGCATTGCCAAGCTGAGGAAACTGCTGGGTGTGTTTGTTGCTGCGGTACTCTATTTTGCACTGGTCTACCATCTTACCAACCTATATATAACCCAGCACCATGGGATTGAGAGCTTTGTTCTGCTGGAAGGCGGTGTTTATACCAAGATGTTCTGGATTGGTCAGGTATTGATTGGTGGTATCATTCCGCTGTTTCTGATCTATTCACCAGCATTTTCAACTTCGCGCTTTGCTATCTTAGCTGCCTCATTCATGGTTTTGCTGGGTGGATTTTTCCAGGTTTATATCATCGTTATCGGCGGCCAGGCCTTCCCCATGACTATGTTCCCGGGTAAAGAGGTTATTGAGAGCAGTTTCTTTGATGGGGTGGTCAGCAGCTATATTCCAACTGTCTCTGAGGCCATGCTTGGTGTTGGCGGCATAGTCGTGGCTATGACTATAGTTGCTGTTGTTGCCCGCATGTTCCCCATGTTGCCGGATAGTCTGGAAGATCCGGACAATATCTGATTCGCATCGAACGGGATTGCATTGCTGCAGTCTAAAAGCCCAATGCTAATGCATTGGGCTTTTTAATTACTGCGGATATCTCGTACAATTTAAGGGGCCTCTGATCAATTCGCTGATGAGCCGAACGTTACTATGTCGCACTTCTTTATCTCTGCCGCCCATAAATCATCAGGCAAGACCACGCTATCCATCGGATTGAGTGCTGCCCTGCGCGACAGGGGATTGGTTGTGCAACCGTTCAAAAAGGGGCCGGATTATATCGATCCACTCTGGCTGTCCGCGACCTGTGACCGTCCTTGTCTGAATCTGGATTTCTTTACCATGCAGCGCGAGGAGATAGAGCATGGTTTTGCCGCTGCCATGGCTACAGCTGATATAGGCGTGATTGAAGGCAATAAAGGGTTGTATGACGGTCTGGATCTGGATGGAAGTAACAGTAACGCAGCCCTGGCCAACCTTCTGGGCTCGCCGGTAATCCTGGTGATTGATTCTCGTGGCATGACCCGTGGTATTGCACCCCTGATCCTTGGCTATCAGGCCTTCGACCAGGATCTGAATATCGCTGGTGTTATCCTGAACAAGGTAGGCGGCAGCCGACATGAAGCCAAGTTGTGCAATGTGATTGAACACTACACCGATGTGCCGGTAGTAGGTGCGGTACATAACAATCCTGACCTGGTGATCGAGGAACGTCATCTGGGACTGATGCCAAGCAATGAGGTGGATAAGGCAAAGGGGAAGATAGACCTGCTGGGAGAGGCGGTGGCCTCCCAGGTGGACTTGCAGAGAATATTGGATATCGCAGCTACTGCAACTCCTGCCAAAACTTTGGAGCCGGAGTCATCCACCATATCTGAAACTGTTGAACCGGTACGAATTGGCTATGCTAGAGATAAGGCCTTTGGCTTTTACTATCCTGGTGATTTGCAGGCACTACAGGATGGTGGTGCAGAGTTGTTGCCTATCGATACTCTACACGATCAGGCACTTCCAGAGGTGGATGGTATCTTTTTGGGAGGTGGTTTTCCTGAAATGGTGATGGAAGGACTGGAGGCCAATGCCAGCCTGCGGGCAGATCTGCTCAGATACATCGAGGCAGGTGGGCCGGTTTATGCAGAGTGTGGTGGATTGATGTATCTTGCTCGTAGTATGACATGGAAGGATAAGACATTCTCCATGGTGGGTGCATTACCAGGGGATGTGGTTATGCATAGTAGACCGCAGGGCCGTGGTTATGTGCGTCTGCGCGAGACTGGCAAGGGGCCATGGCCAGCAGCGCATGATGGTCCCATAGAGATTGCTGCCCATGAATTCCATTACTCTGCACTAGAAAATTTGGACGATGAACTGGTCTATGCCTATGAGGTGTTACGTGGTACCGGGATAGATGGCAGTCATGATGGAATCGTGTATAAAAATCTGCTGGCAAACTACACCCATATTAGGGATGTGGCAGGCAATCAGTGGACCAAACGTTTTCTGGCACACGTGCGAAATGTGAAGGCCGGGCAGACTAATTCAACCAGAGGTGAACATGCTTAAACTAACAGAGGCAGCAATCGAACAGGTGAAGATTTCAGCACAGAGCAATGATTCGGTTGGAGATCCACTAAGATTGGCAGCCAAAATGAGAGAGGATGGTTCGATCGATTATCTGATGGGATTTGATGTGGCTACTGATGCTGATGTGCGTGTGCAGTCTGGAGATGTAGAGATCGTTATAGAGCCAAAATATGTGCGCCTGTTGGATGGAGCCACCATGGATTATGTAGAGATTGGGGAAGGGGAGTTCAGGTTTATATTCATGAACCCGAATGATGAGACGTATATAGCGCCTGAGGGTAGCTGAGCTCTTACCGAAAGTTATGCAATTTGGCCCGTAAGCGTCCCTTCCATTTCAGGTGTGTCTTTGAGCGATCAAGTGACAGAACAACCGGCGATCCTATCAAAATAACGTGCGCGGTATAACAAACGTGGTTTATCTGCATCATCTTCAAAACCGCTGCGGTCATGTAACACGTTATTACTGACTAATCCCATACCAGATTGCAATGTACCACGGAAAATATAAGGGCTGTCACTGTTAAGAATTTCAGTTAGATAGGCCAAGGCTTCTAGTGTAAGAGGATCTTGTTTCCAACTAATATGTTTCTGACGCACGGTGTAACGCATATGTAGATTACCCGTGGCCGGGTTGATAGAAAATACCGCACCAGTTTCTTCAGCTCTGGCAACTTTGTCCCCTTGCATTCTGGGTGGAATTGTCATTACATCATTTGCCATCAAAGCAGGAATATATGCGGGATTTTTATCGCGCAATAATATGTAAGCTATTTCATGGTCTAACAAGGCATTTTCACCACCAGAACTGGCTGGTCGAACGCAATGTAATAATAGACCGTGAATCTGTTTATCAGCCGTATTGTAATAACCATCAGTATGCCATTGAATGGGGCGGTTACTATATGGGATATATTCTAGGTGTGTGCCTGTTTCTGCTACGGTAAGTGAAGTCACCCCTTCATAATCTGCAAGCCAGTTGCTGTTTAGTTGCTGTAAACCAAACGAACGCCCAACCGCCAATGGTATATCTTTGTCTGGGTCATCACCGCTATTGCCGGCATATAAAGCCATATTGGTTTTGCGGCAGATTTGCAAAATAGCATCATGCTCTGCTTTACTGATTTGGCGTGGATCATTGATTTCAACCAATAAATCACCCAACTCAGTTGGATAATCCATCAATTTTTGTTCGCGCCATTGTTGATACCGAGTTTCATTGCCGGGGGCAAAAGGACTGGTAGAATTTTGCATGATGTAACCTATGTAACAGAGATGGAAATTTAATATTTTACAGACGCGATACTTTGCGCTATCAGCAGTCCCAGGTGACCAGTTATCGCTTGTTTAATATAACCCTTATTATCCATAATCGCCATTTTATCCACTCCCTTTTATTTTATATGGCAATAACGTTTAGACTCACCCGTTTTGCATCATAAGATCGAAAACACGCTTGATCTTGATGGCAAAAAATATATTACTATAAGCAAGGTTTGTTATTCTTTAGTACCGATAAAGCGGTCTATCTGCCTGCGATCACGTTTGGTGGGGCGCCCTTTGTCGGAATGTGGCGTATTGCTGCGCAGTCGACGCTGCTCTTCAGATAATTGTTCCCGGCGTTGGATGCTCTCTTCTGTCTCCAGATAGAAGTGTATCGCCTCGGAGGCGGGGCGCCGTTGTTTGGGAATGATCTTTACCGTTATATCCCACTCGAATGAGCCTTTATGGATCTCCAGTTGCGAGCCGGGTTTTATCTCTCTACCAGGCTTGGCCCGTTTACCGTTGAGATGCACCTTACCACCATTGATTGCCTCAACTGCCAGTTTTCTGGTTTTGAAAAAGCGTGCGGCCCACAGCCATTTGTCCAGGCGCATTCCTGCCTGTTCTCCGTGGTCCTCTGGGTTCATGTGATCTCGTCAGTCTCCTGAGGAGGAATTCCCAGCAGTTCGTCCAGCCGGCCTTCGGCATCCAGCTCGGCCATGTCGTCATAGCCCCCGACATGGAATTCATCTATGAAGATCTGGGGTACGGTACGGCGCTGACTTCTCTCCATCATCTCTTCCATCAGGCTCCTATCCAGATCAATATTCAGCTCTTCATACGCAACCCCCTTACGCTGTAACAGGGATTTTGCGCGCACGCAGTATGGGCACACATTGGTGCTGTATACGACAACTTTTGGCATGGGTAATCTCAACGAATTGCGAATATAGCCATCTATCCTATCAATCAGCTTGTGACTGGTCCAGAGCGCAACTACTATGTGATTGTAGAAACAACAAGTTAAGAGGTGTGGCAGTGTTTCGTGATAATCCCCAAACCATCTATCTGAAAGATTACCAGCCGCCTGAATTCCTCATTGATCATATTAGGCTGCATATCACCCTGAGTGAGGGTATTACCCGGGTAGAGTCACAACTTGATGTGCGGAGAAACCCGGCTGCTGTTTCCACACCAGAAGGCCTGCGTCTGGATGGTGAGGGGTTGGAGTCGGTCTATATCAAACTGGACGGGGTTCAGCTTACAGATACTGAATACACTATCAGTCCCAACAGTTTGCATATTCGCCAGGTTCCAGAGCGGTTTCTGCTGCAGACCGAAGTATTGATCTACCCGGAAAAAAACAGCGCGCTGGAAGGGTTGTACAAGTCCGGTGATATGTACTGCACCCAGTGTGAGGCAGAGGGTTTTCGCAAAATAACCTGGTTTCTGGATCGGCCTGATGTCATGTCCAGGTTTAGTACTACAATCCAGGCTTCTCGGGACATGTATCCGGTACTGCTGTCGAATGGAAATCCGGTTGAACATGGTGATCTAGGAGATGGCGGTCACTGGGTAAGATGGGATGACCCCATTCCCAAACCGGCTTACCTGTTTGCCCTGGTGGCCGGTAATCTACTGGATGTGAGAGACAGCTATACCACTGCCTCAGGTCGCAACGTGGACCTGCGTATCTATGTGGAGCCGGAGAATATTGATAAATGTGCCCATGCCATGCTTTCTCTCAAGCATGCCATGCGTTGGGATGAAGAGAACTACGGTCGTGAATATGATCTGGATATATTCATGATTGTGGCAGTGAATGATTTCAATATGGGTGCCATGGAAAACAAGGGGCTGAATATATTCAACTCCAAGTATGTACTGGCACGTCCGGACACTGCCACCGATAGTGATTTTCAGGGTATAGAAGGGGTGATTGCCCATGAGTACTTCCATAACTGGACCGGGAACAGGATCACCTGTCGGGACTGGTTTCAACTCAGCCTGAAAGAGGGCTTGACGGTTTTTCGCGATCAGGAGTTTTCCGCCGATATGGGATCCCGTTGGGTGAAGCGTATTGAGGATGTGCGCATGCTGCGGGCCCATCAGTTTGCTGAAGACGCCGGCCCCATGGCTCATGCGGTACGTCCAGATTCATACATAGAGATCAATAACTTCTATACCCTGACAGTGTATGAAAAGGGCGCTGAAGTGGTGCGGATGCAACATAACCTGCTGGGACCGGAACAGTATCGCAAGGCTACGGATATCTATTTTGAGCGCCATGATGGTGAGGCGGTGACCACGGATGATTTTGTGAAATGCATGGAAGATGCCAGTGGCAGGGACCTGGAACAGTTTCGGCTCTGGTACAGTCAGGCAGGAACGCCTGAGTTGCACTGCAGTGGTGAATACAATGCCACAGATAAGAGTTATCACCTGACTATTGAGCAGTCATGCCCAGATACACCCGGGCAGAGTGATAAACAGCCATTCCATCTGCCATTTGCCATTGGACTGCTGGCACCTGATGGAACTGATATACCGTTGCAACTACAGGGAGAGAGTTCCGCTGCTGGGACCACCAGGGTTTTAGAGCTAAAACAGGCGCGTGAGCAGTTTCATTTTATTGATCTGCGTGAAGCGCCGATACCGTCTCTATTACGTGGCTTTTCAGCTCCAGTAAAAGTAAGTTTTGACTACTCCAATAATGATCTGATGTTTCTCATGGCCTATGACAGTGATGGGTTCAATCGCTGGGATGCAGCCCAGAGGATCAGTCAGAATATTTTGTTGCAGATGATCGATGAACCTGGCTACAAGCCGCCTCCCGGCTATGTACAAGCCTGTGGCAAGGCGCTGTCTGATACAGAAACAGACCAGGCGCTGTTGGCTGAGATCCTGACTCTTCCTAGCGAGTCCTATTTGGGCGATCTTATGGGCCAGGTGGATGTTGAGGCCATCCACAATGCCAGAGAGTCGTTGCAAACACTGTTGGCCAGGGAACTGAAAGATGATTTTTTCCGGGTCTACCAGGAGAACCAGGAGCCTGGTGACTATGATATATCTCCCGCTTCCATTGCCAGACGTAGTCTGCGTAACCTGGCGCTGGGTTATCTGATGCAATTAAACGACTCTGCAGTAGTAGAACTCTGTGTTGGACAATACCGTGATGGGCATAATATGACTGATGTGATTGCGGCTCTTCGACTGATTGCCAGCAGTGAGGTACCAGAGCGGGAGGATCTACTGGATGATTTCTACCAACGCTGGAGCCATGATCCTCTGGTACTGGATAAATGGTTTACGGTACAGGCGATCTCCAAGCGTGATGACACCATTGAGAAGGTGCGGAAGTTGATGCAGCACCCTGGGTTTAATATCCGGAATCCAAATAAGGTACGGTCTCTGATAGGTGCTTTCTGTAGTGGCAATCCGCATAATTTCCATGCCCGGGACGGGTCTGGATACGATTTACTAGGTGAGAGCGTACGCCAGCTTGATGCTATTAATCCCCAGATTGCTGCACGTCTGTTGCGTATCATGGCGCAATGGAGACGCTATGATGAAAAGCGTCAGCTGCTTATGAAATACCAGTTGGAGACAATAGTTGCTATCGATGGTATTTCCAAGGATGTATTTGAAGTGGCAAGCAAGTGCCTGGGCGAATGAATCAGATAATGGTCCTAGACCTGTGGAGAGAAATAAAAATCTGGGAGTGTGTTCTATGCTGTTCCTAAGCCAGTTCCTTACTGATTAACTTCTGTATGCGCTTATCAAAGCGATGGGCCGGTAAGGGTTTGCTGAAGTAGTAACCCTGGGCCATATGGCAATCCAGTGACCGCAGGTGCTTTAGTTGCCTGGCAGATTCAACACCTTCAGCCACTACCTCCAGATCAAGCCCATGTGCCATATTGATGATTGTATTGACCAGGGTGGTATTGTCCTTGCTGTCAGGCAGCCCTTTGATAAAGTTGTGATTGATCTTGAGCACATCAAAAGGGAATTTTTTTAGATAGCTTAAAGATGAGTATCCGGTTCCAAAGTCATCGATGGAAAGGCGTACTCCCATATCGGTTAGCTGTTTCAGTGTGTCACTGTTCTCCTGGTTTTCCTCCAGCAACAGGGATTCAACGATCTCTAATTCAAGACATTCCGGTTCCAGTCCACTGGTTGCCAGGGCATTTTTGACCACATCAAGCAGGTTATTCCGAAACTGGCGGCTGGATATATTTATACAGATGCGTTGCAGATGTAGTCCATCGTTGCGCCAGCGCATCATTTGGCAGCAGATCAACTCCAGTAGCCAGGTGCCGATGGGGATAATCAACCCGGTGGCTTCGGCGAGGGCAATAAATCTGTCTGGCTCCAACAGTCCGAACTCCGGATGTTTCCAGCGCAGCAGAGTTTCTGCGCCAATCAGGTCTCCGGTGTTGATGTCGATGATGGGCTGAAAATATGGAATGAGTTCGTTTCGTTGCAGAGCGCGGTGCAGGTCATTTTCCAGGCGCAGCATCTCCTTGGCATGCTGGTTCATTTCATTGGTAAAAAAGCACAGGGTGTTTCTGCCATCATCCTTGGCCCGATACATTGCATTGTCTGCATTGGTCATGAGCGTAGGAAGATCTGAAGCGTCATTCGGATAGATAGTGATGCCGATGCTTACGGATATAAACAGTTCATTCCCACTTAAATGAAATGGCCGTGCTATTTCATGTAGTATCCGCCTGGCCATGTGCTCAACTTCATTTATACTCTCAATATTAGGCAGAACCACGGTGAACTCATCCCCACCCAGGCGGGCTACCATATCGGTTTCGCGCACATGGTTGGTGAGACGTTTGGAAACCTCCCACAACAGTTGATCGCCAACCATATGCCCATAGGTGTCGTTTACTGGTTTGAACCGGTCCAGATCGATGAACATAAGGGCAACAATGCTGTTTTCACGCTTGGAACGCTGCAGTTCAAATCCCAGGCGCTCCATTAGCAGGTGGCGGTTGGGTAGTTCGGTCAGGGCGTCATAGTTAGCCTGGAAACGGATCAGCTCTTCATCTTCTTTACGCTGGGTTATGTCGCTGAATACTGCGATGTATTGCTCTATTTCATTTTTGTTGTTTCTGATTGTTGCTATGGATAACCACTCTGGAAATACTTCTCCATTCTTACGCCGGTTCCAGATCTCACCCTGCCATACTCCAGTGGTATTGAGTTCGCTCCACATTTGGCTATAAAAAACCTTATCATGTTTACCTGAGCTGAGCATTTTTGGGTCATTACCAATAACCTCATCCTTGGTGTAGCCGGTTATATCCGAAAAGGCCTGGTTGATAGCTACAATCTTATTATCCTGGTTGCATATGGTCACTGCCTCGGAGACTGTCTCGAATACCATTGCCCCTTGCTGTAGTTGTTCTTCTACAATCTTGCGTTCTGTGATATCCGCCTGTGTTCCAACCATACGTAGTGCTTTTTGGTTGTCATCTCTCTCCACTACCTTTCCGCATACCTGGGTCCAGACCCAGGACCCATCTTTTTTTCTGGATCTGTGTTCGCTTTCAAAGATCTGGGATTGGCCCTTGAGATGTGCTACCAATTTTTTTCTGACCGTGTTGATGTCGTCATGATGAATCAACGCCTTGAGGCTATGTATTTTGGTATTGATCTCGCCAGGTGCATACCCAAGTATGATTTCGAAGCGCGGGCTGAGATACAGATCACTATGTTGCACATCCCAGTCCCAAAGACCATTGTTGGTGCCTTCCAATGCATGTTCCATGCGTTCTTGGCTTTCCTTTAATACAATCTTTGAAGACTTTATCCGGCTTATGAAGTAGGCAATACCTGCAATCAGAATCAATATGACTATGTTCAGCAAGTAGCGCATCTGTTTGGCGCTGTCCATACTGCGTGCCTGATGATTGGCATAACGGTTAGATATCATATTGAGCAGCTTCTCAGTAGGTATGCTGAACATTGTTTGCATATGCCTGGAAACTTCATCTCTGGCAGTGACGATTATTTTTGCATGGGTGAGAATGGACTTTAGTAGACGGTCATCTGTGGTAGGGGCATTCAGACGCTCCAGCTGCTTGAGTATGGAAGTGATAGCAAGCTTATTGGTGACTGAGGGGTTCTGGCTGAACTGCATTATATCTATAGCCAATTTTTGTATAACAGGATTCCATTTGTTTTTATGCTGTAGATGGTATTGGTTCACCAATGATGGGAAATAGAGCAGTGAGTTGTTCAGCAGGGCGAAGTTGGACACAACCTTTTCTGATTTTTTAATCTTCCGCTCTAGCTCATTGTCCAGTTTTTGCCGTAGGTCATTTATCCCGGTGATGTGGTCTAACTTATGCTGCATCAGAATTGATTTGAGTTTGCGAATGTCTCGAATGGAGGTAGCAATACTGTCATAGTGTTGCAGTATGGAGTAGCCGATGCGTAATACATCTCTATCAATATCAGAATCCAGTTTCTGTAACTGATTGATATTTTCAATTATCACCTGATGTTTGGCTGTATCCATGCGTAATGGATTGAGTGCCAGGATGGTAACTCCCAATCCCAGGAGCAGCAGGTAGCTGAATATATCGCTACGGCTTAATTTCATGGCCGGTAACCCCGGTACTCACCACGTAGCGTATGCAGGAAGTCTATAATCAGTCTGATGTGTTCCTGTGGAATATCGCGTCCTAGCTGATAGCGTCCCATTACCTTTATTGCTTCCTCCAGGGTCTCCACTGAGCCATCATGCATATATGGCGCTGTCCTGGTTACAAGCCGCAGGCTTGGTACCTTAAACTCATAGCGGTCATTTATATCGCCTGTGACCTGCATCCGGCCCAGGTCAGGCTCAATTATTCCGATCTTGTCCTTAAAATAGTCCCGGGTGATGCCAATGCGTTGGAACATGTTTCCACCGACACTGATACCGTTGTGACAGGCGGGGCAGCCATACTCCTTGAAATGTTGATAGCCCAGTTTGGCACGATGACTGATGGCGTTGCTTTCCCCGCGCAGGTAACGGTCAAAGGGGGCGTTGATGGTGACCATGGAGCGCACAAATGAAGCGATGGCATCCAGGACATTGTTTTTGGTAATACCATCTGGATAGATCATCTTAAATAGTGATGTATAGTTACTACTCTCCTGCAAGCGTTGCGCTACCAGATGCCAGGTTGAATTGAAGCTCATAGGATCGGTTATAGTGGCATCGGCATCCTCTTCTATGCTTCTGAACCTGCCGTCCCATACCTGGGCAAGATTAAACCGGCTGTTGAACAGAGTAGGGACATTGCGGTTTACTTTGCCATATCTGACCGCAGGATTTTTTCTGTGATCCACACCGCCATTTCTGAGGTCATGACAGGTAGTACATCTATATTCCCCATCAACAGAGAGTCTGGGATCAGTGAATAACATCTCTCCCAGCCTGATTTTATTCTTGTCATGAGGTAGATCAACAGGTACTGGCTGTATGGGTTCTGACTTATATGCAGACAGATCCTGTGGCTTGTTGTCTGCCGCTTCCATCCAGGCAGGAACCAGCAACAGCAGACTGAAAAAAATGCCAGAAGCCTGGTATTTAATTTGATCTAACGTAATTTGGGGTATTGTTTTGGTATTACACATCATGTGTCCGGCAAAACGATATCCAGATATGTCGGCATAAGGGTAAGAAACTGAAGTAAAAAATGATCCAGCACAGTGTTCAAATATGACCTGAAATTAGTTAAAAAACTGTCTGAGGAGCCTATGATCAATTCGCTGATGAGCCGAGTTTGTGTTCAAATGGCGATGATCGCAAGGCGTGGTGCGCAGGCCGCATGTCATAGCTATACGGCAAGCGCCACAACACGGCGAACGCGCCATTTGGCGCAAACCCATACGGGACGCGCCTTTGCGCCAGATCTGCTGTGTTGGCTTGCTTGCTAAGGACTAAGGCCATTAGCTGCACAAGCCGC
>JANQEV010000124.1 GCA_028278145.1 Chromatiales bacterium | reverse complement strand
CTGTGTTGTGGCGCTTGCCGTATAGCTATGGCATGCGGCCTGCGCACCACGCCTTGCGATCATCGCCATTTGGACACAAACTCGGTTCATCAGCGAATTGATCAGAGGCTCCTTAGTTTATCCAGCATGGAACATACCATCTCTGTTGTTGCCTCTATAATGTAGGAGAGACAACTAATGACAGGCTCCTAACAGATAAATGTAGTTGATCGCCAGGTTTTCGGCTAGAAAGCAGGAGACGGGACTATGTCAAGGGAGAACAGACAGTTTGAGGCATTCGCCTATTCCCTGGCGTCGGATATCACTGCCTGCGAACCTGCTCTTGCAGCACATCCCGAGCTGCCACAAAAGGTGCTGGCCACCAGGCCAGACACACAAACCGTAAGCATGGACCTGACCCCGGTTAAGCTCTTGTCCCAAGCGGCATCAGCGCAACGATACTTTGGCCAGGTGGAGAACAGAGTTGATCTGCTGGCCGCCTATACCCATGCTTGTAGTGCCCTGCCCCTGGAGTGGGATGACCAGGATGCCATGCAACCGGTTGATCCATTTGCCATGGAGTTTCGTGACCGTCTGTTGCTTCGTGCAGAAACCGAACTGCAAGATACCGAAGCCAGAAACTTATCCCAATGGTTAAGTAAACTGGATATATACGCTGCGGTAAAGGCGTTTGAGGCCCTGGTAAATAATCCCCATGACCGCGCTTTACTCAGGGTGGCAGCCGAACAGGGCTGGACAGTACATCTTGATCACCTGGCTATCCGTTGCGGCTCGGAAGACCAGGATGCTGCCAAACGAATCGTACAACTCCTGATACAACATCACGGCTATATCCCAGCCCAGATCAAGAGCGAAGCATGTTACCGCTTTGATGATGGCTGGGACGCCTACCCACTATACAAGCTACTGGATAATGGCCGCATGATACGTCTGTTTGTAGATGAGTCATCCAAACGGAATAAGTTACAGATCATCCAACACTGGAACCGGGTGTACGGCTTCACCGCACACCACCTGGCCATGCGTGCCTTCACCGTTGATAACCGTGGCAAACATGCAGTGCCTCTTGTCACAGTCATGGATAGACTGAACAGTACCGGCGTGGAGACTATGACTCCAACCGGCGGTTATACATCTGGACTGTTAGAGCAGGTTTTTACCAAGCCAACACTGACACCTGATGTACCTCAGGCCATACAATCAGAACTGGCACAGATCAGCCCGGAACTTCCACGCCAGGTTGAGAATGGCAAGCTGATCGAACTGGTATCCCGGCGCGAGATGCCGTCAGATGCGGCTGAGCAGCTATTTGATCTGTGCCACCTCGACTATCAGAGCGACAACCCGGATCACTCAGCTCCTTACTACCACTATTTTCTGCCCGCGCAGGCAGCACATGTAATCCACACCTCGGTGCAGACGGCATGAATGTATCAGAACAGATCCAGGTAACCCCTCCTCCACTGACAGATGCCCTGCGGGCAGAGCTGGCCCTGAACATGGATGGAGAGGTCTGTACAGATATCGCCACTCGCATGTGTTATGCCACTGATGCCTCCATCTATCAGCAGTTGCCACTGGCAGTGATATACCCCAAACATGGAGCCGATTGTGTATCCATTGTGGAATTCAGCCAACGCCACTCCCTGCCAATTATTCCACGCGCTGCCGGCACCAGCCTTGCAGGACAGTGCGTGGGCAGCGGCCTGGTGGTGGACGTAACCAGACACATGCATGCAGTGCTGGAGATAGATCAGAAAGGCATGCGGGTTCGGGCACAGCCAGGCATCATCATGCAGAGCCTGAATGATGAACTGAAGAGCCATGGCCTCTGTATACCAGTAGACCCATCCACCGCTGACCGCTGCGCCATTGGCGGCATGTTAGGCAATAACGCCTGGGGTGCGCACTACCTGCGTGACGGTTCCACCCGGGATCATGTAGTTGCAGTAGATGCTGTGCTCTCCGACGGCAGCAGGGTTCAATTCGGTCCGGCCGATGCTGAACTGCTGCATTTCAAGCAGGAACTTAATACCCGTGAAGGCGAGATATACCGTACCCTGCATGGACTGATAGATCAGCATCGTGGTCTTATTCTGGACAAGTACCCGGACCCGGACAATGTACCCAACAACATGGGCTATCCGTTGGACCTGCTGGCAAACAGTCAACCCTGGGTCGATGATGGCCCCTGCTTCAATCTGGCACCGTTCCTGTGTGGTAGCGAAGGCACCCTGGCGCTAGTAACCGAGATCACATTCAGGCTCTCACCAGTCCCTAAAACCCGGGTAATGGTATGGGGACAGTTCCCCCTGCTATTTGACGCCTTTGAAAAAGTGCCTGAGATACTGAAATATGATCCGGTGGCACTGGAACTGCTGGATCGTTATGTATTGGATGCGGCCTTTGAACATCGTCTCGGACACCTGCAGGCATCATGGATCAAGGGCAATCCAGAAGCTGTATTAATGATCGAGTTTGAAGACAAGCCAGGTGCCTTGGCTTCGGAACAGGCCCAGGCATTGATCGATACCATGTCCACCGGCATTGGTAGCTTCTCCATCCTGGATCATGAGCATGCGGTTCGTGCCTGGAAACTAAGGCGGGCCGGCTTGGGGTTGCTGATGGGTAAGGCCAGTCCGATCAAGGCAGTGACCGCCGTGGAGGACTGTGCGGTTTCACCAGACAGACTGACAGCCTTTTTCGAACGCATACAAGAGCTCATGTTAAGACACCACAGCGACTTCGTATTCTATGGTTCCGTGGGTGCCGGGCTGGTACATCTGCGTCCCTGGTTGAATATCAGCTCACCTGAGGGTCGCACACGCATGCTGACAATCCAGACCGACGTAGCAGCAGTAGTGGCTGAATTAGGTGGCAGTATTTCCGCCAAACATGGAGATGGGCGCCTGCGCTCCCACCTTCTTGATACGGTCCTGGGTTATGAAATCCACCCTCTGCTGCTGCAGGTAAAGGCGATATTTGACCCGCACAATCTGCTTAACCCTGGCAAGATCCTGAATGCACCACCTCCTGGACAGAATCTGCGTAGCCATCGCCAACCCAGCCTGATGCAGGATGAGTTCAATTGGGGCAACGATCAGGATCTGCGTGGAGCTGTAGGGCGCTGTAATGGGGCCGCAGTGTGTTTGAAACCACCAGGCAGAGGAGTGATGTGTCCATCCTACATGGCCACTAAAGATGAGCGTCACACCACCCGCGGTCGAGCCAATGTGTTACGCCAGATCCTGGATAGCCCGGACCCGCTTCCCACACTGAGCAGTGCTGCTGTAACCCAGGCCATGGACCTGTGTGTCTCCTGCAAGGGATGCAAGGCAGAATGCCCCGCCAGCGTGGACATGGCACGGATCAAGGCCCAGATACTGCAGCATCGCAACCGCCAGGACGGTGTTCCCATGCGCTCCCGGCTTATTGCTTCACTACCGAAACTGGCCCAGTGGGGCATGCAGGCGCCTTCACTGTCCAATGCAATACTATCCAGCGGTCTTGTACGCCGCATTTTTGGACTGACTCCAAAATACAGCCTGCCAAAACTTGCCTCTCAGACCTGGCTGGACTGGTGGCAACTGCGCCCCACCAGCAAAACTGAAGAGAAAAACAGGCTGTTACTGGTGGTGGACCCATTCAGCAACTATCTGGAACCAGAGATAGGTAAGGCTGCAGTGGAATTTTTTGAATGGGCCGGATACCAGGTTGAACTTTCTCCCTGTCTATCATCCGGACGCCTGCAGATAAGCCAGGGCCTGCTCACAGATGCACGCCACACTCTTACCCAGATGATAGAAGAGCTATACCCGGCTGCGGCAGAAGGCATACCCATAATCGGCATAGAGCCAGCTGAACTGCTGACACTGCACGACGAGGCTATCGATCTGATGGATCGTGAGGACCTGCGCAACCGTGCCCGCACCCTGGCGGCTGGAACCTGGCTGTTCGAGGAATGGGTCTGTCGTATGCAACACAATCAGGGTCTGGAGATCCCAGGACAGCAAGAGAGTGAGAAGCACATCCTGGTACATACCCACTGTCACCAAAAGGCCCTATCAGAACCGCAGGCTGCCGTTGATTGTCTAAAGCTGATCTCAGGTGCCAGGGTGGAGTCGATCAACTCCGGCTGTTGCGGCATGGCCGGGGCCTTTGGCTATGAGTTGGAACATGCTGACACGGCACGCGCAATTGGCGAACTGAACCTGCTGCCTGCAGTGAGAGAGGCAGCTACAGAAACTACCATTGTGGCATGTGGCACCAGTTGTCGGCATCAGATCAAGATCGGCACCGGACGTCAGGCACTCCATCCAGCTGAAGTATTACGGGCAGCCCTACCCTGAGAACTAATTAATCACCGGACACACAGCACAACCACGATTCCAATTCTTGGTCGCGGTTAATAACTGTTTGATATCTGAAAGTACTTCAATCGGAGGGGTATCATTGGGATAGGCCAGCATCAGTCTACCCATGGGATCAACAATAAATATGGCACTCTCATCCAGCCTGGCTGCTAGAGAAAATATCGAGGATAGAAACGGCTTATCGGATTCAGGATCAAACACAGTTGCAGTATCCAGAAGCCTATTGGCTATGATCTCCTGTCTGTTCCCTGTAGATGGCTTCCCCAATACTAATAAACGTTGCAGCCTGCTTCTATCACGTCCTACGGCCTTTTCAATCTTCTGCAGCTGAAAAAGATCACGTCTGCAGGAGGCACCACAATCACCTCTTACTGCCAGTACCAACAACCACTGCCCCTTCAGCTCCTGAAACCCAATGGTGGAACTATCTGGACGTAACAATACTACTTCTGACAGGGATCTGGGTGGAACAATCAACTGGCCATTAGCCTGCTGTGAACCTGACAGAAAATCTGGATTAAGATAGAGGACCCAGCCAATGGCCATAGGCAGGCAGAACACCATGATCAATAGCCATAGGGGCAACAGATTTCTCTCCTGTTGATGCTGCTCTATGGTCTCAATCATATGTTAATAAATCCTATACTGATATTTACGCTATATTCTAAGGAAGCTCTTGATACTGCATGGTTGATTAGATGCCTGCAACTCTATAACACCGATAACGGCTTAAGGAGGATCTGCAATGGGACTGATCATAAAACTACCTATACTGATTATTCTGGGCTTGATCATCATCTCCCTGGCCGAAGGCATGTACTATATGGCCAAGGATGACGGCGCCAGAGATAAAACCCGTGTGGTCAAGGCCCTTACCATCCGTATCACCCTGTCACTAATCCTGTTTGCCCTGCTGATACTGGGCACCTTCTTTGGAATGATACAACCCCACGGCATGTAAACTTCACCAACCACCTCCACAACTGAGTTAGAACCAATAGACAAAGATAAACAGCCCCAGCCACACCACATCCACAAAGTGCCAATACCAGGCCACGGCTTCAAAGGCAAAGTGGTTGTGCGGAGTAAAGTGCCCCCGCATGCTCCGAGCCAGTATGGAGATAAGCATGATGGCACCGATGGTCACATGTAGCCCATGGAAGCCCGTAAGCATATAAAAAGTTGAGCCATACACCCCAGACTCCAGGGTCAGATTCAGTTCCTTGTAGGCATGGTGATACTCCCATACCTGCAGGACCACAAACAGCAGGCCCAGGGCGATGGTGGCAGCCAGACCACGCACCAGGGTCTTCTGGTTATCCAGCTTCAGTCCCCAGTGCGCCCAGGTTATGGTTGCGCCACTGGTCAACAGTATCAGGGTATTTATGGCCGGTATTCCCAGTGCCCCCATGGCCTGGAACTCTCCGCCCAGTTGCCCCGGCCCTGCTGTAGGCCAGTGGGAGGTAAACTGGTCATAGAGATGCTCATGGGTGGCCGCAAGGTAACCGGTGCCACCCAGCCACTCCACCGATATGTTACGGATGTAGTAGAGAGCACCAAAGAATGTGATAAAGAAGAATACCTCAGAGGCGATAAACCAGAACATGCCGTAGCGAAAAGATCTATCCACCTGCTCGTTATATTTATCCGACAGGTTCTCAATCACCACATCCCGGAACCAGCCGTAGAACATGTAGGCCAGCAGGGCGATCCCCAGGATTATTCCGAACCAGCCGATAGCCACTCCGTTTATCATCAGGGCCAGGCCCACAAACAGGGAAAACAGCGCCACCATGGTGATGATGGGCCAGGGACTGGGATCCGGTATATAGTAGTTACCCTCTCCTGCAGACATCTTATCCTCCCTCAGGTTGAGACGGGTTGGTGGCCATGGTTCCCGCACTGTGTACAGGCTCTCCTACTGGTCCGGCAAACTTCATGAACGTGTATGACAGGGTCAGGGAGTTGATACCTTCCGGCAGGTCAGGTGATATAGAGAAACGCAGTGGCATCTCTGTGCTGGCCCCTGCCTCCAACTTCTGCTTGGCAAAGCAGAAACACTCCACCTTGTAGAAGTGCTCAGTGGCCTGCCAGGGCAC
>JANQEV010000055.1 GCA_028278145.1 Chromatiales bacterium | reverse complement strand
AGCCGGCGCTCTTGCCACGCTTGGTCAGGGTGATATCCAGCAGGCGTGCTGCCTTCTCGGCATCGCCATAGAACAGCTCGTAAAAATCACCCATGCGATAGAACACCAGCATATCCGGGTACTCCGCCTTGATGCTTAGATACTGCTGCATCATGGGAGTATGGGTTGGGGCTTGGCTCTTGGTGGCAGGCATTGAGGTTTATCTTGAAGTTAACTGAACAGAAGCGTGGTCAGTATCTGTTTCTCCTGGGATTACCCAAAGCGATAGTGTTTTTCCACCGGTTTCAGGATTTTCCAGGTGCAGGTCATGCCCTCAGGAAAGGTCACCAGGTCGCCGCGACCAAATTCCATGGGTTCACCTCCGTCCGGGGTTACGATCACATGGCCGCGCAGGAAATAACAGGTCTCAGAACGGTCGTAGGACCAGGGGAATTCGGATACCTCTTTCTCCCAGATGGGCCAGTCGAATACCCCCAGGATATCCAGTTTGGCCGGTGACGGCTGGCGTTCAAAGCTGATTGCTGACATCTATCTACCTCAAATCTTTAGTTATCCTGCCAGGTTGCAGGTAAGACCGTGCAGTTTATCTGATTTGCCGCCGGTTGGCTGCATTGCGTTCAACAGGTTTCTTGGCAATACTCACGCCTATGGAAGAGGAATTGAAACAGCTGGCAACACACCTGAACCAGCGCCTGGCGAGCCGAGGCCTGCAGATGGCCAGTGCCGAGTCCTGCACCGGTGGCTGGATTGCCAAGGCCATGACCGATGTGTCTGGCAGCAGCTGCTGTTTTGAGCGTGCCTTTGTTACCTACAGCAACGAGGCCAAGCAGGAGATGCTGGGTGTTTCAGCTGCCACCCTGGAGAGTCATGGTGCGGTGAGTGAGGCCGTGGTGCGGGAGATGGTGCAGGGGGCATTGGATCGTAGTCGTGCCGATTTGGCAGTGGCTGTGAGTGGTATTGCGGGACCTGGAGGCGGTACTGAGGATAAACCTGTGGGTACGGTCTGGTTGGCCTGGGCTGGCACGGATGTAGATACCATAACCAGTTTAGAGCAGTTCTCTGGTAACCGAGAAGAGGTTCGCTACAGTTCCGCAATGACTGCACTGCAGGGGTTATTGAATCTCATTGATTGATCAGACCTTAAATAATCTGTTTTTTGCTTTGTGGCCGGATGCTGCTGTACGGGACGGCCTGGTGGCGGTCCAAAATAGTTGCTCTGAATCGGGTGGTCGCATGCATCATCCACAGGACCTGCATATGACCCTGGTATTTTTGGGGCGAGTGCTATCTGAGCAACTACCATGTGTACAGGACGTAGCCAACTCCATCCTTACAGAGTCCTTCAGCCTGGAACTGACCAAAATTGATTATTGGAAGCGTCCACGCATCCTCTGGTGTGGATCAGATCAAACTCCTGAACCGCTACATAAACTGGTAAATGATCTGCAGCGTGGCTTGTTGAGATGTGGATTTGAACCGGAAAACCGAACCTACAAACCCCATGTGACTCTGGCCCGCAAGGCACGGCCAGCATCGGTACAGCAGTTGCAGGTTCCAGTGGTGTGGCAGCCCAAGGAGTTTGTGCTGGCGGGATCGCACTCAGGGCCTAAACCACCACGCTATCGAATTCTGAACAGATGGAGTGTGAATCGTTAGTTTCAATCGATTCTATTCTTGATGCTGTTTGTGTTGAACAGAACTGCATTGTGGTAGTGTTGGCATGCAGATTAATGATATTAAGTGAGATTAAGGATGATGAAACCTATTAGCCTGTTATGTTGCATTCTATTGCTCAGTGTGACCGCTTCGGCAGGTAGCATATACAAGTGGCGGGACAAGGATGGAAAGCTGCATTTTAGCCAGAAACCTCCCCCAGCAGACGCTACTCGTCTGGAGCGATCAGAGAACAAAGGTGCGCAAAATACCCTGCAATCGCGGTGGTCCGGCCAGATGAAATCAAATGCACGTGATTTTATGGGGCGAGCTGGTGTGCGCCGGGTGTGGATTGACAATAAAGGGAACGAGGTTAAGAGCAGAAACCGGTATTGATAGCATAGATATCAGCCGGTCTGAAATCTTTATTCCTCTCAGAGGATCAAGTATCTATCTGATTTTTCATGTTGTTTTTGGCATTTCATTTGGTCCTGATTGTTTGTTTTCAACTTAGGCATGACACAGGTTGATGCTTGTGCCATAATGGAGAACATCAATAGAACATAGCCGTTTGACTTGGAGTCGGTGGCCTAACCGTAAGTGGGGGATCTGATGGACGAAAATCGCAAAAAGGCACTTAGTGCTGCACTTAGCCAGATTGAAAAGCAGTTTGGTAAGGGTTCTGTCATGCGCATGGGGGATGCCACCGCCGTGCGTAATATGGATGTGGTTTCCACCGGTTCACTGAGTCTGGATATCGCTCTTGGTATCGGCGGTCTGCCACGGGGACGAGTGGTAGAGATCTACGGCCCAGAGTCATCGGGTAAGACTACTATGACCCTGCATGTAGTGGCAGAGGCACAGAAACTGGGTGGCACGGCCGCCTTTGTAGATGCCGAGCACGCGCTGGATCCTGTATATGCTGAGAAGCTTGGTGTGGACATGGATGATCTGTTGGTTTCCCAGCCGGATACCGGGGAACAGGCCCTGGAGATTACCGATATGCTGGTGCGCTCCGGTGCGGTGGATGTAGTGGTGGTGGACTCGGTAGCGGCTCTGACCCCCAAGGCAGAGATTGAAGGTGAAATGGGTGACTCTCATGTGGGACTGCAGGCGCGACTGATGTCCCAGGCGCTGCGCAAGCTTACCGCCAATATCAAGCGTTCCAACTGCATGGTGATCTTTATCAATCAGATCCGCATGAAGATTGGTGTTATGTTTGGTAGTCCGGAGACCACTACCGGCGGTAATGCCCTCAAGTTCTACTCTTCTGTAAGACTGGATATCAGACGTACCGGTGCCATCAAGAAGGGTGATGAGGTGGTGGGTAATGAGACCCGGGTCAAGGTGGTGAAAAATAAGGTTGCGCCACCATTCAAACAGGCCAACTTTGAAATACTCTATGGTGAAGGGGTGTCCCGTGAAGGTGAAATCATAGAGCTTGGTGTCAAGCACGATATCGTGGACAAGTCTGGCTCCTGGTACAGCTACAACGGTGACCGCATAGGACAGGGTAAAGAGAATGTACGCCTGTTCCTGAAGCAGAATCCGGATGTGGCCCAGGAGATCGAGGGCAGGGTGCGCGATCTGGTATTTCCCAAGCCTGAGGATAACGAGCTTCCAGAGGAGGCTGAGCCGACCGAGGTTGAAGCCTGAGCGGTCCCACTTCAGATGAGATAATGCAGGCGGCTCTGCGCCTGCTGGCCAATCGTGAACATTCGCGACTGGAATTATCTAAGAAACTGCAGTCCAGATTTGCCGATTCAGATGCAATTGATCCGGTGCTGGACAGTCTGGAAGAGCAGGGTTATCTGAGTGATGAGCGTTTTGTAGAGGCGTATCTGGAGATGCGCAAGCGTAAAGGCTATGGTCCTCTGCGTATTCAGGCCGAGTTGCAAGAGCGAGGCATCAGTCGTGAGCTTATCAGCAACTATCTGGAACATGGTGATGCCGACTGGTATGAGCTGATGCAGCAAGCAGCAGCAGGTAAATTTGGTTCCTCAGCAGATGGAAGCCGTAAAACCCAACAGAAGGCCGCCCGTTTTCTGGAGTATCGCGGATTTCCAACCTCTATGATCAGGAGCTATCTCTGGGACGAAGAGTAACCTCCGCTCCTGTATAGTTATTTTACTATCTACCGATCACTGTTTAACTGCAGTATTCTTTGCGATTCAGATAGTTAATTGAATGTGAACGGTATTGTGTTGTGCCAGTTTGGATTTGCTTCTGTTGAGGAATCTATTGTTTTTATCGGATGGATTAGAAGATTTAAGTGTAGTTTCAGAGCGCCGTATGGAATGATACGCGCATGTTTATCGGCAGATAGCGTCGGCTTGGAAAATGCGGCCTCAGCTTAAGGTAGATACCAAATCGGTTGAAATTACAGCACTTCCAGAGAATCTCAAGCAGCTCAGGATGGCCGTAAAGGAGACTCTGCTTGCAAGTGGGGTGGATGCATCTGTGATAGACGCATCGCTACTGTCGGTTGGTGAGGCGGCGATGAATATCGTAAAGCACGGCTTTGATGGTGGTGCAACAGAAGGCCGGATTACACTTGAGATTGACTCAGACCAGGACGAGCTGGTTTTCCGCCTACTGGACAACGCCCCATCGGTTGCAGGAAAACAGTTTCATCCACGTGAACTTGAAGATATCAGACCTGGTGGCCTGGGTATCTATTTCATGCGTGAATTGATGGATAGTGTGGAGTTTTTACCTGCAGCAGCAGGCCAGGGTAATGTGTTAGAAATGCGCAAGAGGATCAAACCTGAATGAATTGTGAAATCCGTGAAAGTGATGGCTATATTATTGCTTCTCTCTGTGGTGACATTGATCTCGCCAGCTTCCCACAGACCCGTGAGGCTATTCTAGGTAGTCTGGATAAAGGTGATCTTCTGGTAGACCTGTCAGCGGTGGAATATCTCGATAGCTCTGGAGTGGCCAGTCTGGTGGAGGGGTACCAGATCTCCAAGGATAAGGCACGTCGGTTTGGTCTGGTCAGCGTAAGTAGACCGGCTCTAAATGTTATTCAGCTGGCCCATCTGGATAAGGTGTTCCCGATCTATAACGATCTTCAGGATGCCGTTAACTCCAATTGAGTGCATGATTAGTTATATAACCCGTTCTAGGAAAACCAGTCCAATAATCTCTGGATGAAACCACTCCTTCCCGGGTACGGCTTTGTAACCCGGATCAGTATCACTGAAACATTATCAGTTCCACCAAGGTTTTTGGCCGTGTTAACCAGGTTTTCCGCCATACTGGTTAGGTCTTTATAACTCTCCAGTTGTCGTTGTATTTCGGTGTCGGATACAAGATCTGAAAGACCATCAGAACAGATCAGATAGATGTCGCCTGGAATTGTGTGCAACTCCAGTAGGTCAACCTTCAACTCTTCTGATACACCTACAGCCCGGGTGACGATATTCTTGTTAACGCTCTCTTCGGCTTCTTCTTTGGTATAGAGCCCTCCCTTTACCAGCTCCTGTATTACGGTATGGTCTTCTGTCATCTGTTGAAACTGACCATCACGCAATAGGTAGAGTCTGGAGTCTCCAACATGGCCTACTGACAGTTTGTTGTTGTAGAACAGCCCCGTTGTTGTGGTTGCTCCCATACCACTACATTCTGGCTGTTCCCGGGCAATGCGTTGTATCAGATAATCTGCCTTATGTATTGCCTTACTCAGGAGCAGGCTGGCGCGAGAGTAGCTTTCACCGTTGTCCACTACCTCAAGTCCAGATGAAAGGTTGTCTATGCCTTCTCTGACTTCCTTTAAAACTGTTTCTGCAGCCACATTACCTGCCACCTCACCTGCTTTGGCCCCACCCATGCCGTCGGCCAAAATTGCCAGGCCAAGTTTAGAGCTCCAGGTAATGCAATCTTCGTTATTAGTTCGTGAACAACCGGTATCTGTTATACCGATTATTTCTATTGCACGATGCAGGCGTTGGCGCATATTCAGTTCTTATGGACGGTAAATGTCGAAATCCGTACTTAGTAAAGGTATGTCATTTTGCTGGTAGTTTAGATGTATTTGGATTGATAGTGCAGTTTCAGGTTATGAGCGCGGTGTCACATTGCCAATCTCAGATGAAGTTTACGCTTGTTGATGCCTTGTTGTAATGACATTGTGTCATGCTGTAGTGCCAACCTAATGCGT
>JANQEV010000018.1 GCA_028278145.1 Chromatiales bacterium | reverse complement strand
CCAAAAGAAAGTCACCAAAGAAAAAGGCACTCCACGACTTACCCCTTCGGGGTTCCCTGCGTTCCTCACCGCTCCAGGGGCTCCAGCGAAGGGATATCCTTATCCCTCGCTGGAGGCGCCACTTCCCTGTGGCGCCCCTGCGGGTCTGATCCTGTATCGGCTCCGGTACTCGGCTACGTCGGAGGAGAGTAAAACATCTCTTTTATATATTTTACTGCAGCCCAAACAGCCACAGAACTTATTAAACAACGAAGAATAGAAACAACCGCCAACTACCCCCTGTGTTACACCGAGCATCACAGGTGGAAGCGGAAAGGCCCGAAGGGGACCGACATGGACGTCGGTCCTGTCCATTGGGGCAGGATGCCCCTTATGGACAGCCCCGCTGGAAACGAGAAGCGCAGGGAACCCGTAGGGTGTAACACCGGGGCGCTCTTTTCTTTCGTCCCTTTCTTTTGAGCGCACAAAAGAAAGGGACTCGTAGCCATTCAGAGAAGTTTAGAGAGAACGCAGAGGTATATAGGCTACGAAACTATTTACTGCACCGTACAACGAGCCAACTAACACTCCAACAACCCCTCCACCAACTCCATCATCCTCCCATAGTGCGCCCCCTTCCAATAAACCTGCTCACAACTACCACACATCCAAAACACCTCATAATATTTACGCGTCAAAGGCGGCAACCTCTCCTCAATCTCACGCTTCTCCACCGGCTGCAACATCCCGTTACATCGAATACAACGCTTGAACGGAACTGCTGTACCAGTCAGGTCCAAACGCTGTATAACCTCTTCAATCTGTTTCAAAGGCTTGGTGCTATAAACAAAACAACCATGGGTTATGACTGAATGTTTAAGCAGGTTCCTGTCTCGCGTTAACAGAATACGACCCTGCTGCGATGAAATCCTTACCAGGTCCTTGTCATCAAAGTCATTGCGATACAGGGTATCGAAACCAATCAGGCGTAGATAACGGGCCAACCGCCCCAGGTTTACGTCCACCACAAATTTGGGATCTCGCAAAGGTTTGGGACGCAGGCGGGTTACCTCTGTTATATCCAGCAATTCAAATACTGGATAGACACTTACCTGGTCCTGGTCTGTGAGGATGTAGGAGAAATCTACCGAGATGCCATTCACCAGGATCAGGTCGATTTCGGTGTGGGGCACACCCATGGATTCGATGCAGTCTTTTATCGAAGCCTTACGATCGAAGCTATAGATAAAGTCGACCTTGCGCCGCTCCTTGGGCAGGAAGTCATTCAGCTCTTCATAGAAACGGAAGCTGGCAGTTAACACGTCACAGCCATCCCCGGCTCTTCAGCCTACTTTTTCTTACCGCCCTTCTTGGCAGTTTTCTTTTTAGCTGCAACCTTCTTTTTCGCTGGCGCCTTCTTCTTGACCGGCGCCTTCTTCTTGACCGGCGCCTTCTTCTTGACCGGGGCCTTCTTCTTGACCGGTGCCTTCTTCTTGACCGGGGCCTTCTTCTTGACCGGGGCCTTCTTCTTGACCGGTGCCTTCTTCTTGACCGGTGCCTTCTTCTTGACCGGTGCCTTCTTCTTGACCGGAGCCTTCTTCTTGGCTGGGGCCTTCTTCGCCTCGACCTCAGGCTTCTCTTCTACAACCTTTTCCTCAACCTCCGCAGTGTCGGTTACGGCCTCCACTTTATCCATCAACGCTTTGGTCTTTTCATCCAGCTCCGCCGCTGACCACTCATCTATAGTTTTAAACAACAGACGGGTAACATCTTTGGGATTACCACCACCCGGTATCTCACGCAGCTTCTCGTGCAACAGATAGTATGACGCCAGGGTGTGTATCTGCTGTTCATAGGCACGCAGGCGATTACTTATCACCACCTCATTACTATCGGCTCCACGACCTACCCTGCCGCCGCAGACATCACATACGCCATCTACCAGGGGTGGATTGGTGAAGATATTGTATCTGATACCACAGGATATACAGGTGCGCCGACCTTCCAGGCGCTCCAGCAGGATCTCATCTTCTACATCTAGGTGCAGAGCTAGATCCAGTGCCATACCGTTCTTTTCCAACATCTCATCCAGGCTGTCAGCCTGGGCGGTGGAACGGGGAAAACCCACCAGCAGGAATCCTGTCTTCACATCCGGCCGGGACAGGCGATGGCGCATAACTTCAAACAGAATTTCATCGGGAACATATTGGCCACGCTCAAGATATGCCTGGGCCTGAATACCGGCCTCCAACCTCTCCTTGACCGCATCAGACAACATGCCTGCTATAGACAGCAGGACCAAGTTGTATTTATCTGCCACCTTAGTAGCAAACTCTCCCTTATCAGATCCCGGCGGCCCAAGAAGCACCATCCTCATCGTTATTCCCAACCCATTTCCGCTGTTAGTATTTTTTCCCAATGAATCAGCTGTACAGCCAGTCAACCATCTTCCTGGGTTCACATTTGACCTGCGTCGGCCTCAACTGCAGACTTCAAGATCATGACAGATGTCAAAATTCCGCCCTTTCCCTTATGTATCAATCTGTTTTTAAAGGGTAATTATAAAAACTTACAGGGCTATCCAGCTTTTACATTTGTCCTGGCCTTATCGCTCAGATAGAGTTATCTGATAATTCCCTTAAAGTCAACGCAGTTGTGTGATCTGGCCATTAATTTAAGATAGCCCCAATATATTGCAGCAACATAAGAATCTAACAAATCATGCCTGAAGTATCTGATATTACTGAAAATGAAATGTGGGTGGTTAAAAGCACCCTGCAGGAACGCTACGACTTTGACGTAGAACTGCATATTGCAGATAGTGAGATCCGCCTACGCCCATCTGACCGCAATTTGACCGAATGCCCCATTTTCTACTGGGAGGTGGACGACTGCCATTTTGTAATCATGAAAACCGGAGATCGTAGATACCGCTGTATGTTCTATTACCGCCTCTATCAGCAGATGGGGACTGGTGTGCCAGAGTACGACAACCTCTCAGAGTGTGTGGTTGAACTACTCCAGGTACAGGCGGATCACGAAGCCAAGGAGCGCGGGGACCTCTAAGTCCTGTAACAATTCAATGATTAAATTATGTTTGCGCAATATGTATATTTCCTTAGGGAGCAAAAATGAGCATTAAAAACGCCTTCTATGCCCAGTCCGGAGGGGTAACCGCGGTCATCAACACCTCTGCCTGTGGAGTGATTGAGGCCGCACGCAAACATAGTGACCAGATCGGGACCGTATTTGCAGGGAAAAACGGCATAATCGGCGCCCTGACAGAGGATCTGATTGATACCGGGGCTGAGAGCGATGCCGCAATCGCCGCCCTGCGCCACACACCCTCCGGGGCCTTTGGCTCCTGCCGCTTCAAGCTGAAGGGGCTGGAGGAGAACAAACGCGAATACGATCGCCTGATTGAGGTTTTCAAGGCCCACAATATTGGATACTTCTTTTATAACGGCGGTGGCGACTCAGCCGATACCTGCCACAAGGTATCCCAGCTGTCTGCCACCATGGGTTACCCGATCCAGGCCATCCATATTCCCAAGACCGTGGATAATGATCTGCCCATTACCGACAACTGTCCTGGTTTCGGTTCTGTAGCCAAATATATTGCCGTCTCCACCCGAGAGGCCAGTTACGACGTTCGCTCCATGGCCCGCACCTCCACCAAGGTGTTTGTACTTGAAGTAATGGGACGCCATGCCGGCTGGATTGCCGCTGCTGGCGGTCTGGCCGCAGATGAAAACAATGATATTCCTATCCTGATACTGTTCCCTGAGGTGGAGTTTAACCAGGAGGAGTTCCTCTCCAGATGTAAACAGAAGGTTGAGCAGTACGGTTATGTAATCGTGGTGGTCTCAGAGGGAGCACACTGGCCTGATGGCCGTTTCCTGGCGGAACAGGGCACCAGAGATGCCTTTGGCCATGCCCAGTTGGGTGGTGCCGCCCCGGTGGTGGCAAATATGATCAAGGACAACCTGGGATATAAATATCACTGGGGCGTTGCTGATTACCTGCAACGTGCCGCACGTCATCTGGCATCAAAAACCGATGTGGAACAAGCCTATGCTGTGGGCAAGGCTGCTGTTGAAATGGCTCTTGCGGGCAAAAACGCCATAATGCCAGCCATTATCCGCACCTCCAACGATCCGTATAGCTGGGAGATCCAGGAGGCAGACCTGTCCGAGGTGGCAAATGTAGAGAAGATGATGCCGGCAGAGTATATAACGGAGGACGGTTTTGGAATCACCCAGGCCGGCAGAGATTATCTGCTGCCTCTGATTCAGGGGGAGGACTATCCACCCTATGAACGCGGCCTCCCACAATACATAACATTAAAAAATGTTGTGGTGCCAAGGAAATTAGCAGATAATTTCGAGCCGTAGCAATCTGGGGAGATAAATTGGGGTGGGGGAGACCCCGATTCCTGTGTAACTTACCGCCGTGAATTCCAGTCTTTGCGAAGGGCTGGCTGGCCCCAGAACGGCCCTGTAAACGTGTAAGTCACAGACTGTACTTGTTGGAACATACGAAAAACATACAACACGAAATAACTATTGGAATACTGAAATTACTTTAAAAACTAGAACTTAGGAGAATATGCGATGTCCCCTGAACTGATATTTGCCTTGGTCTGCGCAGCAGCTGCCTTGGTATATGGATTCGTTTCCGTGAAATGGATCCTTGGGCAGCCGGAAGGCAACGAAAGAATGCGTGAGATTGCTGGTGCCGTACAGGAAGGCGCCAGCGCCTACCTGAATCGTCAGTACACCACCATCGGCATCGTCGGCGTGGTAATGCTGGTCGTACTCTGGATTGGCCTGAGCACCACCACTGCTATCGGCTTCGCCATCGGCGCCATCATGTCCGGAGCCGCTGGTTACATCGGCATGAACATATCGGTTCGTTCCAACCTGCGTACCGCTGAAGCTGCCCATCAGGGCCTCAACGCTGCGCTGCAGGTCGCCTTCCGCGGCGGTGCCATCACCGGCATGCTGGTAGTTGGACTGGGCCTGCTGGGTGTGGCCGGATACTACGCCATCCTAAATATGATGGGTGTTTCAGATGCAGATGCCCTGCACGCTTTGGTTGGCCTGGCTTTCGGTGGCTCTCTGATCTCCATCTTCGCCCGACTGGGTGGCGGCATCTTCACCAAGGGTGCGGATGTTGGCGCTGACATCGTAGGTAAGGTTGAGGCCGGCATCCCCGAGGATGACCCACGTAACCCAGCGGTAATCGCTGATAACGTGGGTGACAACGTTGGTGACTGTGCTGGTATGGCCGCAGACCTGTTCGAGACCTATGCTGTAACAGTGGTCGCCACCATGCTGCTGGGCAGCCTGATGGTAACCGGTGATGGCAACGCTGCCATCATCTATCCGCTGGTACTGGGTGGCGTATCCATCATCGCCTCTGTAATCGGCACCTACTTCGTTAAGGCTAAAGAGGGTGACACCAAGATCATGATCGCCCTGTACAAGGGTCTGATCGTCGCCGGCCTGATCGCCGCAGTGGCCTTCTACTTTGTCACCGACTTCATGATGGGTAGCATCACCATCGCGGGCGTAGCAAATCCGGTTATGGCTCTGTTCTACTGCTCCCTGATCGGCCTGGCGCTGACCGCTGCCATGGTGGTAATCACCGAGTACTACACTGCTACCGAGTTCGCTCCAGTGCGTCACATTGCTGAGGCCTCCACCACCGGTGACGGTACCAACGTAATTGCCGGCCTGGGCGTCTCCATGAAGTCCACCGCTGCTCCAGTACTCATCATCTGCGCCTCCATCTGGGGTGCCTTCGAACTGGCTGGCCTCTATGGCATCGCTATCGCTGCTACCGCCATGCTCTCCATGACCGGTATCATCGTGGCCCTGGACGCCTACGGTCCCATCACCGACAACGCCGGTGGTATCGCCGAGATGGCCGAGTTGGACGAGAAGATCCGCAACATCACCGATCCACTGGATGCAGTAGGTAACACCACCAAGGCCGTAACCAAGGGTTACGCTATCGGCTCTGCCGGTCTGGCCGCCCTGGTACTGTTCGCTGACTACACCCACAGCCTGGAGAAGATCACCGGTGGCACCACCTCTTTTGACCTCTCCAACCACATGGTTCTGATCGGCCTGTTCATCGGTGGCCTGGTACCATTCCTGTTTGGCGCCATGGCAATGGAGGCCGTTGGCCGAGCCGCTGGCGGCATCGTGAACGAGGTACGTCGCCAGTTCAAAGAGAAGCCAGGCATCATGGACCACAGCGAGAAGCCTGACTATGGTAACGCCGTAGACATGCTGACCAAGGCCGCTATCAAAGAGATGATCATCCCGTCTCTGCTGCCAATCGCAGTACCACTGGCCGTTGGCCTGCTGCTCGGCGCCCAGGCCCTGGGTGGCCTGCTGATCGGCACCATCGTTACCGGCCTGTTCGTGGCCATCTCCATGACCACCGGTGGTGGCGCATGGGATAACGCCAAGAAGTACATCGAGGACGGCAACTTCGGCGGCAAAGGTTCTGACGCCCACAAGGCGGCAGTAACCGGTGACACCGTAGGCGACCCGTACAAAGATACTGCTGGTCCTGCGGTTAACCCGCTGATCAAGATCATCAACATTGTGGCACTGCTGATTGTGCCCCTGTTGTAATCTTAAAAACTGATTTAGTACCGGGGCGTCCCAGGAGCTATACTCTCCCTGCAACCCGGTACTGATAAATCAGTTTGTTATACCAAGAAGGCCGGTTTATACCGGCCTTCTTTTTTTTGTGAGATTTTATTATGAATTTAGATAAGGTTACCGAGGGCAAAAATGCCCCCAATGAAATCAATGTAGTCATCGAAATACCCGCCCACGCAGAACCAGTAAAATATGAGTTAGACAAAGAGACCGGCGCCATGTTTGTAGACCGGTTCATGAACACCGCCATGCATTACCCCTGCAACTATGGATATGTCCCCCATACCCTGTCCAAAGATGGAGATCCAGTGGATGTGCTGGTACTTACCACCTACGCCCTGATCCCAGGTTCTGTTATCCAGTGCCGACCCATCGGCGTACTCAAGATGACAGATGAGTCTGGAGATGACGCCAAGGTCCTGGCCGTACCTCTGGACCGGATGTCCAAACACTTCAGAAAAGTAAGCGATTTCAGGGATATACCAGAGATCACCCTGGAACAGATCGCCCACTTTTTCGAACACTACAAGGACCTGGATGAAGGTAAGTGGGTCAGAGTTGAGGGCTGGTATGGCATAGATGAGGCAAAACAGGAGATCTTGGACAGCATTGAGATGTTTAAAAATGCCCCGGAGAGACCAAACTTCTAGCTTGCCACCAAACCTATTCAGGGAGTTTCTGGGTTAATCAGTTACTCCCTGAATATCCAACCACCCTCTTACCACACCATTCCAAGGGTAATTACAGTAATAAAAACAAGCAGCTTACAAGGATAGGGGTATAAAGAAAAAAAGCGCCATATCCAGACAGACACTAGTATAATTCCATATCAAGGTAGTCAGTCCGATTGCAGGACTGGTCAATAATTTGCGCTGACTAACTAGGTACTACGAATATTTACTATGAAGATTTGTATTCTCTCTGATAGCCACGACCACATCCCATTACTGGATGCAGCTGCCGCTGAAGCCAAAGAGAAAGGTGCTGAGGTGATACTGCACTGTGGTGATGTGGTAGCTCCCAGCACCCTGAAGTGTCTGAACAAGTACGGTATCCCAGTGCATGCCATTCATGGCAACAACACTGGTGATCTATATACCCTGGGTCAGATGGCCACCAGACCCAACAACGTAATCGAATACCACGGGATGGACGCCAAGCTGACCCTGGCCGGCAGGCGTATATTTATGGTCCACTACCCACACTATGGTTACGCCATGGCCACTACCGGAGACTGGGACCTGGTATGTTGCGGCCACTCCCACAACTACAAAGAGGAGTCGATACCAAACATTAAGGACAGCCATACTCTGATGATCAATCCAGGTACAATCGGCGGTGTGGGTAGCGCCCCGGCCACCTATGTGATGGTAGACCTGGATACCATGGAGACAGAAAGGTTTGAGATCTCCAAGAGCATCGAGAAGGATGCACCACCACCTGAGGCCGAAGAGTATATTCAGCCATCACACTAAGGCCTGTTAACATGAGCAAACTTACCCACTTCAATCAATCCGGTGAGGCCCATATGGTGGATGTGGGCGCCAAGGACAGCACTGAACGAGTCGCAGTAACCTCAGGCTTCATCCGCATGGAGCCAGCTACCCTGGATCTGATCATGCAGGGCAACCACAAAAAAGGCGATGTACTGGGCATTGCAAGGGTGGCCGGCATCATGGCTGCCAAGAAGACCTCTGACCTGGTACCACTGTGTCACCCCCTGAGTATCACCAACGTCAATGTAGATCTGGAAGCCGACCCAGCCAGCTCCAGCGTAAAGTGTCGCTCCACAGTTAAATCAGTGGGACAGACCGGTGTAGAGATGGAGGCCCTGTGCGCCACCCAGGTAGCCCTGCTTACCATCTACGATATGTGTAAGGCAGTAGACCGGGGCATGTGTATCGAGCAGGTACAACTGTTGGAAAAATCCGGCGGCAAGTCCGGGCACTGGATTAGAGAATAGGATTTGTTTCATAAAGACTTAACCGCAAAGTACGCCAAGAACCCTAAGCAAGATATAATTTCATACTATCCACTTTGCGTTCTTAGCGGTTAGATAACTCCATGAACCCTGTTTACCACCAAACCAGATTTTTGGTCAGTGCCGCCAAGCTATCCCAGACTCCACCGGATGACGGCTGGGAGGTAGCATTCGCCGGTCGCTCCAACGCCGGCAAATCCAGCGCCCTCAACACCCTGTGCCAACAGAAGTCCCTGGCCCGCACCAGTAAGACCCCGGGACGTACCCAACTATTGAATTTCTTTTCTGTGGATGAGCAACGTCGCCTGGTGGATCTGCCTGGTTACGGCTTCGCCAAGGTGTCAGAACAGGTAAAACTGCAGTGGCAGGGAGCACTGGCGGACTATCTGGAAAATCGCCTCTCCCTACGTGGCGTGATCCTGCTGGTAGACGTGAGACACCCCATGAAGGAGTTTGACCGCCAGATGCTGGAATGGAGTACCCAGATCGGCCGTCCGGTACATATCCTGCTCACCAAGGCAGACAAACTGGGCCGTGGTGCAGCCGCAGCCAGCCTGCAAAAGATTCAACGCGAGATATATCCCCTTGGAGATATGGTTAGCGTACAGCTGTTTTCCGCCCTGAAACGCCAGGGTATAGATCAGGCTCATGAGGTCCTGGACCAGTGGCTCGAAATACCGGAAAAATCTTAGCCTATATTCGTTTAATTCCTAAACACCTGGATTACAGCAGGCTATGTGCTTGATTAAACTGAATATTATCCTGCGAAAAAAAGAAGACCCCGGTCCCTAAAGGGGAGGGAAGGCGACCGGGATCAGATGGCCCAGCTGGGGATGCCGGGCAAACGGGCCACCTGGGGAAAGATGACCCGGCGCTTCTCAGCGCATACCCCTGTGACTACCCGGCCCAATAAAAGTTCCACCAGTTTCACTACCATGCATAACACACTGATTTAACTAGATATGTAGGCCGGGATAAGCGCGGCGTTCCTGGCAGCACATCGTGGAGTTTCCGCCAGAAACGCTAGTGCTTATTCTGGCCTACGGTCTGCGTGTTGAGTTTTTGGGATACACCCCAGTTAGTGTGCCTCATCCCAGTTATCCCCTATTCCAACATCCACCAGCAGGGGCACCTTCAATTCAGCTGCACTCTCCATATGGCTGCGAATACGCTCACTGGAAGACTCAAGCTCATCAGCACGCACCTCAAACACCAGCTCATCATGTACCTGCATGATCATACGCACCGGCGCTGCTTCGGACCGTATCCAGCCATCCACATCCAACATGGCGCGCTTGATAATATCTGATGCCGTCCCCTGCATGGGGGCATTGATGGCGGTACGCTCAGCCGCAGCCTGACGCTGCTTGTTCCTGGCATTTATTTCCGGCAGGTAGAGACGGCGTCCAAATACCGTCTCCACGTAGCCTTTGTCATGGGCCTCCTTCCGGGTCCGCTCCATAAACTCCATCACCCCGGGATAACGGTCGAAATAGAGGTCTATGTAGTTTTGAGCCGCACTGCGTTCCACCTTGAGCTGCCGCGCCAGACCAAAGGCCGACATGCCATAGATCAACCCAAAGTTGATGGCCTTGGCGGAACGCCGCTGGTCGTCGGTAACTGCATCCAACTCTTGCCCAAACACCTCTGCTGCCGTGGCTCGATGAATATCGGCCCCGCTGGCAAACGCATTTAACAACCCATCATCGCCGGATAGATGCGCCATGATGCGCAACTCGATCTGGGAGTAATCAGCCGCCAGCATACGGTAGCCATCTGCGGGAACAAAGGCCTGGCGTATCAACCGCCCCTCTTCACTACGAATGGGGATGTTCTGCAGATTGGGGGATGAAGACGAAAGCCTGCCAGTGGCAGCCACCGCCTGGTGGTATGAGGTGTGAATACGGCCACTGTCCTGGTCCATCATCTGAGGCAGCTTGTCGGTATAGGTGGACTTGAGCTTACTGAGGCCGCGGTGTTCCAGGATCAATGCCGGCAGTTCAAACTCCTGCTCTGCCAACTCCTGCAGCACTGACTCCGCCGTGGATGGTGCCCCCTTGGGGGTCTTGGAGATGACCGGCATCTCCAGCTCCTCGAAGAAGATCTGGCCAATCTGTTTGGGAGAACCCAGATTGAAGGGTCGTCCGGCAATGTCGTAGGCACGCTGTTCCAGTTCATGCAGTTTCTCGGCAAAGCGCTGACTCTGCCGTTTCAGCATGTCGCCATCCACCTGTACCCCGATTCGTTCCATGCGGGACAATACCGGCACCAGTGGCATCTCTAACTCCCGAAATACTCCAGTAAGCGCAGGCTCCTGTTCCAGGGAAGGCCATAGACGCTGGTGCAGACGCAGGGTTATGTCAGCATCTTCTGCAGCATAGGGGGCCGCCTGTTCCAAAGGTACCTGATCAAAGCTGATCTGCTTGGCGCCCTTGCCTGCCACCTCTTCATACTTAATGGTGGTGTGCTCAAGATAGTTGCTGGCCAGTGAATCCATATCATGGCGCGAGGCCGTAGAGTCCAGCACATAGGACTCCAGCATGGTATCAAAGGCGATCCCCCGCATCTCAATTCCGTAGCGGGCCAACACGCTCATGTCATACTTGAGGTTCTGCCCCACCTTGGATTTTGCGGGATCTTCCAACAACGGCTTGAGGCGCTCCAGCACATAGACCCGTTCCAGCTGCTCCGGCACTCCTGGATAGTTATGTGCCACCGGTACGTAGGCCGCCTCCCCGGGATCAATAGCAAATGATAGCCCCACCAGTTCCGCCTGCATGTAGTCCAGGCTGTTGGTCTCGGTATCGAAGGCAAACAGTTCTGACTGCTCCAGACGCTCTACCCAGGCCTCAAATTCATCCCGTTCCAGAATGGTCTGGTAATCACCCTGCACCGGCTCTGGGGTCTCCTGCTCGGGTTCCTGCTCAGACGACTCACCCAAGGTATCGAGCATGCGCTTGGATTCCAGTCTGGTGTACTGCTGTCTCAGGGCTGTGGTGTCGGCATCGGTTGGCTTGAGCGCAGATACTCCCACATCCAGCTCCACATCCAGCTTGATGGTGGCAAGCTCCCGTGCCATGGGTAACTGTTCCAGGCTATCACGCAGGTACTCCCCCACCTTACCTTTGATCTCATTGGCATGGACCATGAGATTGTCCAGGTCACCATACTGCCCCAACCACTTGGCTGCGGTCTTGGGCCCACACTTGGGCACTCCCGGAATGTTGTCTGAGCTGTCCCCCACCAGGGCCAGGTAGTCGATTATCTGCTCTGGCGTCACTCCGAACTTTTCCACCACTCCATCCCGATCAGTGAGCTTGTCCGACATGGTGTTTATCAGCGTCACCCGCTCATTCACCAACTGCGCCATATCCTTATCACCAGTGGAGATAAGTGTATCCAGCCCCTGTTGTTGTGCCTGGTGTGCCAGGGTACCGATGACATCATCTGCCTCTACCCCGGTCTCTATCAGCAGGGGTAGACCCATGGCCTGAATGATCTCATGCAGAGGCTGTATCTGATCCCGCAGGTCATCCGGCATGGGGGGTCTATTGGCCTTGTATTCACTGTAGATCTGATTACGGAAGCTGCCGCCGGGGGCATCAAACACCACCGCCATATGTTCAGGCTGGTACTCATCCAGCAGGCGCCGCAGCATATTCAGCACCCCCACGATTGCACCGGTGGGCTCGCCTTTAGAGTTGGTCAGCGGTGGTAAAGCGTGATAGGCACGAAACAGGTAGGAGGAGCCATCTACCAGAATAAACGGTTTGTTGTCATTCATATAGATTCTCTAATTCTATTTCTTGCACCATCTCTTCACTTCCTGTCGCATCTCGGCAATGGCCTTTTCCTTCTCTTCATCACTAAGCCATCGACGCTTACCATCTGATTTTGGCTCATACAATCTTCTAGAGCGTAAATACTCCTTGAGCTTGTCTTTAGAGTAGGCACAAGCCTGATCTCGTTGTTTTTTTCTCTTCAGCTCCTTGGCCTTCTTCTCTTTTCGTTCTGCCTTCTCGCGCTGCCGCTGCTCCAGATACCTGCTCCTCTGTTCAGCACGGTTTACAGGTGCCTCTTCAGTGGTTGATTGCTGTTGTTTGCGAATCTTCACTTCAGAGCTATTACTGGCATCTGCCGGAGGCCGTGTCCCGAAATGCACCTGACCATTCTCATCTACCCAGCGGTAGATACCAGCGGAGGCAGATGTCGCCAGCAAAACAAGCAGCAACGGTATTAACTTCAGTACATGTGGTCTATACATATTCCCTCACGTTTATGTTTTTCCAAACAGGGCCCGTTTTTCATCAGAACTGACCTCGGTTTCCGGCTTGAGATAGTCGATAGGTTTATGGCATACCCTATTTCGACCTTCCTCCTTGGCCCGATATAGCTGGCTATCCACCCGCTTTATAAATTCCTCGGGGCTTACTGCATCCCCCATGATATAGGAGTCCACCCCCATGCTAGCAGTATATTCAATCTGCTCCTCTCCCAGGTCCACCGGTGTTGCCATGATTGATTCACGCAGCCGATTGGCAACACTCACAGCCAATGGCAGGTTGGTGCCTGGCAGGACAATGGCAAACTCCTCTCCTCCATAGCGGCATGGGATATCTATCTTGCGCAGACTCTTTTTAATCAACTCTGCACTTTGCTGCAGTACCATGTTACCTGACTCATGGCCCCAGGTGTCATTGATACGTTTGAAATAGTCCAGATCCAGCATGATCATGGAAGTGGGTTGTCCCGTGCGCCGGGTACGCTCCAGTTCCTGTTCCAGAACCAGGGCAAAGTGCCGGTAATTGAACAGTCCGGTGAGATTATCCGTATGCACCAGCTTTTCCAGCTCACTGTTGGAGTGGCGCAGACACACCAGCTCATCCACCAGCTTGCATTCATCCTCACCTACCGGGCAGTCTGGCTTTTCGTGATCACTGGATGGCATAAAGGCTGAGTACAGAATGATTGAGATGGTCCATATGATACAAAGATTACCCCGTAACAGGCAGCCGGTCACTGAAAAAATATTTGGGGTAAAAAAAACGGGCGCCGCAGCGCCCGTTTTCCCTTGATATGAAAATCTGATTACATGGCAGAGCCACGTGAGCCTACGAATTCTGGATAGGCTTCGAGTCCACACTCACCGATATCCACACCTTCGTACTCTTCCTGTTCGGAAACCCTGATTCCAACGCTGACCTTGATGATGTACCAGACCAGCAGACTGGCACCAAAGGTCCAGCCAAAGATGGTAACCAGACCAATGATCTGGGCCCCAAAGGTGGCTTCTGGGTTGGTTATGGCAACTGCCAGCAGTCCCCACATACCTACCACACCATGTACCGAAATAGCACCAACCGGATCGTCGATCTTCAGCTTATCCAGAGTGATAATAGAGAATACCACCAGGAGACCACCGACCATACCGACGATGGTGGCCAGCAGCGGGCTAGGAGCTAGCGGCTCTGCGGTGATGGCAACCAGTCCGGCCAGGGCGCCGTTGAGTGTCATGGTCAGATCAGCCTTACCGAATACAGCACGGGCTGTAATCATCGCAGCAATTACGCCACCGGCTGCGGCTGCATTGGTATTCACAAATACCGCTGCCACTGCATTGGCCTCTCCCACATTGGAGAGAATCAGTTCCGAACCACCATTGAACCCAAACCACCCTAACCACAGGATGAAGGTACCCAGAGTAGCCAGAGGCATGTTGGCACCAGGTATAGCCCGCACCTCACCATTGGGTCCGTACTTACCCTTACGTGCACCCAGCAGGAGTACGCCGGCCAGGGCCGCTGCCGCTCCACACAGATGTACTACACCAGAGCCTGCGAAGTCATTGAAGCCCAGACCATCCAGAAAACCACCGCCCCACTTCCAGTAACCCTGCATGGGGTAGATGAAACCGGTCATTACCACGGCAAAACCGAGAAAGCTCCATAACTTCATACGCTCGGCCACGGCACCTGAGACAATGGACATGGCAGTCGCCACGAACACTACCTGAAAGAAGAAATCAGACATGCCGGAGTAGTAATCACCGTCATACCACTTGGATGGGTCCTGTTTCAGCACCGCCGCCGGATCATTGTCACCACCGAGCATGAAGGAGAAGTCCAGGGCCGGGATGATGCCGTTGCCACCATCCGGATACATAATGCTGTAGCCACAGAGCATGTACATGATACAGGCGATAGCAAACAGGGAGACGTTCTTGGTCAGGATCTCTGCCGTATTCTTGGCCCTAACCAAGCCTGCTTCCAGCATGGCAAAACCTGCTGCCATCCACATCACCAGAGCGCCGGACATCAGGAAATAAAACGTATCCAACGCATATCTAAGATTGAGAATATCTTCCACTTTCTTACCCTCCAGTCAGAGTATTTTGAGTTTCTTGAGGCCAAACGGCCCCCTGGGGGCTTCCCGGCCCCTTGAAAAACAGAGTCATTGAGTTCTAGCTAGGTGCGGTCCGCGGGCTTCCCTGCCCTAGTTGATGTTGGAACTAGATAAGATCAATCCGGACCATCAATATCATTTGATAGATCAAAGAGCCTCAGCCCCGGTCTCACTGGTACGGATGCGTACCACCTGGTCAAGATCAGACACAAAGATCTTGCCGTCACCGATCTTGCCGGTCTTGGCAGCATTGGTTATGGCATCGATCACCTGATCCACAACGCTGTCATCCACCGCCACATCCATCTTGATCTTGGGTAGAAAATCCACCACGTACTCGGCACCACGATACAACTCGGTGTGTCCCTTCTGGCGCCCAAAACCCTTTACTTCAGTAACTGTGATGCCGGAGATTCCTATCTCGGACAGTGACTCACGCACATCATCCAACTTGAAAGGCTTGATAATTGCCGTAACCATCTTCATACAACATTCTCCTCAAACTGTTCCGGGCCAGTGACAAGCCACAAACCGGAAATATCTATTGTCATCGCATCCCCCGGTTCGGGGGTACCATCTGCTCAGAAGCTTTTTGAAACCGTAAAGATGGCGCGACCACCACAGGTGTCACCACCACATTTGGTCTTGCTCAGATCAGTATCGGTATAGGCCAGTTCAAAACCGAATCCTTGAACCTCTTTGGACAAGGCTATTTTCACGTCGGCATAGCTCTCACCATCTGATGAGTCAATATCGTAATAGCCTGCATGCAGTCCCAACGCCAAGCCTCCAACTGGCAGATCAAAGTCAGCACCCAGTTCGTAGTAGATGGCCTCCTCGGCACCCTCGCCGAACTCATCGGTATAGGAGACCATGGCACTAACCGGACCGTAACCAATACCGAAGTTGATCTCATTGAAATTCAGGTCGCTCTCATCCGGATAGTTGTAGTGGATGAAACCTATGCTCAGGGCAACACCATTGAACTCCTTGGAGAAGCCGGCATAGAGATCCAGTTCCATACTGGCATCATCACCAAAGTCTACATTCGACCCCCAGACGCCAGCAGAAAAACCACTGCTGTGTTCCCAATCAAAACCACCCTGGATGGCAGGGTCTTCATCCGTCTGGGAGATACCACGCCACACATAATCGGTAGTGAGTGCAACATTTGCGCTTAATGAGTGTTCTGCACTGACAATGCTGGGAACAGCTATCAGCATGGCGCAAACTGCCAGTACCATTGATTTAAATTTCATTACAAACCCCTTGCTATTTTGATCATAATTATAAAATTGAATGAAACGGAACAGACCCGTCGCTAAATTAGTGCCAACTTATAAGCAGCTAACGTGCCAACACACCTATTTCGTGTAATTTCATATAGTTACAAAATTACCACTCGCTTTATATGGATCTATATGCACCAAAAAGGAACCAATCAAATCCGTGCACCAAAAGTACGCACCCTTTTTGTGCCTACAGGGACCTGGACAAGCCCTACAGACAGGGATAATCTTCCGCCATGATTGATAAAACTGTGATAGACGATATCGCCAAACGGGTGTCTGCAAATGTGCCCACTGGCCTGAAGTATCTCCAGGAAGACCTGGAGAAAAATCTGCGTACTGCCCTGGAAGCCGGCCTCTCCCGTCTGGATCTGGTGACCCGCGATGAGTTCGACCTGCAACAGGCGGTGTTACAGCGTACGCGTGAAAAACTGGATAAATTGGAAAAGGTAGTCGCCGAGCTGGAATCAAATAGCGCTACCGACTAATAACAAATAGACCTATTACCATGGAAGGTAACAATGTCCCTAGCAGTTCTGCATAGCCGTGCCCGTGACGGTATAAACGCACCCCTGGTAACTGTTGAGGTACACATCGCCAACGGCCTCCCGGCCCTCTCCATTGTGGGGCTTCCAGAGATGGCTGTTCGGGAGAGTAAAGACCGGGTACGCGGCGCCATTCTTAACTCACAGTTTGAATTTCCCACCCGCCGCATCACCATAAACCTGGCCCCTGCCGACCTGCCCAAGGAGGGCGGACGTTTTGACCTGCCCATAGCCTTGGGAATTCTTGCCGCCTCCGGGCAGATCCCACAACAGGAGTGCTCCGGCTATGAATTTGCTGGCGAGCTGGCGCTGTCTGGCACCCTGCGCCCAATTAAGGGAGTTCTGCCTATTGCCCTGGCTGTCCGGGCTGAAGGCAGGTCCCTGATTGTCCCCACAGAGAACGGTGCCGAGGCCTCGCTGGTGGACGGGATCATCACCTACACCGCAGACCACCTGTTACAGGTATGTGAGCACCTGATCCAGGGTCAGCAGCTACCCACAGCCAGCCATACAACCACCTGCATGGGGCATGGGCATAAGCTGGACCTGGCCGATGTACGCGGACAGTCCCAGGCCAAACGCGCCCTGGAGGTGACAGCAGCTGGCGCTCATTCCATGCTAATGATTGGCCCTCCAGGTTCTGGTAAGTCCATGCTGGCCAGCAGATTACCCGGAATCCTGCCATCCATGACCGAGGGCGAGGCCCTGGAGAGTGCCGCTGTTCTCTCTATTAGTGAGCGCGGCTTTGACTTCAACGACTGGAAGATGCGCCCCTTCAGACAGCCCCACCACACTGCATCCGGCGTGGCCCTGGTGGGAGGTGGTGGTAACCCAAGGCCTGGGGAGATATCCCTGGCTCATCAGGGCGTGATGTTTCTGGATGAACTGCCGGAGTTTGATCGCCGGGTGCTGGAGGTACTGCGTGAACCCATGGAGTCCGGCAGCATCACTATCTCCCGGGCTGCCAGGCAAGCTGAGTTTCCAGCCAGGTTTCAGCTCATAACAGCCATGAACCCATGTTCCTGCGGCCATCTGGGAGATAGTGGCGGCCAGAGCTGTAGCTGCACTTCGGAACAGGTAAGCCGTTATCGCCAACGTATCTCCGGGCCACTATTGGACCGCATCGACATCCACATCGAAGTACCAAGAGTTGCACCCCAGCAGTTGCAACATACGGCGGTGAACAGTGGTGAAGAGAGTAAGAGCGTGCGTAACCGGGTTGAGGCCGCACGCGATATCCAACTGCAGCGCGGAGGAGTGCCCAACTCAGCTCTTTCCAGTAGAGAAGTGGAGCAGTTCTGCCGCCTGGATACCGCCTCCATGCAACTGGTGCATAGAGCCATGGAGCAACTGGGTCTGTCGGCCCGTGCCTACCACCGCATCCTGAAGCTGGCCCGCACCATTGCTGACCTGGACCAGTCGGAGCAGATCAACAGCAGCCACTTGGGCGAAGCCATTGGCTATCGACGCCTGGACCGCAGCTGAGCACTGATTCCCGTAGAGCCCGACCCAGCATACAGGCTAGAATAGCCCTCTGTTGCAGAATAACCCCCGGCTGAGACCACCAACAATGCAAAACTCATTCTTAACCAAACTCCGCACCATGGGTGAAGGCATGGATCAATCACCAGTTCGCAAAGCGGCAACTATTCTGCTTTTGGCAGCGGCCGCAGCCATGCTCGGACTGTATACCGAACACGCCTATATCAAGGCCGCAGTGGTACTGGTGCTGGCACTGGCAGCAGCCCAGCTGATTGAGATCATAGTGGAGAACGTGATCCACCGGCTGGTGGGGAAGACCAATACCACACTGGATGACAAACTGGTTGAAGTGCTGCATCAGCCACTGTTCTGGACCGTAATTCTTCTCGGCCTGGTGATAGCAATATCCACCGCTGGTGTCTCTGAGGGTGTGGAGCAGGTAGCCAGATCTGTAGTTTACAGTATCCTGGTATTTCTCTGGATGCTGTTCGCCCTACATGCCTCAAAGATGGTGCTACAGAGAATCAGCCGCCGCCGACGCAGAACCAAGCTGGTCCGTTCCCAAACCCTGCCCCTGTTCACCAACCTGGCTGCCGTGATCATCGTTGCCCTGGGAGTCTATTTTATCTTCCAGGCCTGGAAGATCGACATGACCGCTTGGCTGGCCTCAGCCGGTATCATCGGTATCGCAGTGGGTTTTGCCGCCAAGGATACCCTGGCCAATCTGTTCTCGGGCGTGTTTATCATGGCCGACTCACCCTACAAGCTGGGCGACTACGTGGTAATCGATAATGAGGTACGGGGCAAGATCACCCATATGGGGATTCGCAGTACCAGACTGCTGACACGGGACGATGTGGAAGTAACCATTCCCAACTCTCTAATGGGAAATAGCAAGGTGGTAAACGAATCTGGCGGACCCCATGAGAAATTCCGTATCCGCATCAAGATCGGCGTAGCCTATGGCACGGATCTGGATCTGGTGAATGACATTCTGATGCAGATAGCCGAAGCAGAACCGGAGGTGTGCCACATGCCTGAGCCCAGAGTAAGGTACCGCGCCTTCGGTGCCTCCGGTGTGGATCTTGAGCTACTGGCATGGGTAGAGGAGCCGGAACTGCGGGGCAAGGTGGTACATCTGCTGGTGATGACCATCTACAAACGGTTTCAGCAGGAAGGTATTGAAATCCCCTACAACAAGCAGGAGCTGTACATCAAGGAGCTGCCAGCAACAACCAACCCCGGCTAGCAGGTTATCTGCCACGCATCCGTATGGATGCTATGTTACCCAGGGCTTCACGCATGTCAGCGATGTTAGGTTCCTTGGCCTCGTGGGGATGAGCCTGCCAGCTACGGCAGGTTAGCTTGTAGACGTTGGGTTGTCGGGACGATTTTATATACATATTCACCACATGGATGATCATACTCAAACCACCACCATCACTACTGACCCGGCTCAGACCAGCGCGTTGCGGCCAATCTGATTGCACCATATAGTCGATATCACGCACAGTGCGAACTACCTTGAAGCTACCAGGTCGAATAGTGGTAGAGCTCTGCGGCAACTTGTACAACTCGAAGTTACAGCTTGGATAGTAGTGATCCAGGTCCCACCTGCGCACCACCTCACCACGCTGCAGATACACCTTGACGCGCCCTCCCTCCACTAACAGTGATCTCTTGAGTTTTACCACACTACCAGGCTTGGGGATGATATAGGCTGGATCAGTAGCGGCCAGGGTCTGGCAACTAAATATGGCCATGATCACCACCAACAGAAACAAAGTGTATTTTTTCATTCTCATTGCCCTCCACCCGACGCAATCATAAGCTCATGGTCAGGCCGTTAGACAGGCGTGTTGACCATTAGGTTTCAGGATTATACTCGGTAAAAAACCTGCGTGACTCATGAAAATCGATAAACTCGCTTTGATACTGTTCCAACTCATCCATCAGTTCAAAAAACTCTGCAGACTCAAGAGCGGCATTCAGATCTCTGGCACTATCCATCCACAGCTCAATGATTCCATCGAAAGGATCACCCGAGTCACGTTCCTTTTGCAACATGGTATTTGCCTCGACCATCAGAGTCAGGTTCCTCTCTATCCTGCGTGCCCCTGACAGAAGAACCATACGATCAAGCAGTGATTGAAATTCCGCACTATTCCAATAACGCCGAAACTCCCCACTATCCATATTCTTATTACGCTTTACGCAATGAACAAAGCGAATCATAACCAACCCCGTAATTAATCAACCAACTGGAACAACCGATATCACTCAGACAACCTGATACACGACCCCATCATTAAATTATAGATTTGCACGCTGACGCTGGATATAACAGAAACTACTGTTTAACCACAGAAAGATACCGTTACTCGGAAAAATGCCAGTTTTAATGCCTCTGGTGATGGTTTTAATTCAATTTTTGGAAAAAGGGCTTTCCTTTGGTGAATAGGTAGGTTACATAGTGGCACTATATTCAAACCCAATAGAGTATTAACGGGCTTGTCCAACTTTAGATACCATGCTTCGATTTAACCAACTCAGCCTGCGCCGTGGTGCCAGGTGCCTGTTTTCCGATGCCAACTTCACCATCCACCCGGGACAAAGGGTTGGCGTGACCGGGGCTAATGGCACTGGCAAATCCAGTCTGTTCGCCATGATACGGGATGAAATCCACGCCGATGAGGGAGATTTTTATCGCCCCAAGGAGTGGGTAATCGCCCATGTTGCCCAGGAAACCCCAGCCGATGACCGTGCCGCCATAGAGTACACACTGGATGGGGACACAGAGCTGCGTGAAACCGAGTATGCCCTGCTCCAGGCAGAGCAGGACCACCGGGGTGAACTGGCCGCAGAACTGCATGCCAAACTGGAAACCATAGGTGGTTATAGCGCAGGTTCCCGTGCTGCCCGCCTGCTGCATGGTCTCGGCTTCCGGCCAGGAGAAGAGGAGCGGTCGGTAAACAGTTTCTCGGGTGGCTGGCGCATGCGTCTGAACCTGGCACGCGCCCTTATGTGTCGTTCCGATCTTCTGTTACTGGACGAACCCACCAATCACCTGGACCTGGATGCAGTGATCTGGCTGGAGTCCTGGCTGAAAAACTACAGCGGTACCCTGCTGTTGATTTCTCATGATCGAGACTTCCTGGATTCTGTAACCAGCCACATTGCTCATATAGAGCAGGACCAGATCACCCTCTATAGCGGCAACTACTCTGCATTCGAACATATCCGGGCTGAGCGTCTGGCCAATCAGCAGGCGGTGTATGAAAAGCAACAACGTGAGATCGCTCACATCCATAGCTACGTGGAACGCTTCCGCGCCAAGGCCACCAAGGCCCGTCAGGCCCAGAGCCGACTCAAGGCACTGGAGCGCATGGAACTGATTGCCCCGGCCCATGTGGACTCCCCTTTTCACTTTGCCTTCAGACCACCGGAAAAGACCCCGCACCCACTATTGAAGCTGGAGCAGGCAGCTACCGGCTATGGTGATGAGCTGATTCTTGATGGCATCAATCTGAACCTGTCACCGGGAGATCGCATCGGACTGCTGGGTCCCAACGGTGCCGGCAAATCCACCCTGATCAAACTGCTGGCAGGGGAACTGGAAACCAGGCAGGGAAAACGCACCACAGCACAGGATCTGAACATTGGCTATTTTGCCCAACATCAACTGGACCAGCTGCACCCGGAGCACACACCACTGGAACATCTGTTACAGATCGATCCCACTGCCACTGAACAGTCACTGCGCAACTTTCTGGGCGGGTTTGGTTTCTCCGGTGACCGGGCTGAGAGCCTTACCGCACCCTTCTCCGGCGGGGAAAAGGCCAGACTGGTTCTGGCCCTGCTGGTGTACCAGCGCCCTAATCTATTACTCCTGGACGAGCCTACCAACCACCTGGATATAGAGATGCGCCACGCCCTGAGCACGGCACTGCAGGAGTTCACTGGCGCCATGGTCATCGTATCCCATGACCGTCATCTGTTGCGCACCACCACCGACCTGCTGCTGTTGGTGAACGCCGGCAAGGCAGATGAATTCAAGGGTGACCTGGACGACTACCCACGCTGGCTGCTGGACAACCGCGCCCAGGAGAACGAAAAACCAACTACCTCTAATGACACCCGTGAACACAGCGCCAACGCCCGCAAAGATCGCAAGCGTCAGGAGGCAGAACAGCGCCGCCTGTTGCAGCCCCTGCGTAACCGGTTAAAGAAGCTGGAACAGCGGGTAGAGCAGCTCATGCAGGAACAGAATCGCCTGGAGATTGAATTGGCCGGTTCCGAGATCTATGCAGACAACAACAAGGCCCAACTGAAACAGCTACTGGCAGATAAGGCCAAAGTCGATAAGGAACTGACTGTCACTGAGGAGGAGTGGCTGCTCACTGAGGAAGAACTGGAACAGATCCTGAACAGCTAGAGCGCCAGTACAACAACAGGCTGTTTATCTGACCTTAATCGTCGTAATCTCTTCCCCATCCGGGTCTGTCAGATGTACCGCACAGGCGATACAGGGATCAAAGCTGTGAATGGTGCGTAGGATCTCCACCGGCTGTTCTGCATCATGCAGGGTATGGTTATCCTGCAGGGCAGCCTCATAGGCGCCCGGCTGACCCTGACCGTCTCGCGGCCCGGCATTCCAGGTACTGGGTACCACTGCCTGGTAGTTCTTAATCTTCTCATCCTCGATCACAATCCAGTGCGCTAGGCCACCACGGGGTGCCTCCATGAAGCCCACACCACGGGCCTGCTTGGGCCAACTGGATGGTTCCCATAACACTTCGTTAAAGGTCTTGTTATCACCGGCTTTTACATTGGCAACCAGGTCATCCATCCAGCCCTGCATGGCATCAGCAAAGATCTTGGTCTCCAAGGTTCTGGCTGCAGTACGCCCCAGGGTTGAGAACAGAGCGGTTACCGGTACATCCAGCTTCTTCAATGTCATACCAACCAGATCTTTGGTCTGTTCATGGCCACGCGCATACAACATCAGTACCCGTGCCAGCGGCCCCACTTCCATGGCATGACCTTTCCAGCGTGGCGACTTTAGCCATGAGTAGGACTGGTCCACATCTAGTTGCTGATATGGAGGTTTTGGCCCGGTGTAGTTCAGATTGGTTTCACCATCGTAAGGGTGCAAACCTCCATCCTTGCCGCCAGCGTAGTCATACCAGGAGTGTGATATGTACTCCTGGATCTCCTCTGCTGCATTCATATCCACATCATGGACTTTGCTCAGGTCACGATTGAGGATAGCGCCGGATGGAATCATGTAACCGGCTGGGTCTGCCATACCGCCTTTACCAGGGAAATCACCATAGGTGAGGAAATTCCCCAGGCCCTCTCCACGTGCGCCCCAGTCCTTGTAAAAACTGGCAATGGCCAGTGTATCCGGCACATACACCTGCTCCACGAACTCCTTCATCTGGTTGATGATGTCCTGTACCTGGGACAGACGCTTGGCATTGATGGCAGAATCAGAATTCAGATCTATGGGACAGGGCACACCACCCACAACAAAGTTGGGATGCGGATTCTTACCGCCAAAGATAGTGTGCAGCTTGGCCACATCCCGTTGCCAGGTGAGTGCCTCCAGATAGTGCGCCACCGCCATCAGGTTGGCCTCAGGTGGCAGCTTGTATGCCGGGTGTCCCCAGTAGGCCTTGGCAAAAATACCCAGCTGCCCCGCATCCACAAACTTCTTCAGCTTCTTTTTCATATCCGAGAAATATCCCGGCGATGACTTGGAATAATTGCTCAAAGACTGGGCCAGCTCAGAGGTAGCCTTGGGATCAGCACTCAGGGCGGAAACCACATCCACCCAGTCCAGGGCATGCAGATGATAAAAATGCATTACATGATCATGGATGTATTGAGCACCGCTCATAAGATTACGGATCAGTTCCGCGTTGTGCGGTATGGTGTAGTTGAGCGCATCCTCCACCGAGCGAATGGAGGCCAGCCCGTGCACCAGGGTACACACACCACAGATGCGTTGCGCAAAGGCCCAGGCATCTCTCGGGTCCCGTCCTTGCAGGATCACCTCGATACCGCGCACCATGGTACCGGATGAGTAAGCGTTGGCTATCTTGTTGCCATCCATCTGGGCCTCAATGCGCAGATGGCCCTCGATGCGGGTGATCGGGTCAACGACAACTCTTTTATTCCCAGTATCTGACATGCCAATTTCTCTCTAGTGTAATTTCACCAATGCACTTGTTTACTGCGACTGCAGGAACTCGCTAAGGATCATGTACTGCTGCTTGCTTTCATCACTACCTGCTCCATCCTCTGCATCTATGGCCATGCTGGTTCGCGCCATCCTGCAGCTCATGGCTGCCTGCCAGGCAGGGCCACCCACACGACACTGGGCCTGTGGAGTAACTGCTGCTGCAGCGGCACGTGCTACAAAATAACCGGCCTGCTCTTTCCAGTCTCCCTCAGCGCCACAACGGGTATGACTGTCAAAACTGGCGGCACGGGCAGATTTGAGGGCAACAGCAAGTTCATCGGTGGTAGCAGTTTTATCCTGCGCAACTTTTACCACCCGTAGGATGCGATCATCACTGCTGAGAGCCAGCACATTATCTACAAACAGTGCCGCCACTTCGCGTTGCTGTGGGTAACTGAGGCCTTCCAGTACCTTTCTGAATTCAGAGTCGTTTTGTATCGTCATCACGCCACTCCCCTTACTCTTTATCCACCAGGTGTTCTGCCAGGGTCTCAGTAAGGCTGATTACCGGAATATCCATGTGGTACGCCTCCAACCCATCCTCGATATGGATTCGGCAGTTGGAACAGGCCGATACCAGTGTTTCTGCCTGCACCGCTTCCAGCTGCTCTTTTTTGCGCTGAAACGACTTAAGCCTGATCTCATCGGCCCGTTCATTTGTGCTGACTCCACCACCGGCACCACAGCACCAATTCATCTTGCCGGCATCCGGCATCTCCACAAAATCACTGGCTACCATGTTGATCAGGTTTCTTGGTTGCTCCAGCACACCACCACGACGCCCAATCTGACAAGGATCATGGTAGGTGAGTCGATTATCCTTCATGCCCTCGGTCTTCAGACGCCCTTCCTGGCGTAACTCATCCAGCACTTCCAGGATATGCCGCACCTTGAATCCAAACTTTTTCCCCGCCAGGTTAGGGCCTTCCCAGCGTATGGCGGTATAGGCATGGCCACACTCGGGGCTGATGACACATTTCACCTTGAGTCGTTCTGCCTCACTGACGATACGTTGCACCAGCTCGGCGGCAATATCCGACACCCCAATCTGAATACCGCTGTTGGTGGCCTCAAATGCCTTGCTGGACAATGTCCAGGAAACATCGGCATGATCGAATATCTTGGCAATGGCACCGATATATTCCGGGAAGTTCATTATCTCCATGGACGAGAGCATGCAGAGATAATCGGCACCCTCTACATCCACCGGCACCTTGTATCCGTAATCTTTTTCCACATGCCGGATCTGTGCCTCCAGCGCAACGAATTTCACTCCCATGGGGCTACCGATGGTAACCGCACGGGTGGTGGCTCCCACCAGCCCATCCGGCACATGGCCAGACACTGCCATCCCTTCACGGGTCTTGCGTATCATGTAGGTAATATCATTTCCCACCGGGCACACCATGGAACAGCGTCCACACATGGTGCAGCTGTCATACACCAGCTCTTCCCACTCAGCGAGAAACTCATCGGTTATGGGCTTGGCCAGCCCGAACATCTTCTTCATGCGGCCCCAGAATGTGTACTCCTGCTGCCAGACCCGGCGCAGCGGTTCCACCTTCAGGATCGGGGTGTATTTAGGATCACCGGTTTCGGTATGGAACAGACAGGCCTGGGCACACATACCACAGTGCACACAACTGCTGAGAAAGGAGGCCACCGGCGCATCAATCTGCTCTTTCAGGGCATGTACCGCCTGTTCAAGTTTGGTACTCATGAGCGTACCCCCTTGTAACCGGAAATGGCGCCGTTATACCAACGCGACAGTACGAAGGTGAAGGCGTGCATCAGCTTGGTAAAGGGGAACAGCACCATCAGCAGTTCCACGCTGAGGATATGCAGCGCCAGCAGCGATGGCGCAGGGAGCCCCACACGGTGAAAAGCCAGGTAGCCGGTGAGCAATGGCAGGAAGGTCACCAGCCACACCAGGTAATCCTGCGTCTTGGTCAGATATTTCATAACCGGATCCTTGATGCGGTGCAGCAGCACTGCCGCCAGGGTGATCATGGTTATCACGCTGGTCATATCCACCACAGGTGTGGGCAGAGCACCCCAACTGAAACCGATCACATCCGAGAAGAACAGGATATGTGGGGCGAATAAGAATATGACTATGAACAGTCCAATGTGGAATATATAACCGGCGACGATGGTAAACATTGAGCGCTTCATGGTATCGCTCTCAGGCGCCATGCGACTGAAGATGGCCCGCATGCCGCCTGACATCTCTGAACCGTTGGCTTCGGCCAGATTGGCCTTGCGCCCTAGCAGGAATATTTCCAACAGACGGACAATGATGCCAAACACAAATATCACCGTGGCAATTTGAAATCCCGGGCCACGCACCCAGGACAGAAACTCAAGCTCGGTCATGCTCTAATCCTCTTTCTGGAGGTCATCCACACTGACCTTCTCATGTTCAGACTTTGCCTGCTTGCTGCGGGCACGGTTCATCATGCCCAGAGCCGATCCGGCTGCAACCGCGGCTGCACCTGCATACAAGGCATCACGGGCAACTTCGGTTGTAGGTATGGACAGCGCCTTGTAGAAACCGCCGCCATCCCAGAACTCCGGCTCCGAACATCCCAGACAGGGGTGACCCGCCTCGATGGGGAAGCTGGTGCCATCGTTCCACTTGGTGGTGGCACAGGCGTTATAACTGGTGGGACCCTTACAACCCAGCTTATACAGACACCATCCCTTCTTGGCACCTTCATCATCAAAGGTTTCAGCAAACTGGCCCTTGTCATAAAACGGCCTGCGGTAACAACGATCATGGATACTCTGGCCATAAAATGCCCGAGGACGTCCAAGATCATCCAACTCGGGCAGAGTGCCAAAGGTAAGGAAATGGGTCAGCACCCCGGTTATGACCACTGGAATCGGTGGGCAACCTGGTACGTTGATAATGGGCTTGTCCTTGATCAGGTCCGCCACCGACACTGCACCTGTAGGATTGGGGTCGGCATGGGGTATGCCACCATAGGCGGCACAGGTTCCCACAGGAATGATGGCGGCCGCACCCTTGGCCGTATCCATCAGCATATCCAGGTTACTGATACCGGCAATGGTGGAGTAACCAGGATCAGCTACCGGTATGGAACCATCCACCACCAGCAGGTACTTGCCAAAGTTCTCCTTCATCGCCTCTTCCCGCGCGGCCTCTGCACCATGGCCGGCAGCGGCCTGCAGGGTGTGATGATAATCGAGTGAAATGGAGTCGAAGATCAGGCTCTCTACAGTGGCGGTGTGCGCCCTGGTCAGCGATTCGGTGCACCCGGTGCATTCCTGGAAGGAGAGCCAGATAACCGAAGGCCTTTTCGCACTCTCCAGGGCCTTGGCGATGGCAGGTACCATAGTGGGAGGCAGGGCCATCATCGATGCCGTGGCGGCACAAAACTTCAGAAAGCTGCGGCGGGATACCCCCTGACGTCGCAGTGCAGCACCCAGAGTGTCATCACTACTGGAGAGTCTTGCTCCGGTTGAATGTTTCTTCATCAATTAACCTCCCCACCGGTTTTAATCTCTTCTGCATCATCACCTGACGCCAGTTCCTCTTCCAACTGTTGCAATGAATCCTGCATATCTTCCTGCTGGGCCTTGAGTATTTCCGGGATCAGCGTGATTTCGATAAAGCGCCCTACGATGTTCTCATCATCATTGAAGTGGGTTACCAACCAGACCCCACGGTATTGGGTTTCATAGATCTCACTCAGCCCCAGGGCATCGAGTTCCACCGTCACCTCACCATGGCCCAGGCGCTCAATAAGCTTTGCTTCCTCACCCGGTGCCAGGGGGATACTACGCAAATCAATCACACTGGTAGCACCTGTTTCCAGCAGGTTTTTTAACCCGTGGCGTATTTCATGCAACAGGGGCTGAACATTTCTGGTCAGGTCATCACCAATCTGGATATTGAACTGTGCAAAGGCTTCGTTAGTCATGATCAACTGTTCTCTACATAAGGATTGTGCGCCCTATTTAATGGCTTTGTATTGAGAATCACTTTTCAGCTGATCCAGGTCAATATCATTCCAGGACTCGATCAGGATACGGGCCTCATTCACCGCTACCGGCAAGGCCTTCTGCACCGCAGCACAGGGTTGCATACCCCAGCCAAACTCAGCGGCCTGAATGCCGATCAAAGCCCTCTTCTCAGGCAGTGACTCTGTCAGGCGCGCTATATCCATCAGATCCAGCAGGCCCACTTCATGGGCACTGCGTTTACTGGCACCCAGGAACTGGTCCATATCCTTACCAACCAGCGTTCTGACCGTGCCGGTAGGCTGATGAAATTCGGCCGCATCGAAGACTATGAACTGGTCACAATCCTCGATCCAGGTAGCCAGCGTAAAGCTAAGGGTACCGCCATCGAGACAGGTCAGGTTTGGGATGACTGGATATTGCGATTGGAAAAGGGTTAAAGCATGGATACCGGCACCCTCATCTGTGAGTAAGGTGTTGCCAATACCAAGTAAAAGAATGCCTGCTGCAGCCATCCAGTTGCCACCTTCGCGGGTAAATATCTGAAGATCGTGGTTGGATATTTATACCCTTCCAGCGTATCCTCTTTACTGATAGAGATCAACGCACACCCCATGCTGTAAAGCTCCGCAGGCAACTTATGGAGTGTGATTCATATCAGGATTTTTGGACCCCTCATATGTGCCTGGGCATACCAATGCAAATCAAACAGATCGATGGCTTCACTGCCCTATGTGAAGCCAAGGGTGTGCAGCGTGAGGTCAGCCTGTTCATGCTGCAGGAGGAACCGGTTGCAGTGAATGACTTTATCGTAGTACACACAGGCTACGCCATACAGAAGATATCTGCCCAGGAGGCACAAGCCGCATGGGAGATATATGACCAGATGCTGGCCGTAGATCAAGTCTGATACAGATGCTTCTCACCACACTAGGTGAGATCACGCCCAGGAATAAAACTATTCAACTAACTTACCCGGTCAGTCCCGCTTGATGGGTTGCTTTGCCCCTAGCTGCCGCAGTATTGGTAAATCTGTTTTAGCCCTCTCCAATATTTTAGTTCTGGAGCATATATTCGTAGTGTAGAAGCCTTGAGTATTAGGCCCGTTCAGATACAGCAGATAGGTTGCACCCTGTTGGAATTTGAAACCGCATATGCAACAGACAGTGGCAATCTTGGTGTGAAAAATCTTTCCATGCCCACCTTTCCAGGATTCAATTTCAGAGAACTCCGTAATATCTTCCTCTTGATCAAACTGTCCATCTTCAGGGGCCACTCTGATTACGGAAGTGGCAACTGCCAACACCACCGATGAGGAGTGCTTTAACGCTTCTTCCACACCCTGTTTGTGGTTTTCTGGTTGTGGCGCACAGGAACAGCTAAAAACTTCAGCTGAATAAAGCGCAATCAATATCAGTAACAGTTTCTTTAACATCATCTTTTTTGGTACAAGTTATGTCCCAACTACGGAAGCAACTCCACTTGTGTGCCTCCAATAATAACAGCGCAGATTTATGGAGTATGTGCATAAAGTTGCTATGATCCGCATACTGAAAATTATATCAATCCTGGTGCTATCTGTATGCCGGCTAAAAATGTTGTAACTGCACAAGACTTAACTAAGCGGGTGATGAGCCCTGAAGGTGATCTGACACTACTGCAAGGTATAGATCTTAATATAACCTCAGGTGAGACTGTTGCCATTGTAGGCGCCTCAGGGGCGGGGAAATCTACCCTGCTGGGGTTGCTGGCCGGACTGGACACGCCGACCGAGGGGCGGGTCTCAATCGATGATGAGGACCTGTTTGCATTGGATGAGGACGGCCGCGCCCGCCTGCGGGGTGAGAAAGTGGGGTTTGTGTTTCAGGCATTTCAGCTGCTACCCAATCTAACGGCACTGGAGAATGTAATGCTGCCGCTGGAGCTGGCGGGACGGCATGATGCCCACCTGGTGGCAGACGGGGTTCTGCAGCGGGTTGGCCTGGAGCAACGTGCCAGTCACTACCCTAAGCAGCTCTCAGGCGGAGAGCAGCAGCGGGTGGCCATTGCCCGGGCCTTTGCCCCCCATCCACAGGTGCTGTTTGCGGATGAGCCAACCGGCAATCTTGACCGCCATACCGGGGAACGCATCATCGACCTGCTGTTCCAGCTCAATGCGGAGCAAGGCACCACCCTGGTGCTGGTAACCCATGATCAGCACCTGGCAGCCCGCTGTCAGCGCCAACTGGAGTTGGATGAAGGACGGTTGATATGAACGTGCTGCGTATAGCACTGCGTCATCTGGATCGGGAGTGGCGTGCTGGAGAGCTAAAGGTGCTGGCCATGGCACTGATCATAGCCGTGGCGAGCGTAACCTCGGTCAACTTCTTCACCAGCCGCATCCATCAGGCGTTGGCCGGACAGGCCAATGATCTACTGGGTGGTGACCTGGTCTATCTCTCCGATAGAGGCATCCCGGAACAGCTGGTCAAGCGCGTAGCTGAGCTACAGCTACAGAACGCCAGGACGGTTGAGTTTCCCACCACGGTAGTGGCCGGGGAGAGGCATCAGCTAGTAGCCCTGAAAGCGACCGATTCCAGCTATCCGCTACGGGGGCATAACCGCACTGCCCCCAAAATGTTTGCTACCGATGCCCAGGTTGCAGGTGGTCCGGTCCCAGGCACCGTGTGGGGTGGAAGCCGCCTGCTGACTATTCTGGGAGTGGACACAGGTGATGAAATAACCGTCGGCAACACCAGGTTGCGGGTGGCGGCAGTACTCACCAGTGAGCCGGATCAGTCAGAGGGTGTACTGATGAATATCGCGCCCCGGCTGCTGATGCATACCGATGATCTTCCCGCCACCGGCCTGGTACAGCCTAACATCCAGGTGGTCTATCGGCTGCTGCTTGCAGGCGATGCAGATGCCATTGCTCAGATCCGTCAGGAGTGGACACCTCGGCTGGCTCATGGTGAGTCGTTGAACGACGTGCAGGATGCCCGACCGGAGATACGCTCGGCATTGAAGCGGGGCGAACACTTCCTGGCGTTGGCAGCACTGGTAAGCGTGCTGTTGGCCGGGGCCGCGGTGGCAATGGCAACCCGGCGTTTCATCAACCGGCACCTGGATAACTGCGCCATTATGCGCTGCCTCGGGGCGGAGCAAAGGGTGATCACCCAGCTCTATCTAATCAAGATGGTGGCACTGGGACTGTTGGCAAGTGTGGTGGGAATTGCCTTGGGTTATCTCGCCCAGTGGGGCTTGATGCTCTTTCTGGCCCCACTCGCGGGTATAGAGCTGCCTGCCCCCAGCCTCTGGCCGGTGGCTTTGGGATTGATTACAGGCATGGCAACCCTATTGGGCTTTGCGGCGCCACCCATTCTGCAGTTAAAACATGTCCCTACCTTACGGGTGTTTCGCCGGGATCTGGGTGGACTGCAGATTAGCACCCTGTCCGCCTATGGTGCTGGCATCCTGGCCTTCACCGTTCTGGTACTGTTTCAGGCCCAGGACCTGAAGTTGGCAGCCGCTATCATTGGTGGTCTGCTGATAGTACTGCTGCTACTTGCCCTGGTCGCCGGTGCACTCCTTTTGCTGCTGCGCCCGCTGCAAAAAAGAGGCGGGGCCGCATGGCGGTTTGGGCTGGTCAATATCTCGCGCCGTTCAGGTCACAGCCTGATCCAGATGATCGGCTTTGGTGTCGGCTTCATGGCTCTTCTGCTGTTGGCGGTGGTGCGTACTGATCTACTCAGCGCATGGGAAAACCGCCTGCCGGAAGATGCCCCAAATCGTTTTCTGATCAATATCCAAGCCAAGCAACTTGATGGTGTTAGGCAGTTTCTACGATCGGAAGGCGTAGACCCTCCGCTGCTGTATCCGATGGTGCGCGCCCGTCTGACTGAGATCAACGGCAAGACTATTTCACTCGACGATTTCAAGACAGACCGAGCCAAGCGGCTTATACAACGCGAATTCAGCCTCTCCTGGGCTGACAAGGTGCAAAGCGGGAATGCTGTAACCAGCGGCAGCTGGTGGCGGCCAGAGGATCATGGCAAACCGATTATCTCTGTTGAGCAGAGCCTGGCACGGGAGCTGGGGCTGGGATTGGGCGACAGCCTTACCTATGACATGTCAGGTAAGCGCTTTAGCGCCAAAATCACCAGCCTGCGCAAGATCAACTGGGAGAGCTTTAAAGCCAACTTCTTTGTGGTTACTCCTCCAGGCGTGCTGGATATCTATCCCGTTAACTACATAACAGGTTTTTACCTGCCACAGGAACAACACAACATTTTGAACAGGCTGGTACAGCAGTTCCCCAATATCACAGTGTTGGATGTTGCGACCATCCTGAATCAGGTACGTGAAATTATTGAACAGGTCATTCTGGCGGTGGAGTATGTCTTTATCTTCACCGTGCTGGCCGGATTGATGGTGATGTATGCAGCCATCCATGCCACCTTGGATGAACGCATACGCGAGGCGGCAGTATTGCGCACCCTGGGTGGACGCCGTGGCCAGCTATTAAGCAGCATCGTGCTGGAATATGCGGGGTTAGGACTATTGTCAGGATTGGTCGGCTCCATCACAGCAGGTGCAATCGGCATGGTGATCGCCAAACAGATATTTGATCTCACCTATGTACCGGGGCCTGCTCTCTGGTTAAGCGGTATGTTGATCGGCGCTATTGGAGTTGGCGTAGCCGGGACGCTTGGGACCCGGTTCGTTCTTAATCAGTCGCCATTAAAGACCTTGAGAGGGATATGAGTGTAATCAAAGGGGACCCGGTTAACTTATATCCAACATTTCCCCTCACTGCTTACCCTTCCCTTTCACAAGCAAGTACAGAATGAACAATGAAAGGGCAAGAAATACCGCAGATACCACCACCCTTTGATCATCGATTAGCTGTAGAGTCCAGATTGTCCCGTTGATGTATATATGAATACTGAAAAGCAACATCACTATTGCGAGTATTACTAACTCAATATTCCCTTTTATTCTAGGCAGCAATTTCATAAATATATATTACGAATGATGGCATAACACTCCTGACCGCTAACCCGGCGCGAGCAGAGCGAACACAGGGTTGACGGGACTAGACCAGTTGAGTGTTATGCAACATTATTGAGAGAGTTGATGAACTTGATAACCCGCCATCTGCAGTTGATGCAACAAACCTTCTTTCCCATTCAGATGCATACTTCCAACCAAGACAAATTCAGTTATATCGTTGTTATTTAGAGTTAGTAACTCTGGCATCCAGTTGTTATTTCTGTCAGCGATAAGAGTGTTATACAGCTCAGGAAACTCAGATTTCATTTGAACTATCAGGCTATGAGATGTAAAAGCCTCGATATCACCAGAACGCCAACTGTTTTTCAAGAAACTAGCGAACTCGGGTAATTTTTTTAAATCACGCAATGTATAATTGATCATTAAATTGGGCTCAACGTCACCCATGGAAGAGATAAATGATATTTGCTCATCTAAAGACTCTAAGCTATCGAATTGTTTGTTATCTGATGTTGCCAGTTTGGTAAAATATTCTTCAACCCCATGTTCCGGATTCATTCCTAGTCGTTGGTATTCGAGAACTGAAATTGTTATAGCTACAGCCCAGGGTTGGAATTTTGAAAAATGATCAATCGGGATGTTTTTTGATGCCAGATAATTTTCGAGGTTTTGATAAGTTTCTGCGTTTAGATCATCGCCTAACGTCTTTTCAGTGCTATATAACATTGCATATAAGAATTTCTGCTGAGCCTCCTGCGTTTTTGATTCAGCAATATTAGTTTCAATAATTAGTTTGTCTGAGTCGTCATAAGCAATTGAAAACTCTTTTGGCAGAGGGTAATCACTAGCATCTAGCAAGTGAACTGTTCCTCCAAGGTAGAAATATTTATTATCTTTACTGATGTTCCAGACTGAAGACTCTGAAAAAGATACAGAAGAAAACATCCCTAGTAACACAAGCAATAATAGAGATGTTGCTTTTCTAAAACTCATATTAACTCCATGTTGATATGTTGAATCGCATAATGCCAAGCTAAGCGGCCGACAGACAGGGAGATCGCGACTTAATGGCACTGTTAGCTGTTTTCATTTAATGATTGCCATGCCTTATGATATTTAGCTATACGCTCTAAATCACTTTCACTAACAGATTTGAGCCTTAATACATTGATATTGTCTTCTATATCTGCTTTTTTAATTTTTGAAGCTAATTCGTTTTTTAAAACTCTTTTTATAAACTCTTCATAAGACTCACCGCTGATTTTGGTTAAGCACTGAACGGCTTCGACTACGTCAGCTGGAATATTATTTTTTAATAAGTCATTGGCTGTGTAATCAGAGTCTTCAATTACATCGTGTAGTAGCGCTACAGACATTTCCTTCTCTGTATCCATTTTTGCCATAATACGCAGGGGATGAAGGATGTAGGTTTTTCCTGCTTTGTCCTTTTGACCTGCATAAGCTTTAAGAGCTATTTCTAATGATTTTTCAATGAAATCCATAATGTTTTTCTACATCTAACGTTTTAGGTAAGGGGCGGCTGGCGTAGCCAGACGTCCCGCGCAGGGCCGTAGGCCCGGAGCATGCTTGACCTGCTTGTTAAGTTTTTATGATTTG
>JANQEV010000117.1 GCA_028278145.1 Chromatiales bacterium | reverse complement strand
CTCCAGTTTTTCTGCCAGTTCCATGTAGTCGTGGGGTGAGGCCCACTCCAGATTCATGGGGTAGATGGCTGGCTGGGTTCCACCCATCTCTTCAATGCTGTCGTACACCGTTTCCAGTTTTGGGATAGTGCGTCCCAGCAGAACCACAGTAGCCCCATGGATGGCAAATGTCTTGGCAGCGATGCTGCCTATTCCATCACCAGCGCCGGTTACCAGAATGGTTCTTCCTTCAAGCAGATTTTTTGGCGGTGTGTAGTCAAACATCTGAGGTTTCCTGGTAGCGATGTGTAAACATGATTATTGGTCTGGATTATACCAGTATGAGTGCTGAATCATGCGGTTTTCTGTCACAGTTATCTGATGATTTTCTGTCAGACCGGGAGGTTCAACCAATCGAGTATCTGTACCGGATGATCTATTTTGCCATCTGCTCCCCACTCATCAGGATTGTCGTGCTCATCTATGTAGCCGAACATGGCAATCAGGGTAGTGGTGCCGGCGCTGTTACCGGCCTCGATGTCCCGCTTTGCATCTCCAACATAGATGCACTCTGATGGAGAGTGTCCCCCAGCCTGTTCACAGGCAAACAGGATGGGTTCCGGATGGGGCTTGGAGTTTGCGGTGGTATCGCCACTGATGATGCAGGCTGCGCGCCTGGTCATTTGCAGCTGCTCCATAAGGGGATTGGTCAGCCACTCCGGTTTGTTAGTGACTATGCCCCAGGGGATCTGATGCTGCTCCAGCTGTTCCAGCAGATGCTCCATGCCTGGGAACAGGGTGGTATGGCGGCAGATATCATCCATGTAGAAGCGCAGCAGATCCTGACGTTTAGCTTCAAACCCATTGTCTGTTGGTTCGATCCCAAAGCCGAGTTTGATCAAGGCGATTCCACCGTGGGAAACAGCAGGTCTGATCTGATCCAGCGACATGGTGGGTTCGCCATGTAGTTGCAGCGTCTGGTTCAGGGCATGGGCCAGATCCGGGGCAGTGTCGGCAAAGGTGCCGTCCAGATCGAACAGCACGATCCTGCTTTGGTTGTTGTGACTTTCTGAATCACTCATCCGGCTTGCTGCAGTGGACCATATAATTGACATCAACATCGGATGTCAGTTTATAGGTTGCTGTTAGAGGGTTGTAGCTAAGGCCAATGATGTCAGCGGTATGCAGTTCCGCAGCCCGTAGCCACCGATCCAGTTCTGAGGGGCGGATAAATTTATTGAAATCGTGAGTACCCTTGGGCAACAGACGTAGCAGGTATTCGGCACCTATGATTGCAAACAGGTAGGACTTGGGGTTGCGGTTAAGGGTGGAGAAGAACAGATTGCCTCCGGGCTTGGTCAAGGTGGCGCAGGCCTGTATTACCGAGGATGGGTCTGGTACATGCTCCAGCATCTCCATGCAGGTGACAATGTCGAAGCTGCCAGGTTGCTCCTCAGCCAAGGTTTCCACCTGGATGCGCTGGTAATCCACCTCCTGTCCCGATTCCAGCAGATGCAGTTTTGCCACTGACAGTGGGGCCTCACCCATATCAATGCCGGTAACGCTAGCCCCACGTGCCGCCATACTCTCAGACAGGATTCCTCCGCCACAACCCACATCCAGTACACGTTTGCCTTTGAGCCCGGCTATCTCATCTACATAGTCGAGACGCAATGGATTGATCTCATGCAGTGTCTTGAACTCACTGTTGGGATCCCACCAGCGTGAGGCCAGCTGTTCAAACTTATGGATCTCGTCGTAATCGACGTTTTCAGTCTTGGAAGTCATGCTTCTGGTATCCGTGCTCGGTTCAGGGGAATGATTATACTCAACTGTCAACTTTGTTCTCTTACTTTTGCCTGCCAGTGGGATGCGGCAGACAATAACTTGCTCTCATCCAGTGTAGTCATCTTCCCGCTCTTCAGGACCTGCCTGCCACCTATCCACACATCGCTGACCATATTACGACTACTGGCATAGACCAGTTGGGAAATAGGGTGATAGATAGGTTGTGATTCCAGACTGCCCAGATCTACAGCAGTGATGTCCGCGTACTTGTCAGCCTCAAGTGTGCCGGTCTCATCGGCAATACCCAGTGCTACAGCTCCATTGAAAGTGGCCATGCGCAGGGCTGTAGCTGCGGGAAGAGCGCTGGCATCATTTGTTACACCTTTGGCCAGCAGGGCTGCACTGCGCATCTCGCTGAACATGTCCAGGTCATTGTTGCTGGCGGCGCTGTCAGTTCCCAGGGCGACGTTGATCCCAGATTCCAGCAGTTTGGCACTGGGGCAGAAGCCACTGGCGAGTTTCAGGTTTGACTCCGGGCAATGCACCACGTGGGCACCAGATTCCTTGAACAGTTCCAGTTCGTCCTCTTCCAACTGGGTCATATGTACGGCAATGAGCGCTGGGGAGAGCAGGCCTATTTTATCAAGTCGCTGGATGGGTCGAACCCCATACTCAGACAGGCTGTGCTTGATCTCATCCCTGGTTTCATGCAGATGAATATGGATCTGAACACCCAGTTCATCGGCCAGGGTGCGGATGCTCTCCAGTGGTCCATCCGATACCGAGTAAGGTGCATGGGGGGCAAAGGCGGTGGTGATCAATGGATGGGTGCGATAGTGGTCGTGTACTTCCAGGCCACGATGCAGATACTCATCGGTATTTCCAGCCCAGGCCGATGGGAAATCGATCATGATCATTCCCACCACGGCACGCATCCCAGCATCGGCACAGACTCGTGCCGTAACGTCAGGAAAGAAGTACATGTCGTTGAAACATGTAACACCACCACGCAGCATCTCTGCAACTGCCAGTCTGGTGCCGTCGGCTATAAACTCCTCGCAAATCCATTTTTGTTCCGCTGGCCAGATGTGTTCATTGAGCCATGTCATCAGGGGCAGGTCATCGGCCAGGCCACGTAACAGGTTCATGCTGGCGTGGGTATGGGCGTTGATCAGGCCCGGGATCAGGGCATGGGTATCCAGGGTGTGTCTGGTCTCAGCCTGGTATTGATCTGCCTGGCTGGTAGGGACAATAGCGTGGATACGCCCTTCATGAATTGCCACTGAGTGGTGTTCCAATGCCACTCCATCCGGGTTTACCGGGATTACCCAGCGTGCATCTATTAAAGTGTCTATATTCAAGACGTTGCCTCTGTTGTTGTTCTTCCGTCAGCCAGGGTTACCATTGGTGTGATCACAATCCTAGCTGAATCCTATAAGATACACAGTTTCTGTTGATTAAATAAAGGCCAGGAACAGTATGCAATCAATGCCACTCAATATTCCCGCAGACGCTGATAAGGCGATTGTCTGGACAAATGACCGCCTCTATCTGTTGGATCAGAGAGTTCTGCCCACACAAGAAACCTATCTGGAACTGCAAACTGCAGCCGCTACCGCAGATGCTATCCATGACATGGTAGTGCGTGGGGCTCCTGCCATTGGGGTTACTGCCGCCTTCGGTGTGGTACTGGCTGCACGTGAAAGCTATCAAAGCCATGGTTCTGCCTGGAAGGAGGGAGTCACAACCGGGATGGATCGTCTTGCAGCCTCCAGACCAACGGCGGTAAATCTGTTCTGGGCTCTGGAACGTATGCAGGGGGTTATTTCAGGGCTGGATACCGGTGATCCTGAGCCGCGTTTATTGCAGGAGGCAAAACAGATCCACGAGGAGGATGTGGCCTCTTGTCGACGTCTCGGGGATCTGGGGGCAGAACTGATCGAGTCTACAACTTCCGTCATTACCCACTGCAATGCCGGTGCCCTGGCTACCGGTGGCTATGGTACTGCACTGGGAGTGATCCGTAGTGCCTGGGCTGATGGCAAGATAGAACGGGTCTACGCAGACGAGACCAGGCCCTGGCTACAGGGCTCACGCCTCACAGCATGGGAACTGCATAAGGATGACATCCCAGTCACACTGATTACCGACGGAGCGGCAGCCTGTCGTATGCAGACCGGGGGTATTGGCTGGATCATCGTGGGGTCGGATCGTATCGCGGCCAATGGTGATGTGGCCAACAAGATTGGTACCTATAGTCTGGTAGTGGCGGCAAAACACCATGGGATCAAGGTGATGGTGGCAGCTCCAACCTCCACTATAGATATGTCAGCGGCCTCTGGCAGTGAGATTCCCATTGAGTCACGTGACCCGGTAGAGGTGCTGAATTGTGGTGGCAAGCGCCTTGGTGCCCCAGGTGTAGATGCCTGGAATCCGGTGTTTGATGTGACCCCGGCAGAGCTGGTGGATGTAATTGTCACAGAAAAGGGGATTGTCCACTCGCCAAACATGAAAAAGATCTCAGAAATGATGGCATCATGATTCAGACCGCCTGAAATGCGATTTCAGGCGTTATTTTTTAAAGCAGCAGTCACCCTAAGTGTGGTATGATTCGCCGTTGTTATTTGCGCGGATTCCGGAATTTTCCGGTTTTTCAGCCCAAGGTCAAACAGATAGGGGATTTATGCGTCGTTGTGCGACGTTTTATTAGCTTTCCATGACTGAATTTGCCAAAGAAGTACTACCAGTAAATCTCGAAGATGAGATGCAGCACTCCTACCTCGAGTACGCCATGAGCGTAATCGTAGGAAGAGCCTTGCCAGATGTTCGGGATGGCCTGAAACCGGTGCATCGCCGGGTTCTGTTTGCCATGAACGAGCTGGGGAATGACTGGAATAAACCATACAAGAAGTCCGCCAGGGTAGTGGGTGACGTGATTGGTAAATATCACCCCCATGGTGATACCGCCGTGTACGACACCATCGTACGCATGGCACAGCCGTTCTCGTTGCGCTACATGCTGGTGGATGGTCAGGGCAATTTTGGCTCTGTGGATGGTGATGCCCCGGCAGCCATGCGTTATACCGAGGTACGCATGGCCAAGATCGCCCACAGTATGCTGGACGATCTGGATAAGGATACGGTGGATTTCACCGCAAACTATGATGAGTCTGAGCATGAGCCATCTGTATTGCCAGCCCGTATTCCTAATCTGTTGGTAAATGGGTCGGCCGGTATTGCTGTGGGCATGGCCACCAATATTCCGCCGCATAACCTTACCGAGACCATCAATGGCTGTATCGCCCTGATCGATAACCCGGAGGAGACGGTGGAGGGTCTGATGCAGCATATACCTGGCCCAGATTTTCCCACCGCAGCTCTGATAAATGGTGCCAGCGGCATTGCCGAGGCGTACAAAACCGGTCGTGGACGGGTACATATACGGGCCCGCAGCACCATTGAAGATTATGACTCCGGCAATCGTCAGAGAATTGTGGTCACAGAATTGCCGTATCAGGTAAACAAGGCCCGCCTGCTGGAGAAGATTGCCGAGCTGGTAAAAGATAAGCGTATAGAGGGCATTACCGGTATCCGTGATGAATCGGATAAAGACGGTATGCGCATGGTGATCGAGCTGCGCCGTGGTGAAGTGGCTGAGGTGGTATTGAATAACCTCTATCAGCACACTCAGTTACAGAACGTATTTGGCATCAACATGGTGGCATTGGTTGATGGACAGCCCAAGCTGCTGAACCTGAAACAGATGCTGGAGTACTTCATCCGCCATCGGCGTGAGGTGGTTACCAGGCGTACCCTGTTTGAACTGCGCAAGGCGCGCGACCGGGCCCATATATTGGAAGGCCTGGCGGTTGCACTGGCAAATATTGATGAAGTAATTGCCCTGATCAAGGCCGCCAAGAGCCCGGCAGAGGCCAAACAGGGGCTGCTCTCACGTCACTGGCAGTCAGGAACCGTGGAGTCCATGTTGGCACGTGCTGGTGCTGATGCATCCAAGCCCCAGGATCTGGAGCCTGGTTATGGACTGACAGAGAAGGGATACAGGCTGACCGAGATTCAAGCCCAGGCCATTCTGGATCTACGCCTGCACCGTCTTACCGGTCTGGAGCAGGACAAGATACTGAATGAGTATAGTGAGATCCTGGGCCGTATTGAGTATCTCCTGGATATTCTTTCCAATGCCGACCGTCTGATGGAGGTCATACGTGATGAACTAGTGGTAATTCGGGATCAGTATGGCGACGACCGTCGCACGGAGATCCTGGATGTGCACCTGGATCTGACCCTGGAAGATCTGATTACCGAAGAGGATGTGGTCGTTACCCTGTCCCATGCCGGATACGCAAAGGCCCAGTCCATGGACTCTTACCAGGCCCAACGCCGCGGTGGTAAGGGTAAATCAGCCACCACCACCAAGAATGAAGATTTTGTGGATCAGCTGTTTGTGGCCAGCACCCACGATACCATTCTCTGCTTCTCCAACCGTGGACGGGTCTACTGGCTCAAGGTATACCAGTTGCCACAGGCTGGACGTGGTGCCAGGGGCAAACCGATAAATAATATTCTGCCGTTGGAAGAGGGAGAGCGTATCAACGCCGTGCTGCCTATACGCGAGTATAGCGATGAGCAGTATATCTTCATGGCTGCCAGCTCTGGCACAGTGAAGAAGACCAAGCTCACTGATTTCTCCCGGCCCAGAGCCAGCGGTATCATCGCCGTGGATCTGAAAGAGGATGATCAGCTTATTGGAGTGGCAATTACTGATGGTACCAAGGATGTAATGCTGTTCAGCTCTGCCGGCAAGGCGATCAGGTTCAGTGAGTCCAATGTGCGTCCCATGGGCAGAACCGCCTGTGGCGTACGGGGTATAAAGTTGGCAGATGGCCAGACGGTTATATCCCTCATTATTACCGAACCAGACAAGACAGTTCTGACCGTTACCGAAAATGGATTCGGCAAACGTACCGCACAGGATCAATACCCGGTAAAGGGCCGTGGCGGTATGGGTGTGATCTCAATCAAGACCTCTGAACGCAATGGTGCCCAGGTGGGTGCGGTACTGGTAGATGATGAGGATGAGGTGATGTTGATTACCGATGGCGGCACCCTGGTGCGCATCCGGGTCTCGGATGTTTCTATCATGGGGCGTGATACCCAGGGCGTGAAGGTGATTAACGTCAGCGAAGAAGAACGCCTGATAGGCATCGAGCGCATTGCCTCTATCGATTCGGAAGAAGATGGGGAAGAGGGAGCGGAAGACGAAGCAGACGAATAGCTTTGTTCCAACCCGGATCTAAAAAACCGAATACAGAATTCTGCAATAAAAAACTACTGACAAATACATAATCTTGGAGATCTTATAAATGTCCAGAGTCTACAATTTTAGTGCCGGTCCTGCGGCACTGCCGGAAGAAGTACTGCAGCAGGCACGGGATGAAATGCTCGATTGGGAAGACAGTGGCATGTCCGTAATGGAGATGAGCCACCGTGGCAAGGAATTCACCTCTATTGCTGAAGCCGCTGAGGCAGACCTGCGTGATTTAATGGCCATCCCAGATAATTACAAGGTGCTGTTCCTGCAAGGAGGAGCCTCTTCGCAGTTTGCTGCAATTCCCATGAACCTGCTGCGTGGCAAGAAGGGTGCTGATTATGTCAATACCGGTTCCTGGTCGAAGAAGGCTATTGCGGAAGCTAAGCGTTATTGCGATGTGAATGTGGCTGCAGAGACCAGCATGTGCACCCCAAGCCAGGGTGATCTCAATCTTAATGCTGATGCTGCCTATGTTCACTACACACCAAATGAGACTATTCAGGGTGTGGAGTTTCCATACGTGCCTGAGACCGGAGATGTACCATTGATTGCAGATATGTCATCCACCATCCTGTCCCGCCCGGTGGATGTGACAAAGTTTGGCATGATCTACGCCGGCGCCCAGAAGAATATCGGTCCAGCTGGCCTGACCGTGGCCATTGTGCGCGAGGATCTGATCGGTGATGCCATGACTGATACTCCTACCATGTTTAACTACTCCACCATGGCAGACGCCGGATCAATGTATAACACTCCACCCACCTACGGTTGGTACCTGGCTGGACTGGTGTTCAAGTGGCTGAAGGGCAAGGGTGGACTGCAGGCCGTAGCGGAGGTGAATGAGCGCAAGGCTGCAAAGCTGTATGAGTATATAGACAGTTCAACTCTCTACAGCAACCCGGTTGCCGCTGACAGCCGTTCCTGGATGAATGTTCCCTTTGTACTGGCCAATTCAGATCTGGATGCCAGTTTCCTGAACGAGGCCAAGGATAATGGACTGGTCACCCTCAAGGGGCACAGGTCTGTGGGTGGCATGCGTGCCAGTATCTACAATGCCATGTCCGAGCAAGGGGTGCAGGCATTAATAGACTTTATGGTAGATTTTGAAAAACGGAATGGCTAACCACCGGCCGCCACAGATATCATGAGCCGAGTATGAACCAAGGCACCGGCCATGTGGTGGGTGGGAAATAACAAAGAATCAGGTAAATAGACATGTATAAGATCCAGACACTGAACAACATCTCCGTAGTTGGACTGAAAAAGTTACCGCGTGAGAGCTATGAGATCGCTTCCGAGATCTCCAACCCGGATGCCATTCTGCTGCGTTCCTATAAGATGCATGACATGGAACTGCCCGAGAGCGTAAAGGCTATCGGCCGTGCCGGTGCTGGAACCAACAATATCCCGGTCGACCGCATGACTGATATTGGCGTACCGGTGTTCAATGCCCCAGGTGCTAACGCCAATGCAGTGCGGGAACTGGTGCTGGCAACTATGCTCATGTGCTGTCGTAACCTGGGACGCGCCTGGGATTATGCCCGTGGCCTGGAAGGGGATGATGCCGAGATCTCCAAGCAGGTTGAGGCGGGCAAAAAGAATTTTGTTGGTTTTGAACTGCCTGGACGTACCCTGGGTGTTGTCGGCCTGGGTGCCATCGGTGTCAAGATAGCCAATGCCGCGCGTGCCCTGGGTATGAATGTTATTGGTTACGATCCTCTCATAACAATGAAGAGCGCCTGGCAGCTCTCTTCCGATGTGGAGGAGGCCATTAGTGTGGATGACCTCCTCTCCAAATCAGATTTCGTTACCTTTCACGTGCCTCTGGTGGAATCCACCAAGAACATGATAAATCCTGAGCGCATCAATATCATGAAGGATAATGCCGTAATCATGAATTTTGCCCGAAACGGCATCATTGACGATGAAGCGGTGGTTTCAGCCCTGGATTCCGGCAAGCTCTATGCATATGCATGTGACTTCCCAAGTAATCTGCTCAAGGATCACCCGCGCTGCATTACCCTGCCGCACCTTGGTGCCTCTACCGGCGAGGCAGAGGAGAACTGCGCAGTTATGGTGGCAGAGCAGGTGAGGGATTATCTGGAAAATGGCAATATCACCAACTCGGTTAACTTCCCGGAAGTACGGTTGGGTCGTAACGGTGGTTTCAGGCTGGCAGTGGTTAACTCCAACGTACCTAACATGTTAGGACAGATATCCACCGATCTGGCTGAGGCCGATCTGAATATTATCGACATGGTGAATAAATCCCGTGGCGATATAGCTGTGACCCTGTTGGATGTGGATAAGGAACCGGATCAGGCAACCATGGATCTCATCCTGAATATCGACGGCGTTCTCTCCGTACGTTGTTTGGGGGAATAACATAGCGGACTCCACCAACCATGAGTGATAACGACAATCTGAAACAGATACGTGAGCGCATAGACGCTCTGGACCTGCAGATACAGGATCTGATCAATCAGCGTGCAGAAGCCGCACAGGAGGTGGCTCGGGTAAAACGGGCCGAAGATAAGGATGCATTCTTTTACCGCCCGGAACGGGAAGCCCAGGTATTGGCATCGGTCAAGGAGCGTAACTCGGGACCGGTAGATGATGAGGATATGACTCGTCTGTTTCGTGAGATCATGTCAGCATGCCTGGCCCTGGAGCAACCACTGCGTATTGCATTCCTGGGTCCTGAGGGTACCTTTACCCAATCTGCAGCACTGAAGCATTTCGGGCATTCTGTGGAAACTGTTGCCATGGGTTCCATCCCAGATATCTTCCGGGATGTAGAGTCAGGTGCCTGTCATTATGGCGTGGTTCCAGTGGAGAACTCCACTGAGGGTATGATCAGTCACACCCTGGATATGTTTATTAATTCCGGGCTGCAGATATGTGGTGAAGTTACCCTGCGTATCCATCATCATCTGATGGGTACAGAGAAAGATCTGTCTGCGATAACCAAAGTGTATTCCCATCAGCAATCATTGGCACAATGCCGTCTATGGTTGGATAGAAATCTGCATCATGCTGAGCAGCAATCTGTTGGAAGTAATGCAGAGGCAGCACGGCAGGCGGCAAATGATCCCAGTTCGGCGGCTATTGCCGGCGAGATGGCTGCAGAGATATATGGTTTGGATCTCCTGGAAGAGAGCATCGAAGATGAACCGGATAACACCACCAGGTTTCTGGTGATAGGTCGTCAGAGCGTAGCCCTGAGTGGTAATGACAAGACCACCTTGTTGCTGTCGGCGCGCAATGTGGCAGGTAGTCTGAATACTCTGTTACGGCCACTGGCTGAGCACAACATCAGTATGACCAGGATTGAATCCAGGCCCTCAAGACGCGGCACCTGGGACTATGTGTTCTTCATAGACATACTCGGACATAAGGATGAACCTGATGTAGCAAAGGCCATGGAAGAGCTGCGCGCGGATGCCAGTCTGTTCAAGGTGCTTGGTTCTTATCCCGTTGCGGTACTGTAAAATCAGTAACAAATAACAGATGAGTAAACAGGATAATAAATTTGTACAGTTGGCCGCCCCTGGTGTGGCAAATCTGAATCCATACGTCCCAGGCAAACCGGTATCAGAGCTGGAGCGTGAACTGGGTATAAGCGACTCGGTGAAACTGGCATCGAATGAAAATCCCCTGGGTTGCAGCCCCAAGGCTATCTCTGCCATTAATGGCGAATTGGGTGAGATTGCCCGTTACCCGGATGGTGGTGGTTTTGAACTACGTTCTGCGCTGGCTGAGAAACATGGTGTTGATGCTGACTGTATAACTCTGGGTAACGGCTCGAATGATGTGCTGGATATGATTGCACGGGTATTCCTGGGGCCTGGTATAGAGTCGCTTTTCTCCCAGCATGCCTTTGCGGTTTATCCCATCAGCAGCCAGGCGGTAGGGGCGGATCTTAAAATAGCGCCAGCCAGGGACTACGGACACGATCTGAACGCAATGTCGGAAATGATCAGTGATAAAACTGGTGTGATCTGGATTGCCAACCCTAATAATCCCACTGGCAACTGGCTCGGCTCCACAGAACTACGTACATTTATTAGCGCAGTCCCATCTGATTGTATCGTGGTAGTAGACGAGGCCTACATCGAATATGTAGCGGAAAAGGATTATCCTGATGCCTCCACCTGGTTGCAGGATTTTCCCAATATGATTGTTACCCGTACCTTCTCCAAGGCCTATGGCCTGGCCAGTCTGCGTGTGGGATACGGGCTATCGCACCCGGATATTGCCGATCTCCTGAATCGGGTACGTCAGCCATTCAATGTTAATTCTATGGCGTTGGCAGCAGCGAAGGCTGCACTGGGTGATGATGATTTTATCCAACGTGCGGTAGAGGTGAATAGTGCCGGCATGTTGCAACTAGAAACTGGATTCAAAGATATGGGGCTGGAGTTTATTCCTTCGGTAGGCAACTTTATAACGGTTGATGTTGGCAGGTCAGGTCCAGAAGTGGATCAGGCGCTGTTACGTGAGGGTTGTATAGTGCGTCCGGTGGCTAACTACGGACTGCCAAATCACCTGCGTGTCTCCATTGGACTGCCAGAAGAGAATGCCAGACTGCTGACAGCAATGAAAAGGGTGTTGGACTGATGCTGATTAAACGACTTGCTATCATTGGTGTTGGTCTGATCGGAGGATCGTTGGCCCGTGCGCTGCGCGAGGCGGGTGAAGTGGGCGAAGTAGTTGGCTGTGGCAGGGGTAAAGAGAATCTGGAGCAGGCCCTGCAGCTTGGAGTAATAGACAGCTATACCCATGATGCCGGTGCTGCTGTGGAAGGTGCCGATATGGTGTTTTTGGCCGTACCTCTGGGTGCCATGCGACAGACCTTTGCGGACATGAAAGAGCATCTTATGGACGGGGCGATTATTACTGATGGTGGTAGTGCCAAGGGCAGTGTGGTCGATGATTGCCAGGCAGTTTTTGGTGAAGATCTGCCAGGTTTTGTCCCTGGACATCCTATTGCCGGTACTGAGAACAGTGGGGTAGAGGCATCGTTTGCCGAACTGTATCAGAACAGAAGGATTATTCTGACTCCAACTGAGAACACCTCCAGTGAAGCGTTGCAGAAGGTTACGGACATGTGGGAGATATGTGGCAGTGATGTCACCTGCATGTCGGTACAGCATCATGATGAAGTCCTGGCGGCTACATCACACCTTCCCCACATGTTGGCCTTTGCCCTGGTGGATTCACTGGCGCGCATGAAAGAGAACGATGAGATCTTTCGTTATGCTGCAGGCGGTTTTCGCGACTTTACCCGTATTGCATCCTCCAGTCCGGTCATGTGGCGTGATATATGTATTGCCAACCGCAAGGCCCTGAGTTCTATTATGAAGAGTTACAGCCATGACATGGCGGACCTGGCCGATACCATAAGCCGTGGTGATGGTGATCACCTGTTGGAGATCTTCGAGCGGGCCAAGGATTCACGAGACCGCTACATAGACGGCATTCTGGAATCTCCAGAGTAGTAGATGACTGCGGTAAACGACTGCCCTGGTATCCAGCCATACTATCTTTACTATTCGTAATCTGATGAAACAGCTAACCCTATTGCTCCTGTTGGTATCGATTTGCGGCCTTCTGTTCTGCGGATGGAAGGCCTGGGAGCAGGCCGTTGCATATGATGATACGACCAATAGTATTATCCAGCGTCTGGATACTGATTCCAAACTAGAGACTACCGGGCAGCTTCTACTAGAGTGGTTGAGTCTAGGTGCCTATACAGGTTATTCCGATGAAATGCAGGAGTTGCTCAAGCTTAAGCAGCTGCAGCAGGCCTATGGTGATTCGGCATGGTTGCTGACTGGTGTGTTCTTTGTACTGATATTTCCTGCCATAGGTCTGGCATATGCGTACCGGTCAGACTGGTGTGACATGGCCTATGCCATGCTTGGAGTGTCGGTCATTGCTTTGGTGATTGGTCTGGTTACGCCAATATTAACTGTAAGCGCCCAGCAGGATATTCCGGTTATTGGTGAGACGGTATTTCAGTTTCAGTCCAAGGGTATAGTTTCCACTATTGTTGGACTCTGGCATGCAGGAAACTGGTGGTTGGCCTTGCTGCTTTTCATGTTCAGTGTGTTTATTCCCATAACCAAGACCTTGCTGGTTGCGGCTACTATGTTTGCCCGTGATCATGAGTTGAGTGTGAAGGGGCTGAACTGGAGCAGAAATATCGGCAAGTGGTCCATGACCGATGTGTTTGTGGTTGCCATTCTGGTGGTGTTTTTTGCCAATGAGCAGGAGGGGCTGACCCAGGCCGAGGTTCAGGTTGGACTCTGTTTCTTTGCCGGCTATGTGGTGTTGTCGCTACTTGGTACCACTATTATCGGTCGCCGCCTGAATATCGAAAACAGCCAGACCAGTTCCTAGCGATAATCACTAGCAATTCAGATAACAGGGTTCTGAATATGTGTTGGACGGTAAGCTGACGCATTATCTCTTAATGGCCTGGAACAGTACCAGAATACAGCTCAGACCGGCGATCATAGCCATGATCACGCCGGCGTCTACATGTTCGTTGGTTACCAGTGATGCAATCAGGTAGACAAAGCCGCCAACCAGTGCGGCAAAGAATCCCATGATCATTAAGGCCCAGAATGATTTCCACTCGTTGGTCTTAACCGGCCCTACGATCAGGCGCCAGTAGATGTAGAACATTGTGGCAAGAACGATAGCTGCGACTATCTGGGCTATGGTATTCATCATCATTGTTTGAAGGCCTGCATCAAGAATCTGCAGGATTATACGCCTAGAATCTGGTTCTGTGGATGATTAATAGCAATAAAACTGTATTCTCCTGCTTCATATTTGTTCAGGTAGAAATCTGGTTAAAACCGTTGCGCCAAAAAGCCCACTAACTGTTTGTTTTAACAGAGAATCAGGTTTACATATTTAGGTGGAACGGTTAAGCTGCTGCGTTTCTTACACAAACACACAAACAAATATCTGTTTCTGACTGGAGCCAAGAGTTGAGTTCATCCAGTAATCTGACCTTTTCTGTCCAGCCAGGCGGACAATTAACCGGTAGTATCCGGGTCCCCGGCGATAAATCCATCTCTCATCGTTCCATAATGCTGGGTTCACTGGCTGAGGGTGTTACCCATGTAAGTGGTTTCCTGGAAGGGGAGGATAGTCTTGCCACCTTACAGGCCTTCCGCAATATGGGGGTCAAAATAGATGGTCCTGAGAATGGAACTGTTGTTATCCATGGTGTTGGGATGCATGGTCTGAGAGCACCAGAGTCAGACCTGGATCTTGGTAACTCAGGTACTTCGATGCGGCTGCTTTCAGGCCTGTTGGCTGGTCAGGAGTTTGATTCCACCCTGGTAGGGGATAGCTCACTATCCAGCCGCCCAATGCGCCGGGTTACCGGACCTCTGGCCCAGATGGGAGCACAGATTCAGGCGAATGAAGATGGTACTGCACCACTAAAGATTAAAGGCGGTATCCAACTAAAAGGTATTGATTACCCCATGCCGGTGGCAAGTGCCCAGGTCAAGTCATCATTGCTGCTAGCAGGCCTGTATGCAGATGGGGAGACCAGTGTTACCGAGCCGGCACCTACCAGAGATCATACAGAACGGATGTTGAATGGATTTGGTTACCAGGTAAAGCGTGATGGGAGCCGTATAAGCTTGAGTGGTGGTGGGAAACTTACCGCATGTGATATTGATGTTCCCGCCGATATATCATCTGCAGCATTTTTCCTGGTGGGGGCAACCATTGCACCTGACTCTGATCTGGTGTTGGAACATGTGGGAATGAATCCAACCAGGGATGGTGTAATCAATATTCTGCGCTTGATGGGGGCTGACATCGAGGTGAACAACCAGAGGGATGTGGGTGGAGAGCCGGTGGCAGACCTGCGGGTCAGATCTACCAAGCTTAATGGCATCAGGATACCTGAAGACCAGGTCCCACTGGCCATCGATGAGTTTCCGTCCATATTTATTGCTGCGGCCTGTGCAGAAGGAGAGACGGTTCTCACCGGTGCCGAGGAGTTACGGGTCAAGGAGAGTGACCGCATCCAGGTGATGGCAGATGGGTTGCTGGTTTTAGGCATCGATGCCCAGGCAACAGAGGATGGTATCCGTATCCAGGGTGGACAGCTGAGCGGTGGTGAGGTGGAGAGTCACGGGGATCATCGTATCGCCATGTCATTTGCCATGGCGGCGTTGAGGGCCGATGGGGCAATCAAAATCAATGACTGCCGCAACGTGGATACATCGTTTCCGGGTTTCGATTCTCTGGCATCCAGTGTTGGTCTCAATATAACTGCAATGGATGAGGAGTAAGCAGTGATTCCGGTAATTACCATAGATGGACCCAGCGGATCCGGTAAAGGCACTATTGCCAGTCTGCTGGCGGAACGGCTTGGCTGGGAGATTCTAGACAGCGGTGCACTCTATCGACTTGTGGGTTATTCTGCAGGAAAATCAGGGATAGGCTTCGATCAGGTCGATAAATTATGCGAAATTGCACGAAATATGGATGTTGCCTTCAGAGGTGAAGAGGTGTTTCTTAATGGTGAAGAGGTTAGCAGGTCCATACGGACTGAAAAGGCAGGTAATGCCGCCTCTAAGGTAGCTGCTGTGCCTGAGGTAAGGGCAGCACTGCTGGAGTGGCAGAGGTCGTTTGCCAGAGAGCCGGGGCTGGTTGCGGATGGAAGGGATATGGGTAGCGTGGTATTCCCGCAAGCCGATGTGAAGGTGTTTCTAACCGCAAGTGCTGAAGAGAGGGCTAATCGTCGGTATAACCAGTTGAAAGAAAAAGGAATAAGTGTTAGTTTACGCGATCTTGTCAGGGATATACGTGAACGTGATGAGCGGGATCAGAACCGTGACGTTGCCCCACTCGTGGCGCCGGTCGCAGCGCTAGAGGTGGAGTCAACATCACTGTCTATTGATGAGGTGCTGGAACAGGTCTTGGCAAAGGTGCGCAGCACATTCCCAGATCTGGACCTCTAGGTGGTCCAACTGTAGCTACTACGGTGGGCTTAATTTTAACTTTTACCGTCAGTTACTCATGTGGCATGGCGATATCTGCGACCATTTCTAGGAATTTCAACTCATGACCGAAAGTTTTGCAGAACTATTTGAAGAGAGTGTTGCCAACACTCAGCTACGTCCAGGCGCTATCGTTATAGGAACCGTACTGGATATTACCTCGGACTCTGTGGTGGTTAACGCAGGGCTTAAATCCGAAGGCGTAATCCCAAAGAATCAGTTTTTTGATGCCAATGGTGAACTTGAAGTTGCCGTTGGTGACCAGGTGGAAGTTGCTCTGGATGCCGTGGAAGACGGTTTTGGTGCGACCCGCCTATCCCGTGAAAAGGCCAAACGTGAACAGGCCTGGACCTTCCTGGATAAGGCCTTTGAGGCTCAGGATACAGTTACCGGCCGCATTAACGGAAAGGTTAAAGGCGGTTTTACCGTTGAACTGGGTGAGATTCGTGCATTCCTGCCGGGCTCACTGGTAGATGTACGTCCGGTGCGCGATACCTCCTATTTGGAAGGTAAGGATCTGGAATTCAAGGTAATCAAGCTGGATCGTCGCCGCAATAATGTGGTGGTCTCCCGCCGTGCCGTGGTTGAGACCGAGTACAGTGCAGAACGTGAAGCCCTGTTGGAAAATCTGGAAGAGGGTATGGAGGTCAAGGGTGTAGTCAAGAACCTGACCGACTATGGTGCATTCGTTGACCTGGGTGGTATTGATGGTCTGCTGCACATAACCGACATGGCCTGGAAACGCGTCAAGCATCCTTCCGAAGTGGTAGAGATTGCCGATGAAATCATGGTCAAGGTCTTGAAGTTTGATCGTGACAAGCAGCGTGTCTCACTTGGTCTCAAGCAGATGGGTGATGATCCTTGGTCCAACCTGGCCCGCCGTTATCCCGAGCACACCCGTATCTTCGGAAAGGTCACCAACCTGGCCGATTACGGTTGTTTTGTAGAGATCGAAGAGGGTGTTGAAGGTCTGGTGCACGTCTCCGAAATGGATTGGACCAACAAGAACATCCACCCATCCAAGCTGGTACAGCTGGGTGATGAAGTAGAGGTTGTAGTACTGGACATTGATGAAGAACGTCGCCGTATCTCCCTGGGTATGAAGCAGTGTCAGCCAAATCCATGGGATGATTTTGCTGAGAAACACAACAAGGGTGACCATATCGTCGGTAACATCAAGTCAATTACCGATTTCGGTATCTTCATCGGTCTGGAAGGAAATATCGATGGTTTGGTACACCTGTCTGATATCTCCTGGGATGAAGCTGGAGAAGAGGCTGTACGCAACTTCAAGAAAGGTCAGGAAATCGAGACTGTTGTACTGTCCGTTGACCCGGAACGTGAGCGTATTTCGCTTGGCGTTAAGCATCTCGATAAAGACCCGTTCTCAAGTTACGTCGGTTCTCATGCCAAAGGTAGCGTTGTCACTGGTGTGGTGAAGGAAGTTGATCCCAAGGGTGCCGTTATTACCCTGGCAGAAGGGATTGAGGGCTACCTGCGGGCTTCTGAGCTGTCACGTGACAGGGTAGAAGATGCACGTACCATGTTGAAGGAAGGAGAAGAAATAGAGGCGAAATTTCTCGGTGTTGATCGGAAAAACCGCACTATCTCACTTTCCGTTAAGGCCAAAGATGCAGATGAGGAAGCCGCAGCAATTCAGAACTACGCTTCCGGATCTAAGACAGGAACTGCAACACTGGGTGATGTACTGAAGGAGCAAATGGTAGACAAAGGCGAGTAAGTCGCATTGTCTTAGCTGAAGGTTAGGCCCGGGGGTCAAATTGGCCCCCGGCCATATAATCAAGGGGAAAAACAAGAATGACAAAATCTGAATTGATTGATGTCATCGCAAAAGAGCAAAGTCATCTGGCGTATCGCGATGTTGAACTTGCAGTTAAATGTATTCTCGAGCAGATGAGCCAGGCTTTGGCCTCTGGTGAAAGAATAGAGATTCGTGGTTTTGGTAGCTTTTCTCTTCACTATCGACCACCACGTCAGGGAAGAAATCCTAAAACAGGAACCACGGTGGCTCTTGCTGGAAAGCATGTACCACATTTCAAGCCTGGTAAAGAGTTACGTGAGCGTGTAAATAACGGCTTTTTGAAAGAAAAAGAGCAGGCTGTCCAGGCTGCAGAATAGCTGGTTATTACTCGTCAGAAACGTCATGTAATAATATGACGGTGCTTTGAATGCGTTTGCCTAAGTTGCAAGCCGTACCCTATCACCAGGACAGTTCGAGTCTATTCTCAGCAATAGCGGATTTGCCATGGTCAGTATTTCTCGACAGTGGCAAGCCAGGCTCTAATCAGGGTAGATATGATGTACTGGCTGCAGAACCAAGAACTACTGTCGTCACGCAAAATGGTACAACCAGGATTTCTAGTCCCAACGGTAATGCCACCTCTACCAGTAGCCCATTCAGTCTGGTAAAACACGCCCTAGGCAAGAAGCAGCAGCCGATAAACATCCCGTTTATAGGCGGTGCAATCGGTTATGCTGGTTATGGTTTGGCCAACTATCTACCAGGTCTTCCTGATATCTCTATAGATATCTCTGGTATGCCTGACATGTATTTTGGAATTTATGATTGGGCATTGGTAGTAGATCATAAGGAAAAACAGAGTTGGTTGGTTGGTCTGGAAGGTGAAGGGCTATCAAGCCAGCGTTGGAATGAACTGATTGAGTTGTTTTCTGAAGCTTATGAGGAGCCTGAGGAAAAATCATTCGAGCTTACTGGTGAAATCCAATCTAATTTGTCACTACAGCAGTATGCTGCCGCATTTGAAATAATCAGAAACTACATCCATGAAGGTGACTGTTACCAGGCCAATTTTGCACAGAGGTTTTCTGCCAGCTGTCAGGGTGATCCTTGGTATGCCTATAGGAAACTGCGTAAACTCAATCCATCGCCATTTGGGGCCTATATAAACACTCCATACGGACAGATACTCAGTTGTTCTCCAGAACGCTTTCTCAGTTCAGTTAAAGGCCTGGTGGAGACCAAGCCGATCAAAGGTACTAGGCCACGTTCCGTCAATCAGCAGGAAGATAACAGGTTAAGGGATGAACTGGAGAGAAGCGAAAAGGATCGTGCAGAAAACCTGATGATTGTTGATCTGCTGCGCAATGACCTGGGAAAAAGTTGTAAGCCAGGAAGTATTCAGGTCCCAAACCTATTCGAAGTTGAGAGCTTTGCTACGGTGCATCATCTGGTAAGCAGGGTTACCGGAACTCTAGCGGCGGGCAGGGATGCATTTGATTTGTTGTCCGATTGCTTTCCAGGAGGTTCAATAACTGGTGCACCAAAATACCGGGCTATGGAGATAATTGAGGAACTTGAGCATAACGCGCGTGGCATATACTGTGGCAGTATTGGCTATATTGGATTTGATGGAAATATGGATTCCAATATAGCTATACGTACTATGGTGCACCAAAATGGACAGATAAACTTCTCAGCCGGAGGTGGTATTGTTGCAGATTCAAAGATGGAATCTGAATACCAGGAAACATTTGATAAGGCACGTGCGATGCTGGATATGCTAACAAGCCAGCATGAAAATGATTCACCCTAAGATGCAATCAAATTAAAAGTTGCCAATGAAACAATTGCTACAGATATTTGGCCAAGAAACCTAAAGACAGAACGATCTTTACGTTGGTCCATAATACTAGGAATGAGGTTGTGTACCTGATCACGCATGATAAAACTGTGTGTATTGTTCATATTAATGCCTCAAATAGTTAACTTTCGTGCTCTATATGCTGATTGATTTCGCTGCAAGCATCCATTTGCTGAGTTAACAATACCTGTTGTACGTTCTAACTAAGTACTATGGTAGCACAAGTAGAACAAAAAGAGAACCATGTCAGGTTTGTTATTTTAAAGGTTAAAAAATATGTCGGGAAAGAAACGGATTAATGACCAGGAACTACAGTTATTGGTGTTTGCAGCACCTTCCGATATACACGGCACCGGGCTTTTTAGTAAACAGTATATTTCCGATGGGGAGTATATAGGTACCTTTCATGGCCCGGAGGTCCAGGAGGATGGTGAGCACGTGCTATGGATAGAATCAGAAAAGCAGAGTTCAGGATATATTGGTATCAGAGGTGAAAACTTATTGCGCTATCTGAATCATGCCTCACCGGGCAATGCAGAATTTGACGGCTTGGACTTGTACGCCAGTGATGACATTCACTCAGGTACAGAAATTACTTTTGATTACTCAGGATAGGTCAAGTTAGCACTGTTTTTATATATGCCAGAATATTGGGAACAATAAGCGACTGTTAAAATCAGCATATCCTAATGATATCGTCGCATCTGCCCCACAAGCACGCCCTGAATATCAACTTGGTCTGGCTTGTAATGCATGGGTTTAAAGTCTGCATTAGCTGGGTGCAGGGTTACCCTACCAGGCTTCTGTTCTATCCGTTTGAGTGTGGCTTCCGAGTTATCGATCAGCGCCACTACAATACTGCCATTTCTGGCCTGCGAGCGTTTCTCCACCACGATAAAGTCACCATCGAAGATACCTTCATCTATCATGGAATCCCCCTTGATCTGAAGTACATAACAGGGTTTGTTGGTACGTAGAGCTTGCGGCACCTGGATCGATTCCTGGTGATCGATGGCTTCAATGGGACGACCTGCAGCGATGTAACCGAGCATAGGCAGCATATCCTCATCCTGATCTGTCTGCTCGGTTAGCCTTATTCCTCGCCGGAGATTATTCATCGGTTCTACCAGGCCGGCTTCAATCAGGGCCTGGATCTGTTTATGCAGTGATCCTTTGGAACTGAGCCCCAATGCCATACACAGTTCATCCAGAGTAGGGGGGTGTGAAAAGTCATCCAGATTCTCCACCAGGAAGTCGTAGATCTCCTGCTGTCGCCGGGTGATTGTATTAGCCATGGCATTTCTCCAGTTCTATGCAGGTTCTATTGTAGCAAACTTAGAACAAATGGGAAACCAGAGATTTAGAAAAACTATCTAACAGGATCTTGTTACTAGTAGGTTACCTGCCAGATGACATTACTATGTTTTTACCCGCCATCTTTGCCTGGTAAAGCGCCTTATCTGCTTCACTTAGAATCTGGTTCGACGGTGCCTGTTTTCGCGGTATATGTGAGGATACGCCAATACTTAGTGTGACAATGTTATTGTCAGGGTTGCCGCTATGGGGAATTTTTAACTCCTCCACATTTGTGCGGATGCGTTCTGCCACAATTTTGGCTCCATCCAGGTCTGTATTAGGCAGAATTGCACAGAATTCTTCACCGCCATAACGTCCCGGTAGGTCTTCAGGTCTACTGATTGTATTTTTGAGGACCTTGGAGATTTTTTTCAGGCAACTGTCTCCGGCTACATGGCCATAGGTGTCGTTATAGGCCTTGAAGTTGTCCAGGTCTATCATGATAACTGCAATTGGAAGCCCACTGCGGATGGACCTGGTGGTCTCTTTTTCCAGGTATTCGTCAACGATCCTGCGGTTTGCAAGACCAGTCAGGCCATCGGCATTTGCCAGCTTCTGCAATTCATCATTAGCTTTTTCCAGTTCTTGTGAGACCACAATAAGTCGATGGCGCATTGCCGAAATACGCTGCATTGCAGTCATTTTAGCTGCCAGGACTTTTTCATCTACCGGTTTATTCAGATAGTCATCACCGCCAGCTGCAATGCCAGCAGCAATATCCTCCGGGCTGGTGCGGCCACTTAGAAAAATGATTGGTACCCAGTCATCGCCCAGACTTCTGATGCGGCGTGCTGCCTCATGGCCGTCCATTACCGGCATGATTACATCCATAAGGACCAAGTCAAAATCATACTTGGTGTAAAGTTTTATCGCCTCTTGACCATTGGAACAACAAACTACTTCATGACCCATATCACTCAGACGCACAGTCATAATGTGTTGTTCAGTACGGGTGTCATCAACCAGTAGAATATTCATCGTTTTATATAATTATCTACTAGTTGTTGCCAGTGAAAAGAGTTTGCCATAGGTGTATCTTGTGGGTGTCTTGTTTCTATTGCTGTCCGTATCCAGGTATACAAAACAGGATAATTATAATAAGGGTATGGGAATGAAGATATAATTCGCATTAGTTACTACTCCATGAGTAGATTACTTCCACCTGGTTGCCTGGTTCAATATAGGTGATAGAACTGCATAGCTCAGAGATCAGTTGTATGCCTCTTCCACACAGTTTTGAATGGTCAGATGTATCACATCTAAGCCCGGCAAAATCGAATCCATCTCCACTATCTTTCATATTGATAATCATCTCGCCTCCATTTGCTGTGGTACGGGATGAAATAGCGATTTTTACATATCCATCAGTCAGGTTTTCCAGACGTCTTTCACGTTCAGTAAAGTAGTGGGTAAATCCATCTTTCTCATTTTTTATGGCTGAATCCAGCCTCAATACTCCATGATCAAGGGCGTTGACATAGAGTTCGGTAAGAATAGTAAATAGTAGTCTTCTATTCTCACCTAAACCTTCCAATTCATGTATATGGTTAATAAGCAGTGGTATTGGATCGGCATCTGACAGGCGGTCGCCATGCAGGGTTATGCTGAAATCTACCGTACTTTCACTACTGTCTTCTGTGCTGGGTGCAGGCTGCTGTTGGGTATCAGAAACTTCACATTCAATTGTCTGCAGAATATCTGGGGTGCAGGGGATCTCAGCCAGACTTATGTCATCTGCCTGTGTGGCATCTCCACAGAATTCGTCCAGCGCTCTGGAAATACTATCAATAGTAGACTCATCAGCATGTTGTTCAGATATCGCATTCTCCAAACGCTCCCTGGTGAAATGTTCCCTGTTGTTATTAAACGCCTCAGTTACACCATCGCTAGCCAGCAGAATGCTGTCACCCTGGTTTATCTTGACTACCTCTACACACTCGTTGAAATCCACGTCACCACTGATGCCTAATGGGATGCCAAGGGATGGGGTGCGGTGTTTAATGCTGTGATCATCGGCGTCGAGAAACAGAATATCAGGCATGCCACAGTTACATACCGATACATAGTCCAGTTCTCTGGAAACAGTTAAAAACTGTATTGCCAAAAACATACTGGTAGGTAGAAGACCAAGCAGTTTGGAATTGATGCCAGCCAATATCTGCTGAGTGGAGAAGCCTTTACCAGTCATGGCCCGGAATACCTCAGAGGCTGGCATGGCACCCAGCGCTGCTGCCAGACCATGGCCGGTAAAATCTCCCATTAGTACATTCAGGTCACCGGAAGGAGAGTAGGCAGTCAGCAGGACGTCACCGCTGAAAAGTTCTGCTGGTTTTAGCAGGGTGTGTATAGCGTCCAGAGCCACATTGCCAGTTACCACAGCGCCGGCAAACACCTCTTCGGCCATGGCCTGATCCTGCTGGGTTCTAGCATAAAGCTTATTTACCTGTTTATGTAGGAGTGAGATCCTCTCCATGGATTGTATCTTTGCAGTCAGCAGAGTATGACTGAATGGCTTGGTAAGAAAATCATCTCCACCCACCTCTATGCATTTAGCCAGGTCCTGCTTATCGGTTACGCCGGTGAGAAAGATGACTGGAGTGAATGTATCACTAGGTTCAGACTTGATCAGCTTTACCGCCTCATAGCCGTCCATTACCGGCATCATAATATCCATGAGAACTAGATCTGGTTTTTCTGACCTGAAAAGATCTACTCCTTGAGCACCGTTTTGGGCCTGGATCACCTCATAACCCATCTGCTTCAAAAGGGCACTCAGAATCATCCGGCTCGAACGTTCATCATCCACGACGATGGCTTTGCCCTTCGGGCTGAAGCCAATCGGTCTATCTGATGCAAGGTTTATGTTGGACGCGGTCACAAGTTGCTCCTGAATTGAGATTCAATTATTGATGCAACAAGGTAGTAAAATATATATCCCTGTAATCTGAAATTATATCGGCACCCGAAATATATTCTTTAATTAGTAAGCATGTTGATATATCTCAGATAAACATATAGTTACCATTACTTTTTATCAGTATTCCTTACTATTTCAGAATATCTTCTTCTTGACCGAACCAGAATATCCCATTACAGTTCCGCCACCTTAGGTATCTGCCAACAACAGATAAATGGGAAGTCGGTGCGATTGTTTTCTAATCAATTCCGACGCTGCCCCCGCAACGGTAGGCAGGGTATGTGATCAGCAAGAGGCCACTGTGTTAACACATGGGAAGGCGCTGAGACACTGGAGTTATCCGCCCTGTGAGCCCGGAGACCTGCCTTTGGTAACTAACCCATGGGTGTTGCGGAGGGCAACCAAGGTGAACATTCTGGCCATCGTCGGCAGATAAGGGTTTCAACCCTGTTCCCATTCCCCTCCCCAAGCTACACCTGACTATGAATTAGCAAAACGGCACGGGTGAGCGCCGTTGGGGAAAAACAATGAAAAGATCTATTATTCTACTATCCATACTCGCTATGGTTGCTGATCATGCGTTAGCCGAAGTGCCAACCATGTTGGGCACGGTGGTGGTCAGTGCCACCAGATCAGAGCAGCCAACTGTTCCTACACCTGCAAGTATTTCAGTCATTACATCTGAAGAAATAGAACAGAGCGGTTCTCGCAACGTAGCAGAGTTGCTCCGCGGGCGTGCTGGTATCCAGGTGCGTGATTTTTTTGGTGATGGCAGCGGTGGTGCAGTGTTTGATCTGCGTGGCTTCGGTGCCACTGCTGTCTCCAACACCCTGATCATGATAGACGGCAGGCGTTTGAATAACGGAGCAGATATAGGTGCTCCGGATGTCACCACCTTATCTTTGAAAAATATTGAAAGAATCGAAATAATCCAGGGCAGTGCCGGCACTCTGTTTGGTAACCAGGCTGTGGGTGGCGTAATTAATATCATTACCCGCAGGCCGCAGGAGTTTCACGCCGATGTGGATCTGGCGATTGGTAGTTATGACAGTCGTACTCTGACTGCATCTATAAGTGACCGCTTTGCTAACGGAGTATCCTATCGACTGGCTGCTGAACGGCGTACTACTGATAACTATCGGGATAACAACTCACTGGATTATGAAAACCTGGTGGGGCGTTTGGACTATGAATACACCAGTGGCAGAGTGTTTGCAGAGGTTCACAGGACAAATGAAGATATGGAGACACCTGCGGCCCTATTTGCCAATGAGTTGGACGCGGACCGTCGCCAGTCTGCAGCGGTCTATGCAAATGATTTCCAGGATACAGACACCACCCTGAGCAGGATTGGTCTTAGCCATTTCCTGAATGACAGCTGGTCCTTCGACATGGAGCTGGCATATCGGGATGTAGATAGAACATTTGCTACCAGTTTTCGCACCGGTGCACAGCCACCAGCGGATCAGACCAGGGATGTCTACACCTTAACTCCCAGATTTATTGGTGTGGTACCAATGAACGGAGGTGAGGCCCAGTTCACCATTGGTGCCGATCTAGAGACGACCGATTACTACCTTAACAGCTCTATCGGAATGCAAGAGGTGGATCAGCGCATCTACGCCTACTATCTGCAGGGAGTTCTTCCCATCAACGAAGCATGGTCAGTAACCGCAGGTGCACGCCGGGCACTGGTACGCAACCACATTACAGACAGCTTTGCCTTTTCCGGTGGGGAAAACCTGGATGATGAGATAACAGTGGGTACGCTGGGAATGGTATATCGCCCCAATGTAGACTGGCGCCTGTTTGCCCGTATAGATGAGAACTTCCGCTTCGCCAAAGTGGATGAGCACACAAGTCTATTTGGTGTCACAACCGGCCTGAAGAATCAGACCGGTAAATCCTACGAGATTGGTGGTGAGTGGAGTGGTGACTACGGCAGTTTCAAGGCTACTGCCTATCGCCTCAAGCTGAAAGATGAGATCAGCTACAACCCGGCCACCTTCCAGAACGTAAATTTGGACTCCACCACCCGCAAGGGCCTAATCCTGGAGGCCACAGCCATGGTGAGTCAGGATACTGAGGTTGGTTTCAATTACCACTATGTAGATGCCAAGGCAGATACAGGTATATTTGCAGGCAACCGGGTGCCACTGGTGGCTGAGCACAGTGCCACTCTGTTGCTGGATTACCATCCATTGCACAACCTGAACCTGCATGCCGAGGTGAAATATGTAGGTGATCAGGTCCTGGGTGGAGATTTTGCCAACGCCTTTCCCAAACTGGATGACTTTACTGTGGTTAATCTGAGTGGAGAGTATCGGATTAATGGCTGGCGGTTTGGTGCCAAGGTAAATAATCTGTTTGACAGGGAGTACAGTGATACTGGTTCAACCGGTTTTACCGCTGGCTTTGTTCTGGCTGATGCCTACTTTCCAGCGCCGGAACGAAATTTCTGGCTCACTGCTGGCTATGATTTCTATTGACCATCTTGTATCCAGGTAGAAGAGGGGCCTGACCCATTGGGTCAGGCCCCCAATCAGAAAAGGTCATCCAGTACTTGGTTCCCAGGGCAGGGTGATTGCATCTTTGGGGTTGTCAAATCCTGGTCGTAAGCTGATGCCATAGACCTTTTTGAGGATCTCTTCTGTCAGGACTTCGTTAGGTGTGCCTGCAGCCAGGGTACGCCCGCCACTCAGCAGTTGCAGCCGGTGGCAGTAGTGGGATGCCAGCGCCAGGTCGTGCAGTACCACCACAGCGGAACCACCGCTGTCACAGTGCTCTTGTAACAGGGCCATCACATCCAGCTGATGAGCTGGGTCCAAGGCCGCAACTGGCTCGTCCGCCAGCAATATAGATGGTTCTGCTGCCAGGGCCCGGGCCAACAGTACACGCATGGCCTCACCACCGGACAGGGTGTCGAATACCCGCTGGCGCAGTTGTTCCACATCTGTCTGCTGCATAACCCGGTCGATCACCTCCAAATCCTTGGCAGATGGCTGTTGCCAGTTGTCCAGATGTGGCAGTCGGCCCAGTTCCACCAGGCGCTCCACCAGCAGTGGCCAGTGTACACTGTTGTCCTGGGCCAGATAGGCGATACGGCGAGCACGCTCCTTCATCTTTATCTTCTTCAGTTCCACCCCGTCCAGCAAGATGGAGCCTGAGGCATTGCCTGGCAGGCCGGCCAGTATGCGCAGCAGGCTGCTCTTGCCAGCACCGTTAGGGCCTATAAGCCCAAGCAGTTCACCATTCCCCAGTGTCAGGTTCACATTATTAAGAATGGAGGTTCCGGCTATATCCAGGGTTATGCCTCTGGCCTGCAACAGACTCATATCTGCACCCTCCTGGTCTTGAGGATCAGATACAGAAAGAAGGGGGCACCCACCAGGGAGGTAATGACACCCACCTTGATCTCCTGACCAGGAGGCAACAGGCGTACCACCATGTCTGCCAGTAGCAGGAGGATGCCGCCACCCAGGGCGCTGGTTGTGAGCAGCCGGCTGGGTTGATGACCCACCAGGGGGCGAATCAGGTGCGGAGTGACCAGTCCTACAAAGCCGATGGCTCCAGTTATGGATACGGCGGCACCCACCGCCAGGGCAGTGGCCAGGAACAGACGCCAACGTACGGCAGGTACATTGAACCCGAGGGTATGGGCTGTATCCTCACCCAGGGTCAGGGCGTCAAGCGCCTTGCCAGAACCTGCCAGCAGTCCCCAGCCAATCAGGGTAGGGAACAGCAACAGCCAGAAATCGTGCATCCCCTTGTCTGCCACCGAACCCAGCATCCACAGGGCTATCTCCTGAACAGCATAGGGACTTGGAGCCAGATTCAGGATCAGTGATACCAGGGCCAGGGCCAGGGTGTTGATGGCAACACCGGCCAGGATCAGGGTGACGATACTGGCGTCCCGTCCGGCCAGGATATAGACCAGCAGCATGGCGCCCAGGGAACCCAGCATACCACCAACCGGTAGTGCCAGTTGTAGCATGTCTGCCAGCCCGAGATAGAGTACCAGTACGGCGCCGAATGCCGCACCGCTGGAACTGCCGATCAGGCCAGGGCTGGCCAGAGGATTGCGCAACAGCCCCTGCATAACTGCACCGCACAATCCCAGGGTGGCACCTGCTAGCAGCGCTATCAGGGTACGGGGCAGTCTGATCTCGGTGAGAATCAGGGAGATGATGGAAGGTGAATCTCCTGCAGCCTCAGCAGTTGCCCTTAAGAGAGGTATGGGGTTGCTGCCTATGCTGAGTGATGTAAAGAACAGCAGCCCCAACAAGATGGCAAACAGGCTTATGATGTTACGCTGAGAAATAGTACTGGTTCCTGTTGTCTGAGCTTTATTCATTTGTGTGCTGCTGCCAGGGCTTCCACCGCATCTGCAATCATTGGTCCATCACAGATCCAGAGTCGGTATGCAATCTCAACCATGGGGCGTGCTCGGGTAAGCTGTCGGATCACCGGATGCTGGAGCTGGCGCTGGGCCATGGAACTGGTTCCGGGTGCATAGCTGGAGGTGAAGATCTGCTCTGGCTGTGCCATAAGCAGCTTCTCCAGTCCAATGGAACTGTATCCTGATACCCCGACTTCTGCTGCTACATTGCTCCAACCTGCCAGATGCATAGCCTCATCCTGCAGGGTGTCTGATCCACTGGTGTAACCACGGGGCTGATAGAAGATGCCCTTGGGACGGTGCTTGGGCAAGTTGCGGGCCACACTCTCTATGCGTTGGTCCATGTTCTGAATCAGCCGTTCTCCTTTCTCTTCCGCGCCCACCAATTCTGCCATGCGCCTGATGTTACTGCGGATGCCAGCCATATTGCTGGCCAGAGGCAGCACCTCAACCCTGTGACCGAGACGACGCATCAACTCTACCGCAGGCCTGGCAGCAAATCCGCTGGCCAGTACCAAGTCTGGTTTTAGCGGCAGTAGTTCCTCTGTTTTACCGTGATTGGTATGGTGTTCTGATGCAGACGCTGCCATGTAGGAGCTGTGGGGATCGAGTGCCAGGGAACTGATGGAGGCGATTCTTTCTGGGCCCACCAGCATCAGCAGCAGTTGATCAGTACACAGATTGATAGAGACGATACGCTGAGGCTGCCCGGCAAATACGGCCTGAGAAACAGCGCCAAGGAGGGACAGTAGTATGCAGACTGCTGACCAGTTCTTTAACAATGGGCGTTGTGGTAGCAGGCTTAGCATAATGCAGTAGATATAGCTGCCTTGTGATCTGTCTTGTAGGTTTTCAGTATCGACATACTGCCAGCTCTCTCAAGGGATAAACTGGGATTATTTCACCAAGCCCAAAGATAGTAAAACCTGCATGAGTACCGTTGATATATCAGCGCATGTTATAGGAGATTGGAACCACAAATTTCCAGCTGTTGCGTTTTAGGCCATTCGGCAATGGAGGGGCCTTACCTATGCGCTTTATGGTCTGCAGTGCGGCCTGGTCCAGCAGTGGTTTGCGTGAACTGCGGGAAAGGGCGATATTCCTTATTTCTCCATTGCGCTGCACACTAAATTTGACCATGGCCTTGCCCTCCATACCACGGCGCCTGGCCCGCAGCGGGTAGTACTTGTTTCTTTCAATCAAACGCAGGAGAGCGGATCGGTAGTCTCTGGAAAGCCTTTTACTCTTACCACGGGATGCAACCTGAACCGGCTTTTTTATCTTTGTCCTGGCACTCTTTACCTCAGCTGGCGGGGTTGGGCGTGATGCCGTGGCAGTCACAGGTTTGGGTTCGGGTTTTGTTTCTGGCTTAACTGTAGGTTCCGGATCACTTTGATGTGGTTCTATCTGCTGTGGTTTTTCAACGCTAGATTCAGGTTTGGCAGTTGTATCTGCAGTAGGTATAGGTAGTTTCTCGATAGAGGCAGTTGTTATTACCGCCGGTTTAGCCTCTGGCTCAGCTTCCACGCGCTTTTCTACCGGTTCTGCTGCTTGGGTAATCTGTTGCTGAGGCTCCTCGACTGTTGGTGCCACAATCTCCTCGAGTTGTTGTGGTTCTGGTGGTTGCTCTACAGATTGTTGCGTTGGCTGCTCCTGGGGTGGGGTATCAGAAAGCCTGCTGCGTTCTACCGTGATATGCAGTGCGCTGTCACTAGGTGCAGGTCCACTACTATTCTCTCCTATGGGTAAGGGTATGCTGATAAGAACTACGGCGTGCAGGATTATGGAGGCAGATAGACTTACCAGTCTGGCACCGGACTCCATACCCCAGATGGTAGCTCCAAGTCTCAATTATCACTCCCCGCTAGGATAATCTCGGCCTCTGTTCTGGAGTAGAGCTGTAAGGCCAGAATTATATTTCTCAGTAACAGGATATTTGAAATAGCAAACAGCAGGGCCGCAGGGGTCAGAAACAGGTCGGGCCAGGATACTGAGGCAAGAAACAGCAGCAGGCTAAGCAGATGCAGCCAGAATTGAGGCCTTATACTGGTGTCTGGGATCATTGTTTTGATATTGGGTATCAAACGACGGCTCAGTTTAAGTTCGGTCACCCTGATACTTAGATGTAGCCAGATCAGGAAGGGGATGATCTTGTATAGCATGCCATTTATTATACTGATGGCAAATCCCAGGATGACAGTAGTGCCTAGCAGGAGCTGCCACTCAGATGTTTGCAGAATGTATGTCCCTGCCTGGGGGAATAACCAGAGGCACACGGCAGCAGTTATGCTGATGATGCCAACGCGCCAGAACCAGACTACAGAATCCGGCTGTTTCTTCTTCCTGTTGTGTTGTAACCACAGGGTTACTCCTGAGAACAGCAGCATTGTTGCTGCAGCCATAATGCCACCAAACCTGGACAGTGCGGGTTCTGAGATAACAAGCTGACTACTCCATATAACCAATGCCAGCAGAAGTACTGGAGCAAGCCAGGGAGTGATTTTTCCAGGGTAGGGTGGTGTTAGCTGGAACATAGGTACCACCACATAGGCCACTGTGATCATCAGAATCCCTACCCAGCCTAACAGCCCCCAGGTGAGGTGGGTGTCGGTAAATGAGCGTGCCAGATCTATACTCTCCCATGCATAGCCAGATGCCAGCCAGAGCCCCAGCAGGACTGTGATCATGAGTGCTATCAGAGCCAGTCCAATGCCGATACCTGAATCACTGCGTGCAGTACTGCTGCTTATGCCACTGAACATAATCCATGCAAACAGGATAAAGGCGAGTCCTAGTAGTAGCACGGCACTACGCATAAACCATGGATCACCAGACATGAATCCAGCAGCCATGGAGATAGTACCCAGGGTTAGGCAAATATGCAGGCCAGAGCTTTTAATCTTGAGGTCTCTGATCGTTCCACCCAGCAGGACTGAAACCACCTGTATTAAGGCACCAGTCATTATCATAGCCATGAAACCAATAACCAGAAGATGGGTGATGGCAAGAAGAGGCATGGACCACCTGCTGGCGAACGTAATTGGGTCAGACCACAGGGTCAGAATGGCAGCCGCAAGGGCAAATAGCGGTGCAGTTACAAAGAAGCGCAATGGCACCCAAGGTGGAGGCGATTGGGACAGAATTAGCTTGGCCTGACTCATCTGCGGGATTATCTATCAATCAATGAGAGTGTGCGAATTATTGCAGTCATACAGGGCCTCAGACAGTAGGGAATCTGACACTATTTTCCGCAGCAATAATGATATTTGAACACAGCTATGCTCAAGCAAAAATTTCTGTTCCCAATCGTGAATTAATAAACTATTTTGCTATGCTTATAAATATTACTGCTGCTAGAATAGCGCCCTGTCCAAGGGTAGTGAAATCCACCCGATAAAGTATTTAGAAAAAGGGGTTTTGAAGTAGATTATGACGGCATCTGTTGAGACTGTGCTAAGTGGAACCAATTTGACCTTTGTGGCAGAGGTCTATTCCAGATATCTGAAAGATCCACATTCGGTTGATTCGAGTTGGGCCAGGTTTTTTACCCAGTTGGGAGATGATACCAACTCCATCATGCAGGAGTTACAGGGAGCAAGCTGGAATACCCTTGAATCCAGTGTGGTGGGACAGGTCTCTCCGGACGTGGCAAGGATACAAGCTGAATCTGCTCCAGCGAATACTACCCAGATTGCTGTTTCCGCCAGGACAGCAACCATGCAATCTATACGGGCCCTGATGATGATTCGTGCCTACCGGGTGCGGGGACATCTGATAGCACGTTTCGATCCACTTGGTCTGGAGGGTAACGAAACCCATCCAGAACTGGACTACCGCAGCTATGGCTTTACCGATGCGGACATGGATCAACAGATCTTTATTGATCATGTACTGGGCCTGGAGTTTGCCACCCTGCGCCAGATCCTACAGATTCTGCGTGATACCTATTGCGGCACTATCGGTGTGGAGTTCATGCATATCCAGGAACCGGATCAGAAGTCATGGATCCAGCGCCGTATCGAAAGCATCCGCAACCAGACCCAGTTCACCGAGAGGGGTAAACGGGCCATATATGAGAGACTGGTGGAAGCAGAAGGCTTCGAGCAGTTTCTGCATATCAAACACACCGGTACCAAGCGTTTTGGGCTGGACGGAGGTGAAAGCCTGATCCCAGCACTGGAACAGGTCCTGAAACGTGGTGGGCAACTGGGTGTGGAAGAAGTGGTCATTGGTATGCCCCATCGCGGCCGCCTGAATGTGCTGGCCAATGTGATGCATAAGCCATACCGTGCCATGTTCTCGGAGTTTCTTGGTACACCCTCGCACCCGGATGAGATCCAGGGCTCAGGTGATGTCAAATACCACCTGGGTACATCTGCCGATCGTGAGTTTGACGGTAACCATATTCACCTGTCCCTGACCGCCAATCCATCCCATCTGGAGGCAGTCAATCCGGTAGTACTGGGTAAAGTGCGGGCCAAACAGACCCACACCGGAGATACCAGGAAACACCACGTGATGGGTCTGTTGATGCATGGAGATGCCGCTTTTGCCGGCCAGGGTCTGGTGCCAGAGAGTCTGGACCTGTCACAGCTCGCAGGTTACCGCACCGGTGGCACCATACACTTTATAGTGAATAACCAGATTGGCTTTACCACCAGTCCTGGCTTTTCCCGCTCCTCTCCATATCCATCGGATGTAGCCAAGATGATCCAGGCGCCCATCTTCCATGTGAACGGTGACGATCCGGAGGCGGTAGTACATGTGGCCAGAATCGCTACAGAATTCCGTCAGGAATTCAAACATGATGTGGTGATAGACATGTTCTGCTATCGGCGCTACGGCCACAATGAGAGTGATGAGCCATCCTTTACTCAACCCATCATGTATCGGGCAATTGCGGAACATAAATCCACCCGGGAGATCTATGCGGAACGTCTAATCAATGAGGGGTTACACACCTCAGAGTCAGCAAATAGAGTTGTGAGTGACTTCCGGGAGCATCTGGAGCGGGCATTTAACCAGGCCGGGGAGTACAAGCCAGATAAGGCCGACTGGCTTGATGGGAAGTGGAAGGGACTCTCCAGTCTGCAGGAGGAGGAAGAGTTCAAGTATTACGACACTGCAGTGGAAATGGATACACTGCAGGAGATCGGTCATGCGATTACTGCAGCACCAGATGATTTTGCCGTGCACAGGAAACTGCTGCGTCAACTTAAAAACAAACGTAAACTGATTGAGTCCGGTGCCGGTATCGATTGGGCAACAGCCGAGGCGTTGGCTTTCGGATCCCTGCTTACTGAAGCTACTCCAGTACGTCTCTCAGGACAGGATTCAGGTCGTGGTACCTTCTCCCAGCGTCACTCGGTGCTGGTGCATCAGGAAGACCAGACAAGATATGTCCCACTCAACAATATTCGTAAGGAGCAGGCAAGGTTCGAGGTAATAGATAGCCCCCTGTCAGAGGCTGCAGTGTTGGGTTTCGAGTATGGATACACCCTGTCTGATCCGGATACCCTGGTGTTATGGGAGGCCCAGTTTGGTGATTTTGCCAACGGTGCGCAGATGATTATTGACCAGTTCATCAGTTCCGGTGAGTCCAAGTGGCTGCGCATGTCCGGGCTGGTAATGTTGCTACCACATGGCTATGAGGGGCAGGGGCCGGAACACTCTTCTGCCAGACTGGAGCGCTATCTGCAATCCTGTGCCCAGGACAACATGCAGGTGGTGAACATAACCACTCCGGCCAATTACTTCCATGCCCTGAGGCGCCAGGTACACAGTAACTTCAGAAAACCACTGGTGGTAATGGCACCCAAGTCACTGCTACGTCATAAGCTGTGTGTCAGCACCCTGGATGACATGGGTCCAGGTACTCATTTCCAGCGCGTGATAGGCGAGAGTGCGGAACTGAAACCTAAAGAGCAGATAAAACGGGTAATCCTCTGTACTGGAAAGGTCTACTACGACCTGATTCAGGAGAGAGAGGAGCGTGGTATAGATGATGTGGCTGTTATCCGGGTGGAACAGATATATCCCTGGCCACGAGATCTGCTGATACAGCAGATCGGCCAATATAAAAATGCCGATCTGATCTGGTGCCAGGAGGAGTCGGCCAATATGGGGGCATGGATGTTTGTGTTACCCAGGCTGCAATACATTCTGGATATGATCAACTGTGTGAATAAACGTCCGGTATATGTGGGTCGCAACGCATCGGCATCACCTGCAACCGGTTATATGGCTGCACATATCAATGAACAGAAGCTGCTACTGGAACAGGCCCTGACCTGGGAGATTGCAGATATAACACAGCCGTTCAAACGGGAAGAGAATTTGAGCGAACTGGCACAGGACTATTTTAAGAAGTGTTCAGACTAGCACTACCAATAAAGGTGTCTCTGACAGGTTCAGAGATGCCTGATTACCATAAGCATTGAGGACATCATGACCACTGAGATAATTGTACCAACCGTAGGGGAATCCATAACCGAAGCCACAGTGCTCAAATGGCTAAAGGGTGTGGGGGAGAGTGTGGCCCTGGACGAACCGCTGGTAGAGCTGGAAACAGATAAGGTTACGGTTGAAGTAAATGCACCAGCAGCTGGTGTGCTTGAGCAGATCCTTGCTGAAGAGGAGGTTGATGTAGAGATAGGCGCTATTCTGGGTACTATCGCTGAAGGTGCTGCCGCTGATACAGCTGCCAAGACTGAGGAGGTAAAACCAGAGGTCAAGGAAGATGTGCAAAAACCGGCAACAGCCGAACAAGCATCCAATGACTCCATGGCACCTTCAGTGCGTCGCCTGGTAGAAGAACATGATCTGGACCCAACGACTATAGAAGCAACCGGCAAAGGTGGACGTCTGACAAAAGGCGATATTTTGGCAAATTTCAATGCTAACAAGGCGCAAAGAGAGTCACGCCAGGCAGAACCAGTTGCTGCACCTGAAACCACTTCTGTGGAAACTCTGTCTCCAGCTCCAGCACCAGCTGCACAGATTCCACCAGCCGTAGCTGGGCCTCGGGAAGAGGTGGTACGTATGACCAGGCTGCGCAAGCGGGTAGCCGAACGCCTCAAGGATGCTCAGAATACGGCTGCCATGCTTACCACCTTCAATGAGGTGGATATGACTGCCAGTATGGAGATGCGTAGTAACCACAATGAAGCCTTCCAGAAAAAGCATGGGGTGAAGGTTGGGTTTATGTCCATCTTTGCCAAGGCCTGTGTGGTGGCGTTGCAAGAGTACCCTGCTATCAATGCTGAGATCAGGGGTGATGAGATTATCTACAAGAACTATTATGATATCGGTATTGCTGTGGGAACTGAGCAGGGCCTGGTGGTGCCAGTGGTACGTGATGTTGGCAGCATGAGTTTTGCCGACATTGAGAAGCAGATCAGGGATTATGGGGCTCGAGCCCGTGAGGGTCAGTTGGCATTGGATGAACTTCAGGGTGGGACCTTTACCATCACGAACGGTGGTGTCTACGGTTCCATGATGTCGACACCAATCCTTAACGCCCCGCAATCTGGCATACTGGGTATGCACAACATTGTACAGCGTCCCATGGTTATGCCGGATGGCAGTATTCAGGCCCGACCCATGATGTATCTGGCCCTCACCTATGACCACAGGATTGTGGATGGCAGAGAGGCGGTGGGATTTCTGGTTAGAATTAAAGAGTGTGTCGAAGATCCACGACGTATCATGTTGGATATGTAAAATCACCCAGTTGGAATTTCAAAACAGTGGGGAAGGTCAAAACAGCGTTTTTGACTTTCCCTTATTTTTCAGCAATTTTAGAACTTACATGCAGTGGCACCATCAAATGCTGCGAGGGTCTATGAATTATCATGGGTTCAATTGACAAAGGTAGATGTAAATGAGTGAGAACAGCTTTGATCTGGTAGTGATCGGCGGTGGACCAGGGGGTTATGTGGCAGCCATACGTGCAGCTCAGTTGGGAATGAATGTGGCATGCGTGGAGAAGCGCGGAACCCTGGGTGGCACCTGCCTGAATGTGGGTTGTATCCCATCCAAGGCGATGTTGCAGTCATCCCATCATTTTGAAACTGCCGGAAAGGAGTTTGCTGATCATGGAATCCAGACCCAGGGTTTGGAAGTGGACCTGGAGGCAATGCTCAAGCGCAAAGAAAAAGTGGTGGGAGATCTCACCAAGGGGATAGAGTTTCTGTTTAAGAAGAATAAGGTTAGCTATATCCAGGGTGCAGCTAAGCTGGTTGGAAATGGCAAAATAAATGTCAGCCTGCTGGATGGGACGGAACAGGAGATAAGTGCCACTAATATAGTTATCGCCACTGGTTCAGATGTGGCGCCGCTTCCAGGAGTGGAGATTGATGAGGAACAGATTTTATCCAGTACCGGAGCTCTATGTCTAAACAAGATTCCATCCAGCATGATAGTTGTTGGTGGTGGTGTGATTGGTTTGGAACTTGGTTCAGTATGGCGCCGCCTGGGTGCCGAGGTTACCGTGGTTGAGTTCATGGATACCCTGCTGCCAGGTATGGATCGCGATGTGTGTAAACAGATGCAGCGCACCATGAAAAAACAGAAGATGAAACTAAAACTCTCCACCAAGGTAACAGCGGCTGAGAAAAGTGCAGAAGGTGTTTCCCTTAGTGTTGAGTCACTGAAGAAAGGTGAGTCAGAGACCCTGCAGGCAGATGTGGTACTAGTTGCCATAGGAAGGATTCCCTACACTCACGGTCTTGGGCTGGAGGATGTGGGTATTGCCACGGATGAAAAGGGCTTTATCCAGGTGGATGAACATTTCAAGACCAGTGTGGATGGGGTTTATGCCATCGGAGACGTGATCGGTGGCGCCATGCTGGCCCACAAGGCGGAAGAGGAGGGTGTGGCCCTGGCAGAAAACCTGGCGGGGAAACCCGGACATGTGAATTATAAAACTATCCCGGGTGTGGTATATACCTGGCCAGAAGTGGCAAGCGTGGGACGTACCGAGGATGGTCTGAAACGAGATGGACTATCATACAAGGTAGGGAAGTTCCCTTTTAGCGCAAATTCACGGGCCCGCGCCAATGGAGACAGTGAAGGGTTCGTTAAAATACTGGCTGATGCCGAGTCTGATCGGGTATTGGGCGTACATATTGTTGGACCTGCGGCCGGTGATCTGATTGCCGAGGCCGTTACTGTAATGGAATTTGGTGGATCAACTGAGGATATTGCCCGTACCTGTCACGCTCACCCGGCCCTGGGTGAGGCGGTAAAAGAGGCGGCATTGGATTTGGATGGGAGAGCTATTCATGCCTGATAAGGGCGTTAGTACTGAAAATAGGATGAAGAGGCTGGTTCTGGTCTTACTACTGTTGAGTGTATCATTCAGCAGCCAGGCTGCAGGCGGAATTACCGAGGCCTTGGATGTCATGGCTAAGGGTGATTACCATGCCGGGGTAACCATGCTGGGGCCGCTGGCACGCAAAGGAAACCCTGAAGCGCAGTATCTGCTTGGCCGTGCCTATAGCTTCGGCGAAGGTGTGGATGAAAATCCCAGGAAAGCAGTTAAATGGCTGGAGCGTGCAGCAGAACAGATGCACTATGCTGCGGCCAATACCCTGGGAAAAATATACTCGACCGGCAAGGGCGGCGTGAAGATCAATGCTGATCTTGCGGCAAAGTGGTTTGCCAAGGCCGCTGAGATTGCTGAAGCCACTGGTATTGAGCATATAGATTGTGCTGACTAGTATCCACTAATTGAGGTAAGCTGAACACCTTATTAACCCGGTGACCATGTATATCGTGTTCAGGGCTTCAGGCCGCTCTCGTATCAAGGCACAGCTTGCAGTCAATGGTTGCCCCCTTGGCAAAAGCTGTAACGCAGAGATGGGAGCGGCCTGAAGCCCCTAACAGATTGATTTTTATAGAGACAGGCCATTGTGTGTTGCACGACAGACTGTGTTGTCAAAACTGGCTGTAGGAGTGCTACAGCGGCGTTTCGACGCCTTGCTGCCGCCCAACATACAATGGCTGAACAAGACATACATGGTCACCGGGTTAATAGTGATCAAGATACCGTACAAAACGGAGGGGGTAGTATGCAGGAGTCTCTTGTAGTCAGCTTTCCAGGTGGAAAGAAGGTTGATGTAGATATCGGTAATTTTAAGATCAATACCGACCAGTCTGCCAAACATGGAGGTGAAGGTACGGCACCGGAACCATTTGCCATGTTTTTGGCTTCCCTGGCCAGCTGTGCCGGGATATTTGCTCTTGGCTTTTGCCACTCCAGGGAACTTAATACTGAAGGTTTGGCCTTGCACCTGGATTGGGAGAACGAGGATAAGCCACCATTTGCTGCCAAGGCGGCATTTCGTCTGACTTTACCCAAGGATTTCCCAGAAAAGTACCAGGCCAGCATTATCCGCGCGGTGGAGAAGTGCAAGGTAAAGCACTATATCCACAATCCGCCTGAGTTCAGTATTGAACTGGATTAGGACGCTAGTTACCCAATTAGCCCTGTATTTTTCAGCTGGAGTTAAAACTCGAACTCGGCCCAGATCGGGCAGTGGTCAGATGGCCTTTCCATGGCGCGGATGTCATAGGCGATTCCAGCGTCTACACAGTTGGCACTCAAGCCAGCTGTGGCCAGGATCAGATCTATACGCAGTCCCCTTCTGGGCTCACGATCAAAACCCCGGCTGCGATAGTCAAACCAGCTGAACCTGTCATCCACCTCCGGATAGTGCATACGAAAGGTGTCCTCCAGTCCCCAATCCTTTAGCCTGTCCATCCACTCACGCTCTTCCGGAAGAAAACTGCACTTACCAGTGCGCAGCCAGCGTTTGGCGTTGTCTGCACCGATACCGATATCCTGATCAACCGGGGCTATATTCATGTCGCCAATCACCAATAGCTGATCCTGTGGCGTAAAGTTATCTTCCAGATATCCCATTAGATCAGAGTAGAATTTCTGTTTGGCTGGGAACTTGGTTGGATGGTCACGTCCTTCACCCTGGGGAAAATAGCCGTTAATAACATGGAGTTTGTTTTCAGTGCCCAAGTCAAAGCTGGCGCTTATCAGACGACGCTGGGCGTCTTCTGTATCAGTTGGGTAACCTTTCTGAACAGACACCGGCTCGTGTTTTGATAACAGCGCTACCCCATAGTGGGTTTTCTGGCCGAAATAGTGTGGGCTATAGCCAAGTTCTGAGATCATTTCCAGGGGGAAATCCACATCCTGAACCTTGCTCTCCTGTATGCCAATTATATCCGGGTCATATTTCTCTTTGAGGGCTGCAAGTTGGTGCTGACGGGTCCGGATACCGTTGGTGTTGAAGGAGACTACTTTTATACGCACGTTACTATTCCTGTATGGGTATGAGTTATGAGTGCTGCCATGTGTTAACCATGCATATTTATGGTTGAAATTGAGATCCGGTATGGGATCATCACAGCATGTGCAATTATCAGAGTATAACTCCATGTTGATGGTCATATCTCCTGCAAAGACCCTGGACTATTCATCCAGACCTGCTACCAAACGTTCCACCAAACCTGAATTGATGGATTATTCAGAAATCCTGGTATCTCAACTGCGTAGATACTCTGTCCAGGAGTTGGCAGAGTTGATGAGTTTGAGCGACAAGCTATCCCAGCTCAATTTTGAGCGTTTCAGAGACTGGGAACCGCTCTGCACAGCAGAAAATTCCAAACAGGCAGTGCTGGCCATGAAGGGGGATGTATACACTGGTCTGGATGCAGATAGTTTTAATAATGATGACTTCAGTTTTGCCCAGAAACATTTGCGGATCCTGTCTGGACTGTATGGCGTGTTGCGCCCTCTGGATCTGATGCAACCTTATCGCCTGGAAATGGGTACCAAACTGGCAACCGATTCTGGCAGTAACCTGTACCAATTCTGGGGTGAAACCATAACCAACCAGATTAATCGTGCACTGCAGAAACAAAATGACGATCTACTGCTAAATCTAGCCTCAAATGAGTACTTTAAATCTATCAAACCGAAGCAGATAAATGGCAGGATCATTACACCCCAGTTCAAGGAACAGAAGGGCAATAACTATAAAATGATAGGCGTATTCGCCAAGAAGGCACGTGGTATGATGGCCAGATATATAATCAAAAACCGGATCTCAGAGCCCAAGCTGATTAAAGATTTCCATGAAGATGGATATGGCTTTAACGGCTCGCTGTCAGATAGTACCAACTGGGTGTTTACCAGGGCTTGAAAATACACCATATACCAATAACCTGTTGCAACTAATTCCACTATCATTCCAGTAATGAATCCAAAACAATACTACGAATCCAAGATAGAGAGTGGAGAGGTGCTGCCTGATGAATATCAGGCCCAAGTTGTGGATGCGCTTCAGGATCTCTACGAACGACTAGAGAACTCTGGTAGTCCTAAATCATCAGGTCTATTTGGTCGGATTCTTCGGAATAATAACCGGGCTTCATCACCAGAGACCGGCCTGTATATTTGGGGTGGAGTAGGGCGGGGTAAGACCTGGTTGGTAGATCTGTTTTATAACCAGCTATCTATCAAGGCAAAGATGCGCCGGCATTTTCACCATTTTATGAGTGAGATCCACGCCTCCCTGGATATACTGAAAGGCACAAGAGATCCGCTGGAGGTTATAGCGGAAAAGCTCTCAAAACGCACCCGCATCCTATGTCTGGATGAGTTTATAGTAATCGATATCACAGATGCCATGATCCTGGCTCAGCTGCTCAAGGCACTGTTTGCCCGTGGCGTTACTTTGGTAACCACTTCTAATACCAGACCTGACAACCTGTATGAGAATGGACTGCAGCGGGATAATTTTCTGCCCGCTATTGAGATGCTCAAGGCTCATACCAAGGTGATAAAGCTGAATAGTGATACCGACTATAGATTGCGCTATCTGGAGCAGGCTACCGTTTATCACACTCCCATCGGTCCTGAAGTGGAGGAGCTTCTGGAAGAGGAGTTCAAACAGCTGGCTCCGGAGGAGGGCCATGCTGGTGGCAGTGTGCATGTTTTTGGGCGCGATATTCCAATCAGGAATGTAGCAGACGATGTTATCTGGTTCGACTTCATGGCCCTGTGTGGTCCACCCAGGAGTCAGGCAGATTATCTGGAACTGGCCCGCTGCTATCACACAGTAATTATATCAGATGTACCTATACTCGGCCCCTCTCTGGATGATGCCACCAGACGCTTCCTGTATCTGATAGATGAATTCTATGATCGAGGGGTCAAGCTGATTCTGAGTGCCGCCACTGTGCCGGAATCCTTATACCAGGGGAAGAGACTAACCTTCGACTTTCAACGTGCAGTAAGCAGGCTGCAGGAGATGCAATCCAAGGCCTACCTGGCTCGAGAACATAAGCCTTAACTATAAGCGCGCCAACACATCATTCATGTTTTTGTGTCCTGAAAACAACAGTGATTCTAATCCAGAAAAGAGTTTCAATAAGGTCAATGTCTAATCTGGTATTTAATATTGGCATTTACTACCAACATATTTAGCATATAAAAATACGTCATTAAATATCAATATTTACAATTACATATATATGATTTATAATAAATAACATAAGGTACGATTGAGTGTGGGTTTTGGCATAGTGGCTATGCTAAATAACATAGTTCTTCAGGCATCTAGGGTTATTAATTTTATATTGTTGACATTAATAATACATTCCATCACGATCACCTAAATTCCTTTCAAATCAGGTAGCTTAGGCGAGATGCACTACCAGGAAATGTTAGGAATGTATAAGAACAACAGGACATAACGATAACAAAGCATTTTGATTAGCCTGGAGGGCAACATGCGTAGAAATCATTCTCAGGCCTTGGCGGCAGCCATCTTGGTGGCATTACCTGGATTATCCCTAGCTACCAATGGTTATTTTTCACATGGATATGGCGTAAAGAGCAAGTCCATGGCTGGAGCTGGTGTTGCCATGTCTATGGACGCTATGGCTGCTGCAACTAACCCTGCCGGGATGGCGAATGTTGGTAACAACTTCGTTTTCGGAGCAGATCTGTTTTTTCCTGATCGTGATGCTGATGTTTCATACGGATTTTTCAATGACAATTACGATGGCGGGAAGAAAAACGGTAGAAGAGTCTTTCTGATTCCTGAGTTTGGTTACAACCACATGATCAATGATAGTGTTGCCTTTGGTATCACTGTTTATGCCAATGGCGGCATGAATACCAAGTATGACGAGGGTATCTACTCGAAGCTGGGTAATCCAGCCAGTGCTGGTGAACGGACTGGAATAGATCTGGCCCAGTTATTCATAGCTCCAACGGTCTCATTCAAAGTTAATGACAATCACTCAATTGGCGCATCTTTGAATGTGGTATATCAGCGTTTCAAGGCTACTGGCCTGAGTGATTTTCGCTTTTTTACCCGCTCAGGTACCACATCAAATCTGACAGATCTTGGTTATGATGACTCTTATGGGTTTGGGGTTAAGTTAGGCTGGACCGGTAAGGTATCGGATACTGTCACCCTGGGTGCAACCTATCAGTCAAGAACCCACATGAAAAAGTTTAACAAATACAAGGAATTGTTTGCTGAGGGTGGTGATTTCGATATTCCTGCACACTACAGTATCGGTTTGGCTTGGGAGGCCACACCGAAGACCACCATTGCTTTTGATGTTCAGCATATTGACTATAGCAGTGTGAAATCCATATCTAATTCAAATAATGCCCAGTTGGGTAACACCTTCCTTGGTGATGATGACGGCAAGGGCTTTGGTTGGGATGATATGACCATTTTTAAGCTAGGTGTAGAACATAAGCTAAATAAATCCTTAACGCTTCGAGCTGGAATAAGCCATGCTGAACAACCTGTAGGCAGCAACGACACGGATTTTAACCTGGTGGCACCGGCTGTTGTTGAGGATCACCTGACACTGGGCGCTACCTGGACTATGGATAATGGCTCAGAAGTATCCGCGTTCTATATGCATGCATTTGAAAATAGCGTGTCAGGCAATGGTTCAGCCAGTGCAGATGATGCAGATAAGATTACCATGTCTCAGGATGCTGTCGGCATATCATATGGCTGGAGCTTTTGAGTCCACTCTTATACTAGAAATAGAAAGACCGCCAGTTGGCGGTCTTTTTTTATCTGCTGAATAAGTGGTAACAGTTGTTATATATCTGGTTCTTTTTGTTTTTTCACAACTGCCTTCGCCTGCTTAGCACCGGTACTGTTAAGAACTTCGGTACAGGATCTGGGTAAATCTGCCAGCCGCATCTCTCTTCTTTTCTTGATCTTTGTCTTGGGTTTCTTAGGCTTCACGCCGGGCTTAGGTTTCTTTATTTTTTTATAGGGCTTGCCTGAAAGCCACCATGCCAGCTTTTTTCCACAACCAGGTCCAGGTGGAGGAGGTGGTTGGTTCTTGCAAATACGATCTCCTTTCGGGCACGCCAGACGTACATGAAAATGATAGTGGTGGCCATACCATGGACGAAGTTTGCGTAACCATGCTGTCCTGTCTTTCTGACCCTTTGACCAGTCGCACATGGCCTTTTTAATGGCAGGATGAACAAAGATGCGTGCCACTGCTTTATCTGAAGCAGCGCGGCGTAGATTTTTTGCGTGGCCTTCCTTCCAGACTTTGGGATTTATCTCGCTCCTGCTCTTGATCATAGAGACAGCGCTGATCTTCTCCCGGGCATTTTTACTGAGCTTCTTTTTCGGCATCTGTTTAAACCAGATGTCTGCATCCAGACCCAATTGATGACTGGCATGTCCAGTGAGCATCGGGCCACCTCTGGGTTGGGCCAGGTCTCCCACCAACAGGCCACGCCAGCCATCTTTCTTCACCTCTTCAGTAAATCTTTCGATGAAGTCAATGAGTTCCGGATGTCCCCAGTTACGATTTCTACTCAAACGCATGGCCTGCCAGCCTGGGCCATTTTCTGGTAGCTTCTCTGCACCGGCCAGACAGCCCTTGGCATAACCGCCAATTGCCTGCGGCTTCATCTGTGCCGGTATCTTCATCTTTCCAAAAAGCTGTTTAGCTGGGGCGTTTCTTTTTGAGGTGGTTTTTTTGGCATCGACCATCCCTACTAAACCAAAAGCAAGCAATATACTCAGTAAAATTCTCAAAAGTAATCTCCCTATGCCAATGCTCAAATAGTTTCCAGCCAGGTGCAGATTTAATCCATCTCTGTGTAGCGGGTTGTTGAACTGAATGATAGATAATTTCAAAACATCAGTTGCAACTATAGCTGAAATACAGCTTATATCAGATATGGGATACGGTGCGGCTGTTGGCTCAATACCTCTATATTACCAAATTCTTTGGTCTATTGGAGTATGTGGAGATATGCAACTGAGGTTGGGCCATAGTAACTGAAATAAACCGCACTATTACTAATGGAGTAATTATAGATACCACTTAATCGGTATCATCTTGATTACTATACAAAAAGAACTACTCCTTCTGGTTCGAAAGCTGATAAGGTTTATTCAACAAGCTAATCATTTATAGAGGATTTACAGGGCTATTGCAGCGTCCTGACATTATATTTACAGACTAAAACAGCTTAGGAGATCTTCATGAAAACAGCGTTTATTGTAGTTCTCGGCCTTTTAATCATGGGCATGGTTGCTTCAGTTTCAGCTTCAGATATGGATGATATGGTTGGAACCTGGACCTGGGAAGGCTATACCGTTGAAGTGGTAAGATGTGAAGCAACAGGCGTATGCGCCACGGTAACTGCCGGTCCCAATAATGTTGGAATGAAGATGATTAAATCAACGCCAGTGAAGAAGGATGTATCCTTTGTAGGTCAGGTGGTAAACCCCAAAAATGGAAAGGTATACGACTCAAAAATAATTATGGCAGGTAGCAATTCCTGGCACTTGAGTGGATGCACCAGCAGCGGTAAATGTTCGAGTGGTGATTTTTTCCGTGTGAAATAGTCCCTTGCTGGGCAAAAAATGAAAGCCTGGAGTTTGCTCACTCCAGGCTTTTTTCTTGCTAAGCGTTTTACTCTATCATTGAGTCAATTAGCTACATTTTGACTCGCCACAGTTGAGGCAGGTTAGGCAGCCATCCATCTGAATCATGGCCTTGGTATTGCATTTTATACACAGCTGGGAGCCCTCGGGGAATTCGCTGTTATGTTCGGCATCTTTCATTTTGATGGACTCTTCATACTGAGCACGTTTCTCATCAATCAGTTTTTGTTGATGCTCATCCGGACCATCTTCCTGCAGCAGTCCGATCATCACCAGATGACAGTGAATGACATCACCAATCTCTGCTACCAGTGAAGGCATGTATTTGCCGCCTTTCTTGAAATAACCACCGCTGGGATCAAAAACGGAACGTAGCTCTTCCACCAGAAAGGTGACATCTCCACCTTTGCGGAATACGGCAGAAATAATCTTAGTAAGTGCCACAATCCATTGGAAGTGGTCCATGTTCTTGGAGTTGATGAAGACCTCAAATGGACGCCGTACCTCATGTTCCGTGCCCTGGTTGAGGATGATGTCGTTGATGGTGACATACAGCGCATGTTCCGACAGTGGAGTCTTGATCTTATAGGTGGAGCCGAACAGCATTTCAGGCCGTTCCACCTTCTCATGCATATGGATGATGTTATTTTCCTGCTCCGCCTCAGCTTGTGCGACTGCTGCCTCGGGTACCAGTTCATCCTCTTCCTTTGCTACAGAGTATTCAACGATCTGTTTTTCGATTTTGATAGCCATTGTTATTTGCCTTGTCTCCAGGAGACCTGAATATGGTCCCCGCTATGAATATGTTGGGTGAATTCAGAACTTGCCGTAGTAGCCCTCTTTTAAGGCGTCATACAGGTTGGCTGCGGTATGGGTTTCACCGTCGTACTCAATCTCTTCATTACCCTTCACCTCGATGGTACTGCCATCATCCAGCTTAAAGCGGTATGTGGTGTTCTCCAGATCCTCTTCTTTGACCAGTACTCCCTGGAATGCCTCAGGATTAAAGCGGAATGTGGTACAGCCCTTGAGTCCCTTGTCATAGGCGTACATATAGATGTCCTTGAACTCCTCATAGGGGAAATCGGTAGGTACATTGGCCGTCTTGGAGATAGATGAGTCGATCCAGATCTGAGCTGCTGCCTGGATATCCACATGCTGTTTGGGAGTGATGTCATCAGCAGATATGAAATAATCCGGTAGCTGCTCGCTTTCCTCCTCGGAGTAGGGCATGGCATCTGGATTTACCAACTTGCGGTAGGCCAGCAGCTCAAAACTGAATACATCTACCTTCTCTTTGGTCTTTTTGCCTTCACGGATCACGTTACGTGAATAGTGGTGGGCAAAGCTTGGTTCAATTCCGTTACTGGAGTTGTTTGCCAGGGACAGGGATATGGTTCCGGTTGGTGCGATGGAACTGTGATGGGTAAAACGACAGCCATTCTCAGCAATCTTTTCCACCAGGCTGGAATCCTCCTGGGCCAGGCGCTGCATGTAACGGCTGTACTTGGCATGCAGAATCCGACCTTGAATCTTGTCACCCACACTCCAGCCATCAACGGCCATCTCCGGACGTTTGGCCAGCATTTCAGAAGATACGGTAAATTCCTCATCCATAATAGGTGCTGGACCTTTCTCTTCAGCCAGTTCCAGTCCAGTGCGCCAGCCTTCCACTGCAAGTTCTCTGGTGACACGCTCGGTAAATGCCAAGGAGTCAGGTTCACCATATTTCATACGCAGCATGGTGATGGATGAACCCAGTCCCAGGTAGCCCATGCCATGGCGGCGTTTACGTATGATCTCCTGTTGCTGCTGTTCCAGAGGCAAGCCATTGATATCCACCACGTTATCCAGCATGCGGGTAAAAGTCCTTACCACCTCGCGGAAAGAGTCCCAGTCAAAGCTGGCATCCTTGGTAAATGGGTTACGTACAAACTTGGTCAGGTTGATTGAGCCCAGCAGACAGGCACCATAAGGGGGCAGGGGCTGTTCTCCGCATGGATTGGTAGCCCGCACATCCTCACAGAACCAGTTGTTGTTCATCTCGTTGACCTTGTCGATCAGGATAAACCCAGGCTCGGCATAGTCGTAGGTGGAGGACATGATTACGTCCCACAGGCGACGGGCCCGGATGGTCTTGTAGATCTTGCAAGCTACCTTACCGGCATCGTTGGTTACATACCCCTTTCCATGCGGCCAGTCACGCCAGATGATCAGTTCTCTATCATCCAGATTGATGCTGTCAGATTCCACCTCTTGACTGGTTAATGGGAAGGCCAGGTCCCACTTGCTGTCACTCTTAACTGCCTCCACAAACTCCTCGGTGATCAGCAGGGACAGATTGAACTGACGCAGGCGTCCAGCCTCACGCTTGGCGCGGATGAAGTCCATTACATCCGGGTGTCCGATATCGAAGGTAGCCATCTGGGCCCCGCGTCTACCGCCAGCGGAGGAGACGGTGAAGCACATCTTGTCGTAGATATCCATGAAAGACAGGGGGCCGGAAGTGTAGGCTCCAGCTCCGCTTACATAGGCACCCTTGGGACGCAGGGTAGAGAACTCATAGCCGATACCACAACCTGCCTTGAGGGTCAGTCCTGCCTCGTGCACCTTGCCCAGGATCTCATTCATGGAGTCCTGGATAGTGCCAGATACAGTACAGTTGATGGTTGAGGTGGCTGGTTTGTGCTCCTGGGCGCCGGCATTTGAGGTGATGCGTCCGGCCGGAATGGCACCATTGCGCAGTGCCCAGAGGAATTTCTCCTCCCAGAACTCCTGCAGTTCCGGTGTTTCTTCTATCTCTGCCAATGCCTTGGCCACGCGAGAATAAGTGGCATCAATATCTGCATCTACTGGATCCCCATCTTTGGTCTTAAGCCGATACTTGGTGTTCCATATATCCTGCGATGCATCCTGCAGTGGTATGTCCAGGGCCTGCGTGGGTACGGCTTTTAGATGGGCGCTCTTCATAGGTGCGATTATCCTGTTCGTCTAGTTATTGATATTGGTTGTAATGGGAACGAGCATCATATTCCCTGTTTGGGTCGGAAATCCTGAGATTTGCCTTACCCTGCAACTGCAGCTTGTAGTTGGCGCCCTGTGCTATACATCTGGTGCTGTACTCAAGCTTATCTATTATTTGGCCTATGGCCTAGTATCTCCGTTAGCTGAAAACACTATATATTGTGTTTGTGGTGGCTAGATTATGTATTTATTTTGACTGTGTCAAGATAAAAAAACTTGATAATCAACGACTAATATACCGTATAATCAATAAGATACAGGTTTTATGTGTGATTTAGTTAAAAATTTCTCATATTTTGTGAAATCTATATGTTGTGTTTGCATAATCACAGTAAAATAGTGTGAAATACCTTTTCATCTAAGTAGAAATCGGCAACTAACCCCAAATGCACCGGTTGATCATCAAGAGAGTGGTTAATCCCAGTTAATTGTGATGTGGAGCATCCTTTGCTATTGTTCCATCGCTATAAGAGAGGAGATAACGGATTGTTCTCACAGGGAATTGCAGTAGGTAAGCCATAAATCAAACTAAAAGCGAGCGCTGAATGATCAGAGTAATGCTGGTGGATGACCATGAGCTGGTCCGTACCGGTTTCAGACATATCCTCAATGATATGCAGGATGTGGAGGTGGTTGGGGAGGCAGAAACAGGTGAAGGTGCCCTGCAACAGATTCCACAGCTCAAGCCTGATCTGGTGTTGATGGACATAAACATGCCAGGGATAGGTGGTATTGAAGCCACCAGAACCATCAAGCGAAAGTATCCGGAAATTCAGGTAATTGTGATCAGCGTGCACTCAGATGCGCCATTCCCATCAAAACTGCATGATGCAGGGGCCTTGGGCTACCTGACCAAGGGATGTCCTGCTTCAGAGCTGATGCTGGCAATAAGAACGGTTGTAAACGGCAAACCATTTCTATCTTCAGAAGTTGCACAAAAGCTTTCCCTGGCCAAGCTGGCTGGAATTGACGCCGAGTTGCCTTTCGATGCGCTATCCAAACGTGAGATGCAGGTTATGATGATGATCGTGCAGGGTACAAAGAACCAGGATATCTCAGATACCCTCTGTGTCAGCCCCAAGACTGTCAGTACCTACCGTCACCGCCTGTTTGAGAAATTAGGTGTAGAGACTGATGCCGAGTTGACCATGCTGGCCATACGCCATGGGGTTTCGGAGTATGAGACCTGAGTTAGCCCACGCTGATTATTCTTGCGCTAAGGTTGGCTATTGATCATCTGTACAGATCCATGTTTCACTTCCCGGCCACTCCATATATATAGGTTGTGTAACCGTGTTTGATATTGATTGTCGTACCTGCCCACGCCTGGCAGATTTCCTGGATGATGTTAAACGGGAGTACCCGGAATACCATGCCAGGCCGGTTGCGCCTTTTGGTGACCCAGATGCGAGGCTGCTGATAGTTGGTCTGGCGCCTGGGATGCATGGGGCAAATGCAACCGGGAGGCCATTTACCGGTGATCATGCAGGAATTCTGCTGTATGAAACCCTGCACCAATTCGGCTTCAGTAGCGCACCAGTATCCATCTCGCAAGAGGATGGTTTGACCCTCAACAACTGTCGTATTACCAATGCGGTCAAGTGTCTGCCACCTCAGAACAAACCCATTGGCAGTGAGATCAACAACTGCAACTCCTATTTGAGTGCAGAACTGCATGCACTACCAGTTAATTCAGTGGTACTGGCACTTGGATCTATCGCCCACAACTCGGTGATCAAGGCCTTCTCCCTGCGGCAGAAAGAGTTTAGGTTTGGGCATAACTGTCTGCATCGGCTGGCTGACGGTATCCAACTGCTGGATTCCTATCACTGCAGTCGCTACAACACCCAGACCAGACGTCTTACCCCTGAGATGTTTCAGGAGGTGTTTGCCCGGGCCAGAGAACTGCTTGGTTAATAGATACAGCCAGCAGGCTGTATAATTCTGGTATGCAGGCAGATCCTGAAAACAGAACATTCGACCATAAATCCTTCCTCGAGACTCTAACTCAGCGTCCTGGTGTCTATCGTATGCTGGATGCAGCTGGAGAGGTGCTATATGTAGGCAAGGCCAAAGATCTGAAACGTCGAGTCAGCAGCTATTTCACCAGATCCTTGAACCGTCGCATCCAGTTGATGGTATCCAAGATTAGTAATATTGAGATAACCGTTACCCATACCGAGGCCGAGGCCCTGATCCTGGAAAATACCCTGATCAAGTCCCTGAAGCCGCGTTACAACATCCTGCTGCGGGATGACAAGAGTTATCCCTATATATACCTGTCAGCCGACCCGTTTCCACGTCTGGCTTTCCATCGTGGGGCCAAAAAGGGTAAGGGGCGCTACTTTGGTCCCTATCCCAATGCAGGTTCCATGCGCGAGACCATGCAACTGCTGCAAAAGCTGTTTCCGGTGCGCCAGTGTGACGAGACCTTCTACCGCAATCGTTCCCGACCATGCCTGCAGTACCAGATAAAGCGTTGTACCGCACCCTGCGTAGGCATGGTGAGTGAAGAAGAGTACGCCATTGATGTGCGCGATGCCGTACTGTTTCTGGAAGGTAAAGCCAGTGAGGTGATTGATAAGCTGGTAAAGCGCATGGAGCAGGCCTCGGACCAGTTGGAGTTTGAACAGGCGGCCAGGTTCCGTGATCAGGTCATTCGCCTGCGCAAGATTCAGAAAAAGCAGTATGTCAGTGGTGAGCGGGGGGATCTGGATATTGCTGCCTGTGCCGTGGGTGCAGGGATCGCGTCAGTGCAGCTGTTTTTTATCCGGGCTGGAAGAAATCTGGGTAACAAGCTGTTTTTTCTGCGTTGTCGCGATGATCAGGGCGAGAAAGAGATACTCTCTGCCTTCCTGGGTCAATACTATATAGGTAAACAGATGCCAGCAGATATTATTGTCAGTTCCAAGCCTGATGATTTAGAACTGCTACAGGAGGTCCTGAGCAAAGATAGTGGGCACAGGGTGCGCATCTATACTAATGTACGTGCAGAGCGTGCGCGTTGGCTGAAGATGGCCAAACACAATGCCAAACTTTCACTGGATGCCAGGCTGGCAAGCAGGGCAGGGTTTGAATCCAGGCTGGAGGCCCTGCAGCAAGCTCTAAAACTGGATGAGATGCCACAGCGTATGGAGTGCTTTGATATCAGCCATACCTCAGGAGAGAAGACAGTGGCGTCATGTGTGGTGTTTGACCAGCAGGGTGCGGCAAAGCAGGACTATCGGCGCTTTAATATCAAGGGGATAACTCCTGGTGATGACTATGCTGCCATGGAGCAGGCATTGATGCGCCGCTACCAGAAGATACAATCTGGTGAAGGCAAGCTGCCGGATATTCTGTTTATTGATGGTGGCAAGGGACAACTGGCTGCTGCGGAACGGGTGTTGAGTGAACTGGCAGTTACCGGTGTCACCCTGGTTGGTGTAGCAAAAGGCAGAAGCAGAAAGGCCGGTCTGGAGCAGCTTTTCTTGTCCCATCAACAGGCCGCCATTATACTCCCGGAGGATTCACCCGCCATGCATCTGGTGCAGCAGATTCGTGACGAAGCACACCGGTTTGCCATTACCGGACATCGTCAACGACGGGAGAAGAGAGGTAAGAGTTCGGTTCTGGAAGAGATAGATGGCGTCGGTCCCAAACGGAGGCAACGTCTGCTGAAGCAGTTTGGTGGCCTGCAGGAACTGGCCAGTGCCGGAGTAGAAGACCTGCAGCGGGTCGAGGGCATAAGTAGGAAATTGGCCGAGAAGATCTACCACCGATTCCACAGTGAATGACAACTCACATGTATACTCAGGTATCATATATTACATAAACGCAATTCACGGGCTGATTTACCCCAAATAATGTTCTCAAATATCCCCAATATCCTGACTCTGTTGCGCATTGCACTGATTCCTGTCTTCATAGCATTTTTCTATTTGCCAATTGCCCATGCGAACCAGATATGTGCAGCCATATTTGCCCTGGCGGCAATTACCGACTGGCTGGATGGATTTTTGGCGCGCAAGTTAGGTCAGATGTCTGCCTTCGGGGCATTTCTGGACCCGGTGGCAGATAAACTGATGGTGATCACCGCTTTAATCCTGCTCGTGGAGGTGGACCCAACCCCGGCATTGGCTATACCCACTATCATAATCATCAGCCGTGAGCTATCCATATCCGCCCTCAGAGAGTGGATGGCGGAGATCGGAGAACGGGCCAAGGTTGCGGTAACCGTTATTGCCAAGATCAAGACAGCTGCACAGATGCTGGCCATACTGATGCTCATCTACAGGGAATCAATATGGGATATACCTGTCTATACAATCGGTTATGTCCTGCTGTATGTGTCAGCAGTGCTTACAGTCTGGTCCATGTTTGTCTATCTGCGGGCCGCGCTTCCCAGCATGAATAACTCTGTGGCCGAAGATCAGCAAAATCAGCAAGATGTAGAGTAAATTTACCAAAATATCCAACTTCCACCTTGACAGCACAGGCAGGAAGATTACAATAGCCGGCGTTCCAATGATGCGGGAATAGCTCAGCTGGTAGAGCACAACCTTGCCAAGGTTGGGGTCGCGAGTTCGAATCTCGTTTCCCGCTCCATTCATCTCATCGACGTCAATAACAATACGCTCGGCGAAACGCGGCACTCGGGGACTCGAAAGATATCCTGGGCCGTTTCGTCGAATCTCGGGGCGCGCCTCGCGACAACCGCGACCCTTCGCCAGTACCGATCGCGGCGATTAGATCTCCGGAATCTACGGAGCCCGCTCGAAGCCGCTCAGACAAAATAGGCCAGCACGTAAACCGACAGCAGTACGGCAATCCATAAAGCGGTAGTGCCGATCGGCCAGGCGCGCGCGAAAATACCGTGACTGCGATCGCCGTCGACGAAACCGAGATGACGCCTGGCCTGGTTGCGCAACACGTTCAGAAACGCCAGTATGCCCGCTTCCGCGGCCCTGCCGAGCGCGCCGATTCCGTGCAGCAGTGCCCTGCCGACGCGAAAAAGCAGCACCCGCCACAGCCAGTCGAGATCGAGGCTGATCGTTAGCGTGCGACGCATCAGCGGCAGCAGCAGGAAGAAGGCCAGGCCGGAAAACAGCAGCAGCTGCAAGTAGAACAGCACCTTGCCGGGGGTGTAGGCGACATAATCGAACTCGTAGGGGAGGAAGCGGTAAAAGACTTCCGGGAACACGCCGATCAGGATGCACAATGCGGTGAAGATCAGCATCGCCGCCGCCATGTTCCAGGGTGCATCTTTGGGCCGAAGACCCGAGTCTTTCTGGAAGAACACGAACCACGGGAACTTGATACCCGCGTGCAGAAACACACCCGCCGATGCGGCGGTCAGCAGCATGTAGACCAGCATCAGGCCCTCGTCGGTGGCGGCCTGCGAGATAATGCTCTTGGTGGTGAATCCCGAGGTCAGCGGAAAGCTCGAAATCGACAGGGCGCCGACGATTCCGCAAACGGTCGTTAGCGGCATGGTGCGAAACAGGCCGCCGAGATCGGTGCACTTGCTCTTGCCGGTGCGGTAAACGACCACACCCGCGCTCATGAACAGCAATGCCTTGTAGATGATGTGCGCAAACGCGTGCGCGGCGGCGCCGTTGAGCGCCATCTGCGTGCCGATACCGACCGCGCAGACCATGAAGCCGACCTGGTTGACGATAGAGTAGGCGAGGATTCGGCGCGCATCGTTTTCGAGCAGTGCATAGATAATGCCGTACATGATCATGTAGATACCGACCCAGATCAGCACCGGCTCGCCCGGGAACAGCAGGATCAGCGCCAGCACCGCGGTCTTGGTCGTGAATGCCGACAGGAATACCGAGCCGGTCGGACTCGATTCGGGGTAGGCGTCGGAGAGCCAGGCCGACAGCGGCGGCGCCGCGGCGTTGATCAGAATCCCGATCAGGATCATCCAGGTGTCGAAATCGGTTGCCAGCATCGGCTGCACCTGGATCGACCCGGTGTGCACGACCACACCCTCGATGCCGACCTTGAGAATGATGCCGCCCAGCAGGTGCATGATCGCGTAGCGCACGCCGGCGGCGCGCGCCGCCGGCGTTCCGCCGCACCAGACGATCACGGTCGAGAACAGCGCCATCAGC
>JANQEV010000066.1 GCA_028278145.1 Chromatiales bacterium | reverse complement strand
TGCATCTCAAGACGCAAAGGCAGCGTCTCGGCCATCATGGAGGAGCAAATACATGGATGTATTGTCTTTGCGAACCTAAGGATGGAATTAATCAGAGGCTCCCAAGATAGCGCAAAATTAACAACAGCAACTACAAGGTAGTTCTGCATCACTAAAGAGGTATAGCCATCATCTTGGCGATCAAAAACAACTCTAATCAGCAGTAATTTCCTGAATAAGCACCCTGATTGGTGTTGAAATATCCTGAGTAATGCTATCCTCAAAACTGATACATAGTTATTAATTGAACAGATAGAGTTAACAGATAGTGACAAAAAAACATAAAGTTGCTGCCATTCAGATGGCATCGGGGCCAAATGTAAGTGCCAATCTGCTTGAGGTGGAAAAACTGGTTGGTGAAGCGGTAGATGCTGGCGCCAAGCTGGTTGTGTTACCGGAAAATTTTGCTTTTATGGGTGAGAAGGATGAGGACAACCTAAAGATTAAAGAAGATATGGGCGACGGCCCTCTCCAAACCTTTCTGAGCCAGTTGGCTCAACGCCATGAGATATGGATAGCCGGTGGCACTATCCCACTGACTACCGACAACCCAGACAAAATCAGATCCGCTTGCCTGCTGTTCAATGACAAAGGGAAACAGGTAGCTCGCTATGACAAGATTCACCTGTTCGACGTCCACCTGCTGGAGACAGATGAGAAATACAGTGAATCAAATACCATTGAACCTGGCACAGATACCGTAGTAGTAGACTCTCCATTTGGTCGCTTAGGCTTCGCCATATGCTATGACCTGCGCTTCCCTGAGCAATTCCGCAACCTGGTTGATGAAGGCATGGAGATAGCTATAATCCCTGCAGCCTTCACAGCACAGACCGGCAAGGCCCACTGGCAACCACTGATTCAGACCAGGGCCATTGAAAACCTGAGTTACGTAATAACTGCGGCCCAGGGTGGCTATCATGTAAGTGGTCGTGAGACCTATGGCCATAGCATGATCGTAGACCCCTGGGGTACCATCCTGGACCAGATAGAACGTGGCAACGGATTCGCCCTGAGTGAGATCAGTCTCAATCACCTGAACAACACACGACGCGCCTTCCCTTCCCTCGAACATAGACAGATCACCTGCAGAATAGATGCCTGAGTTAATTGAGATAGCACGTAACACAATACTCACCCCATCCGAGCTTACTGATTCCGACCTGGATCGATTGTTGGGTCAGCTTCTGGGTGGCAAGGTGGATGCGGCCGACGCCTACTTCCAAGCCAGTCGCCTGGAATCCTGGGTGCTGGAGGATGGCATCATCAAGGAGGGGAACTTCAATATCGAACAGGGTGTTGGTGTACGCGCAATAGCCGGAGAGAAGACTGGCTTTGCCTATACCGATGAGATTCGGCTGGACACCCTGCTGGAAGCCGGACGTACTGCCCGCGCCATAACCAGCAGTGGCAGCGACAGTATAGTAAAGGTAAACGCAGCACCTGCCGGACACCGGTTATATCAACCCATCAATCCACTCGACAGCATCAGCGATCAGGCCAAGATCGATCTATTGCATCAACTGGATGCTGAGGCACGCAAACAGGACCCACGGGTAAAACGTGTCATCGCCAGCCTGGTGGCTGCCCATGACGTGGTACTGGTGGTATCCAGTGACGGCACCCTCAGTGGCGACGTACGCCCCCTGATACGTTGTGGTGTACATGTAATCGCTGAGAAAGATGGGCGTTTTGAACAGGGCACCGGTGGTGGTGGCGCCCGCCAGGGCCTGGAGTTCTTTCTGGACCAGGACAAGGCTCTCGGTTACGCACGGGATGCTGTGCGTCAGGCCCTGTTAAATCTGGAAGCTGAAGAGGCACCGGCTGGTGCCATGCCGGTAGTACTGGGGTCTGGCTGGCCCGGTATCCTGCTGCACGAAGCGGTAGGGCACGGGCTGGAGGGCGACTTCAACCGTAAAGGCACATCTGCATTTAGCGGCCGGGTGGGCGAACAGGTGGCAGCCAAAGGCGTTACCGTAGTTGATGACGGTACCCTGCAGGGGCGTCGCGGCTCACTGAATATAGATGATGAGGGCACCAAGTCCCAGTACAACGTACTGATTGAAGATGGCATCCTCAAAGGCTACATGCAGGACAAGCTCAACGCCCGCCTGATGGGAGTGACACCAACCGGCAACGGTCGTCGTGAATCCTACGCCCATCTACCCATGCCACGCATGACCAACACCTACATGCTGGCAGGAGAACACCAGCCGGAAGAGATAATCGCCTCAGTGGACAAGGGCCTGTATGCAGTAAACTTCGGCGGCGGCCAGGTGGACATCACCTCAGGTAAATTTGTCTTTTCTGCCAGCGAGGCCTACCTGATTGAAAATGGCAAGGTAACCCGGCCGGTAAAGGGTGCAACCCTGATTGGCAGTGGCCCTGAAGCCATGACTCAAATCAGCATGATCGGCAACGATCTGGAACTGGATGCCGGTGTAGGCACCTGTGGCAAGGAGGGGCAGAGCGTGCCGGTAGGAGTGGGACAGCCAACCCTTAAGATCGACAATATTACCGTGGGTGGCACCAGCACCTGAAAACCCAACACCTGATCCGTATAAAAAACACCAGATAATGAATACGATTGCTGACATAAAGACACGCCAAGCCACACTGCAACAGATGGTACACGACCTGCTGGCAGAGGCAAAAAGACAGGGGGCCAGTTCCGCTGAAGCCGCAGTCAGCAGTGACTCAGGCCTCTCCGCCACCGTACGCATGGGTGACCTGGAGACCATTGAGCATACCCGGGACAACGGACTGGGAATCAGCGTCTACTTTGGACAGCGCAAGGGTTCTGCCAGCACCTCTGACTTCAGCCCCCAGGCCATCAAGGACACGGTAAAACACGCCTGCAGTATTGCCAGTTACACCTCTGAAGATGAGTGCAATGGTCTGGCCGATCCTAAGCTATTGGCCACAGAGATACCGGACCTGGATCTGCACCACCCCTGGCCTATAGAGATTGATGCCGCCATAGAACTGGGCAAGAACTGTGAAGCTGCAGCACTAAATTATGCACCTGAGATCAACAACTCGGAAGGCGCCACTCTCAACAGCCACAGTGGGCTACATGTATATGGTAACAGCAACGATTTCATTGGCGGTTATCCCAGCAGCCGACATAGCCTGAGTTGCTCCGTAATCGGTGAAGATGAAAATGGTATGCAGCGTGACTACTGGTACACCTCAGGACGCTCTAGTGAAGATCTTGAATCAGCCGAGGCTGTCGGGCGCAAGGCGGGAGAACGCACCCTGGCCCGACTGGGTGCACGTAAGATAGAAACCCGTGAGGCGCCAATACTGTTCCAGGCCGAGATGGCAATCAGCCTGTTACGCAGCCTGATAGGCGCCATCAGTGGCTCTGCTCTCTATCGTCAATCCTCCTTTCTGCAGAATCACCTGGGTAAACAGATCTTTCCCGAGTTTGTACGCGTACATGAAAACCCTCTGCTGCCCCGAGGTCTGGCCAGTGCACCCTTCGACTCCGAAGGTGTCACCACCAAGGCCCGTGACATTGTGAGCAACGGAATACTCCAGGGCTATGTTCTGAGCAGCTACTCCGCACGCAAGCTGGGCATGCAGACTACCGGTAATGCCGGCGGCGTACGCAATCTTGCTATTGAACCAGGCGAGATGGATCTGTCAGGACTTCTCAAAGAGATGGACACCGGACTACTAGTAACAGAGATGATGGGGCACGGCGTCAACATGGTAACCGGTGATTACTCCCGCGGCGCAGCCGGTTTCTGGGTAGAGGATGGAGAGATCCAATATCCAGTGGAAGAGATCACCATTGCGGGAAATCTCAAACAGATGTTTATGCAGTTGCTTGCGGTGGGTAATGATATTGATCGGCGCAGCAGTGTCCGCACCGGCTCCTGGCTGATCGAATCCATGACCATCGCCGGGGAGTAATTCTAAAAGGTCAGACCCTGTAAGTTACTCAGTTAATCATCAGGTCATGCCACTATGTATGACCAATGAAGAGACCAGATTATGGAAAAATATGTCAACGGCATAGCAGTAAAAGAGTACGGAGATAAGAATCAGCCCCCCATCATCTTTATCCACGGATTCCCCTTCAGCTCCGGCATGTGGGAACAGCAGATAAAACAGTTCAAAGAACAATACTACTGCATCACCTACGACATCCGTGGCCTGGGTAAAAGCCCAATAGGCGACGGGCAGTACACCATGGAGATGTTTGTAGACGACCTGCTTGCCATAATGGACGGACTCGAGCTTAACCAGGCAATCATCGCTGGTTTCTCCATGGGCGGCTATATCACCCTGCGTGCAATAGAGAGAGAACCAGAGCGCTTCTCTGCTCTAATACTCTGCGATACAAAGTCCGAAGCCGATGACAATGCCGGCAAGATTAAACGCGCCCAAGGTGTTAAGGCAGTTAACAGTTATGGTGCAGAAAAGTTCGCTACTGCCTTCGTTCCCTTGGCCTTTGCACAAGGCGCCCGCCAGCACATACCTGACATCTTCAATGCCACCCTGGAGCAGGCAGCGGCCACTTCACCTGAAGGCATAAAGGGTTGTCTGTTGGCCATGGCAGGCCGTACCGATACCACTAAGTTTCTAAGTGATATAAGTGTCCCTACATTACTGGTGGTTGGTGAGCAGGATGCCATTACTCCACCGGATGTTATGCAGATGATGCATGAGCGGATTAATGGTTCGGAGCTTGTCACCATAGAAGAGGCTGGTCATATGGCACCGGTGGAGCAACCAGAGATTGTTAATCAGGCTATTGGGGATTTTCTGAGTAAACTTTCCTGAGTTGCACATCACTGTTACAAGATCGGCAAATAGTTTCACAGCCTATTTATAACAGTACTCTTTTCATTTCCCATAGGTAGGCTGCGAGTAACTTTCTTTTGCATGCCCAAAAGAAAGTCACCAAAGAAAAAGGCACTCCACGACTTGCCCCTTCGGGGTTCCCTGCGTTCCTCACCGCTCCAGGGGCTCCAGCGAAGG
>JANQEV010000036.1 GCA_028278145.1 Chromatiales bacterium | reverse complement strand
CCATGTATTAGCTTCTCGCTGATGAGCCGAGTTTGTGTTCAAATGGCGATGATCGCAAGGCGTGGTGCGCAGGCCGCATGCCATAGCTATACGGCAAGTGCCACAACACAGCGAGCGCGCCATTTGGCGCAAACCCTTACGGGACGCGCCTTTGCGCCAGATCTCGGCTTTGGCTCCTGCGTCGCTCTACCTCCCCCATCCATGGGGTCGTGCTGTGTTGGCTTGCTTGCTAAGGACTAAGGCCATTAGCTGTACAAGCCGCCTTGCATCTCAAGACGCAAAGGCAGCGTCTCGACCATCATGGACTTAATCAGAGATTCCTTAATAGAGAGTAACTCAATGTAGCTGGTACGAAAAGCTCAGACCATTAAGCGCATAGGGTTTGCTGTCACCAGAAAACCAGCCTAGTATCCTGATAACGGACAATTAATAAATTCTACATGGAGGTAATTATGGCCATAACCGATTGGCCGGCGGATGAGCGCCCCAGGGAAAAGCTGTTGCTACGGGGGGCAGCCGCACTCTCAGACGCCGAACTCCTGGCAATATTTCTGCGTACCGGCATCCAGGGGGTGACCGCAGTTGACCTGGCACGTAGCCTGCTCGACCAACACGGCTCACTGCGTAGCCTACTGGCTGCTGACCAGAAACAATTCTGTAGTAACCAGGGACTGGGGCCGGCCAAATACGCCCTGCTGCAGGCAGTGCTGGAGATGGGGCGGCGCCACCTGCGAGAGACATTGACCCGGAGTGATACCTTGAACAGTCCGGACGCCACCAGAGACTATCTGACAGCCCGTCTCCGGGGGCAGGAAAACGAGGTGTTTGCCTGCCTGTTTCTGGATAATAAAAACCGCGTTATCGAGTACGAAGAGCTGTTCTTCGGTACCATCGACGGCGCAAGCATCTATCCCAGACAGATTGTCCAACGCGCCCTCAGCCACAATGCAGCAAGCCTTATTCTGGCCCACAATCACCCTTCCGGTGTGGCCGAGCCCAGCCAGGCTGACCGCCAGATAACCCAGCGTATCCGGGAAGCACTCTCCCTGCTGGATATTCGGGTCCTGGATCATCTGGTCATAGGGGATGGCGAGATTGCCTCCTTGGCAGAGCTGGGATGGATCTGATTACGCCAATATTCCGAACCATCTAACGACCAAAACCAGGCAAGGCAATTTAACCTATTGATTAATCTAGTGATTTGCAATCAAAGGCACATATTAACCTCTATCCAGCAATACACCTGCATCCGGTTTTGAAGCAACCTCCGTATAGAAAAACTTGTATCACTGAATCCTATCTGATATAAATCCGCCTCTTTCACCCCTTGCGGGGGAGAAACCAGTTTATTTTTGAGGATTGAACCATGTCCAAAGTGTGTCAGGTCACGGGCAAACGTCCAGTAACGGGCAACAACGTTTCACATGCCCATAACAAGACCAAACGCCGTTTTCTGCCAAATCTGCACTATAAGCGGTTTTGGGTAGAAGATGAGCAGCGTTGGGTGCGTCTGCGCGTATCGTCCAATGGCATGCGCATCATTGATAAAAAGGGCATTAGCACTGTGCTGGCTGATCTGCGTGCCCGTGGTGAAAAGGTCTAAGGGAGAACATCATGCGTGATAAGATCAGGCTCGTATCCAGTGCTGGAACCGGTCACTTCTATACCACTACCAAGAACAAACGTACCATGACCGGAAAGATGGAGATCAAGAAATTCGATCCCAAGATCCGCAAGCACGTCATGTACAAGGAAGCAAAGATCAAATAAGGATCTTTCGCCTCCATGCACAACACCCGCTGCAAGCGGGTGTTTTTGTTTCTGGATCAACTAGGGCGTAGTAACTCTGCCAGCAGCCAAAAGTCTACTCAGCCACACGGGCAAAGCTGGTGCCGTGACAACCGGGACATGGAGGGATATGTCCGGTCTTGTGGAAATGCAGTTCCTTGCCACACTCACTACAGACCAGGGTCCCAATACCGGTTATCTCACCTGTATGATACAGCGCAGCCTCTCTGGCCTGCTCAGCAAACCGCCCCAGTTCCAGTCGCGTTCTATCTGCCACACTGGTAAACATTTCCAGGAGCTTGTTTTCAATAAGCTGCATATCAAACCGCACCCAGTCCCGAAATTCCTCCCCGGTCTGATGTAGAAAGCTGGCTGCATCATGCATGTCGCGCTCCACATAGGTGGCAATCTTCTCCGCCTCCTCCCGGGTCAGTTCATCCAGTTCAACTGCCTTTTCACGGGCCTGCTCCAGACTTTTCTTCAGAGTCGGGATGGCAGTCTTCTCCGCCTGTCGCAACATATCATCCACTCGTTGCAGCATATTCTCATAGGCGGTCACCATACGCTCTAACGGATCTTTATCGTTATCTGGAACCATATAATCACCCTCACTCTTATAATTGTATCTACGGTATTACACTATCTCATCCAGCTATTTTGACAAATGAGTTATTTATCTCTAGCGAGACAGTATCCACCCGGGAATTAATAACCTAAAAACAGTATATATAAACCAAAGTAACCCGGATTAGTAGAAACTTCTAGTGAATTGGCTGTTGCTTTAAATAACCCATTAAAACAAAAGAAAAAATAAAATCACGAATACGTCAATATAAAAAACGCGCCTGCTCATGACAGTCAATTTCCACCCTGCACCAAACACGAGAGCTGACGGCAATTCATGGCAATGTGCGATCATCCGGAAATTGAAAAACTGATATTGGACCTACATATACATCCACTAACTACCCGGAACAGATTGATCAGCAGGTATTATTAACGCTTACAGTGCACACACGAGAATAAACAATCCATCAGTTATGTGGTTAAATGCGCACAAACACTATATATAACAAGGTAAAGGATTTAGATTATTTCAGGTATGAATCGCACTTCTATATAGAGAATAAAATAACATAAACACATATGCCTGCAGGAACTCCCTCAACGGACGTTTGCGGCTATAACGAACATGGACATTCAAAAACTTTTCTTAATAATCATTGTTTTTTTTCAGGCTACTACTGCATATGCAAGCTCCGATAACAAGCTTGATCATTTCCTTTCACTAAGCCTGGAAGAGTTACTGACTTTACAAGTCAGCATCTCCACAGATACCAAAAAAACCATCGCTAAAGCCCCAGCTGTGGTTTCAGCAATTACCGCTGCTGACATCAAGGCCACCGGCGCAACCAATCTGGTGGAGATGCTGGAAACCATACCCGGCATCCATCCCAGACTCACCGGATTTGGATACAGACCCCAAGTGGGGATTCGTGGCGCCAACGACAAACAGACCCTTCTAATGATTAATGGTACCCCTGTAAGAGATTTGATGTGGACCTTTGGCATCTTCTGGAAGGGGCTGCCGGCCAGCGTAATTGAACGGGTGGAGATAATCCGTGGTCCTGGTTCAGCCCTGTTCGGAGCGGATGCCTCCGCCGGTGTAATCAATGTCATTACCAAGACTGCCGGAAAGATCGAGCATTCCGAGCTAGGTGTGCGCAGAGGCAGCTTTAACACCAACACCGCCTGGATGCAGCACGGGAGTAACTGGAATGGATTTGACATAGGCTTGACAGCCGATCTGTTTGGCACCGATGGCCCCAGTCCCTTCATTGAAGCGGATAGACTGGGCGCATCTGACCATGCCAAAACCGGATGGCACAACATGGACCTTCGCTTCTATGTAGCCAAAGACCACTGGCGTCTGCAGACCGACTATATGCGTCATAGCGACCTTGAGACCGGACTGACAGGTGCAAATGTGCTTGATCCGGTTACCAGCGCCAAGGATAGCCGGCTCAACATCGGCCTGTTCTATAACAATGAGAATTTCCGTAAAGATTGGGGTCTGGATGCAGAACTTCGTTATCAGCATCTTGATTACTCATCCGGGGATGGTTTTCAGGAACGCCCACCGTCAGGCGCTTATCCTGATGGCCAAATCAATCAGATGCGTTCGGCTGAACGGCGAGTTGACCTGGAGGTAAGCGGACTTTTTACCGGCTTTGACAATCACGCCCTGCGCATGGGGGCAGGCTACACCTGGCAGGACCTCTATTTTGTTGAGCAATTTGTCAACTTTGGGACGGGGCCGGACGGGAATCCGCTTCCAGCAGGTGGTCCTCTGGTGGATCTTTCAGACACTCCTTACGCCTTCGCACCAGAAGACACACGGAAAATCTGGCATATTTTCTTACAGGATGTATGGACCATATCTGACGACTGGGAACTTACTGCCGGTGCCCGCTACGATCATTACTCTGATTTTGGCGGCACCCTGAATCCACGCCTGGCACTGGTCTGGCACAGTACAGACAAGCTCACCACGAAGTTCATGTATGGCGAGGGATTCAGGGCCCCCAATTACTTTGAATTATTTGCTCCAACCTCTTTCTCACAACCCAATTCCAGCCTCAAGCCGGAACGCTCCAAAACCCTGGAGGTAGCATTCTCCTACAAGGCTACCAGCAACCTTAATCTTGGTCTAAATGTATATCGTTTCACACAGACCGACATTATTGCCCTAGATCGTACCCAACCCTTTCCATGGCCATATAGTAATTTAGGAGATCACACGATCCGCGGTGTTGAACTGGAGGCCCAGTGGCAGGCAACAGAGGACCTGAGGATTTCCGGTAACTATACACACCGCAACCCGGATGACAATCAATTCCGCACCGTTTGGCAGCCGGACGAGGATGCCTATCTACGCGCCGACTGGCGTTTTCTACCAGGCTGGAACTGGAACCTACAGGCCAACTGGATTGGCAAACGCACCCGGCAATCCGGTGACCTAAGATCTCCGGTAGATGATTATGTCGTTACAGATACTACCGTTCGTTATACAGGTGGAAAGAATTGGGAATTTTCTGGTTCTGTGCGCAATCTGTTTGACGAGGATGCACGGGAATACGCCAGCGGCTCTATGCCGAATGACCTGCCGAGACCAGAACGCAACTTTTATGCTGAAGCACGGTATAAATTCTAGATGGTTCTCTGCAGTAAAACGATAAGCACAACGACAGGCCAAACTACTGCGTTGTCTGTTTAGTTAAAGGATGATTCTTGGTTACTCAAGAAAGTTAAGAATGGATCTCAGTAAGTCAGTTAAATTGAGACAAGTTGCATCAACGTTGTTGATCTCAATCACGCTTTGGCTGGTCACAGGCATTGTGACTGATGCCATGGCCAGAAGCCGGGTTGGAGATGAGCGCCTTCTCAAGGCCGTATTCATCTACAACTTTGCCAAGTTCACCCGCTGGCCCAATCACTCCTGGAAACAAGCAGACACACCGCTGACCCTGTGCACAATTGGACACGACAGCCTTATCGGCGCACTCAAGCGGCTCAAGGGTAAAACCATCAAAGGGCGCAGCCTGGTTATTCAGCGACTGAAGGATGGGCAAGTTCCTGGCAGCTGCAATATGCTTTACGTAGCATCCTCAAAACGAAAGCGTTATCGCAACATCATTGATTCCATACACAACCAGCCAATTCTGACAATCAGCCAACTCCCACGCTTTGCCCGTACCGGGGGGATAATTGAGCTCTACCGTAAAAACAACAAGATCCGCTTCAGCATCAATCAGAGTGCAGCCCAAAAAGCCGGATTGAAGTTCAGCTCGCGCCTGCTCAGGTCAGCAACATTGATTAAGCATGAGGATGCACGATGAAATTCTTACGCGACGCGCCCATAAAATCAAAGCTGGTAGCCATTATCCTGATTACCGCCGCAGCCGTTCTGTTGCTCAATCTGTTCCTGTTCATTGCGGTGGAGATCAACTCCGCCCGGGACGAGACCGACACACGCTTGCGGGCCCTGGCAACAGTTCTTGGTTCCAACAGTAGTGCTGCTATCACTTTCCTCGATCATGAGACTGCAACAGATATACTTGCCACCCTTGCCAGCCAGGATGAAGTCATCCAAGCCGACATCTTGAACCGCAATGGCGAGATATTTAGCAGTTACCGTTCTCCCGGCTTTGAATCCATAGGGGAAATCAAACCGGATGACACACAGTGGTTCTATTCACGCTGGATCATGGTGGAAGAGCCCATAATCCTTGACGGCGAAACAATAGGCACACTCCGTATCGTTGGAAACATGCGCAGAATGTATTCCCACCTGGGTTATTACTCCCTACTGGCAGCAGGTGTATTCATCGTTTCCATGCTGTTGGCCCTACTGCTTTCCAACCGACTCCAACGGGTGGTATCGGTACCAGTACAGCGACTACTCGACACGATGGATATAGTGACCAACAAGAGGGACTTCAGCCACCGTGCCGAACGTTTAGGCAAGGACGAACTAGGTACCCTGGTTGATGGTTTCAATACCATGCTGGAGCAGATTCAGACCGACGACCAGAAACTAGCCGACTACCGCCAGGACCTGGAACAGATGGTGGATGAACGAACACAAGAACTCATATATGCCAAAGAGGGAGCTGAGGCAGCCAACAAGGCAAAAAGTGAATTTCTGGCCACCATGAGCCATGAGGTTCGCACACCCATGAACGGAGTGATTGGCTTCACCAAACTACTGACCAACACCAACCTTGATAAGCAACAGCGTGAATATGTCAACATTATCGACAGCTCAGCTAGAAGCCTGCTCACGGTAATCGATGATATCCTGGATTTCTCCAAAATGGAGTCTGGCAAGTTAAACCTGAAGTACCAGGACTTTGCTCTAGAGACACTGGTCAACGATATCCGTGCCCTTTTCACTCCTGAGGCCCAGAAAAAAGGGCTGATGCTGACTGCATCCATAGCCCAGGATGTGCCAACAATGCTGCACGGAGACCAAACACGGCTGCGCCAAGTGTTGATCAATCTGGTCAGTAACTCCATCAAGTTTACCGACCAAGGGCAAGTTTCCATACAGATAGAGGAAGACTCCCAGGAAGACAGCAGAATCACCCTGCGCATAATAGTAAGCGATACCGGTATCGGCATCAGTCCCGAGCAACAGACCCAGCTGTTCCAGCCTTTTCACCAGTGTGATGGATCACTTACGCGCAGTTTTGGTGGCACTGGCCTCGGACTGGTTATCACGCAGCGCCTGGTTACCATGATGGATGGAGAGATAACGGTGTCCAGCGCTACTGGTAAAGGCTCAACATTTACTGCTGTGGTGCACCTGGACCCAGTAAAAGAGTCACAGACAGCCGATACCCAGGAAGCCAGCTTAACCACTGACGAAACTCCAGATGGTGGGCTGCCTGATAATGAGATAACCACTAATAAAACCAAACCAAAATTGGCCAATTTAGCCATCCTGGTGGTGGACGATAACCCCATAAACCTGAAGCTGACCTCTACCTTGATCGTCCATGAGGGAGGTAAGGCAGTTGCGGTAAACAGCGCTGTTGAGGCCCTGGACCTGATCTCGTCCCAGCCCTTCGATCTTATCCTGATGGATCTGGAGATGCCGGTTATGAGTGGGATAGAGGCAGCCAGGCGAATACGCCAGCCGCGTAGTGGAGCAGAGAAGGTACCAATAATAGCACTCACTGCCCACGCCTACGCCGAGAAGCAATATGAAGTTATTGAAGCCGGAATGGATGGTTTACTATCCAAACCCTACTATCCGGAGCAGCTCTACGACATGATCATTAATCTGTGCAGGGATATTAGTGCCTAAGAAACCGACTTGCTGTGATTAATTACCTATAGAACAAAACAGGGTATGGCGCACCCAACATGGCAAGACAGCACAGCTTATCAGTTCATTTTTCAGCTGAGATAATCCAGCCTCGATACCACAACAAATTCGCGCAACCTGACCAGCTACGGTATCCTTACGCAGTTTATAGTTTCAGCTTTTCGGACCAGCAACAATGCAGAAATCATTCAACCCGGCTGAGATTGAGGCAGATGCCCAATCCTACTGGGAACAGCACCAGAGCTTCAAGGCCACAGAAGATACGGAGCGGGAGAAATTCTATTGTCTCTCCATGTTCCCCTACCCCAGCGGCAAGCTGCACATGGGACATGTGCGCAACTACACCATTGGTGATGTGATCTCACGCTACCAGCGCATGCAGGGGAAAAATGTTCTGCAACCCATGGGCTGGGACGCCTTTGGCCTGCCGGCCGAAGGCGCTGCCATCAAGAACAAGATGCCACCAGCCAGTTGGACCTACTCAAATATTGAATATATGAAAGGCCAGCTGAAACAGCTTGGGTTTGGCTATGACTGGAGCCGGGAGTTGGCCACCTGTCAGCCCGAATATTATAAGTGGGAGCAGTGGCTGTTTACCGAGCTCTATCGCAGAGACCTGGTATATAAAAAGAACTCTATGGTGAATTGGGATCCGGTAGATCAGACCGTCTTGGCCAACGAGCAAGTAATAGATGGCCGCGGCTGGCGCTCCGGTGCCCTGGTGGAACGACGCGAGATCCCCCAGTGGTTTATCAAGATCACTGACTATGCCGAAGAGCTGCTGTCCGAGATGGACCACATGGATGGTTGGCCGGAGAAGGTGCGCACCATGCAGCGCAACTGGATCGGCAAGAGCCACGGCGTACGTTTCGCCTTCCCCTATGAACTGGACGGCAAAGCTGAGCAGCTCTGGGTCTACACCACCCGTGCCGACACCATCATGGGTGTCACCTTCTGCGCCGTAGCAGCGGAGCACCCTCTGGCCCAGCATGCAGCCAAGGATAACCCGGAACTTGCCGCCTTCATTGATGAGTGTCTACAGGGCGGCGTGGCCGAGGCCGATCTGGCCACCATGGAGAAGAAGGGCATACCCACCGGCATCTCCGTCACCCACCCTCTGACCGGCGAGCAGATACCGGTGTGGGTGGGCAACTACGTGCTCTGGGGTTATGGCGATGGCGCAGTGATGGCAGTACCCGCCCATGACGAGCGTGACTTCCACTTCGCCAAAGGTTATGACCTTCCCATCATCCAGGTTATAGACATCGAAGGTGAAACCTTCTCCACCGATGCCTGGCAGGAGTGGTATGCAGACAAAGAGCGCGGCGTCTGCGTCAACTCAGACAAATATGATGGCCTGAATTACCTGGATGCAGTGAACGCCATCGCTAGCGACCTCGAAGCCAAAGAGCTGGGAGAGAAGCAGGTTCAATACCGTCTGCGTGACTGGGGGGTCTCCCGCCAGCGCTACTGGGGTGCCCCTATCCCCATGATCAACTGCCCAAAATGCGGCACCGTACCAGTTCCCAAGGAAGACCTGCCTGTAGTGCTGCCCGAGGACGTGGAGTTTGACGCCAGTGGCGGATCCCCGATCAAAAAAATGCCGGAGTGGTTTCAGACTACATGTCCGGAGTGTGGCGGAGACGCTGAGCGTGAGACCGATACCTTTGATACCTTCATGGAGTCATCCTGGTACTACGCCCGTTACACCTGTGCAGATGCCAGCGACAGCATGCTGGATCAGCGTGCCAACTACTGGCTGCCGGTAGATCACTACATTGGAGGCATTGAGCATGCCATCCTGCATCTGCTGTATGCCCGTTTCTACCACAAGCTGCTGCGTGACGTGGGCCTGATCAACTGCAACGAACCATTTCAGCGCCTGCTGACTCAGGGCATGGTGATCGCTGACACCTACTACCGTATGGACGACGCAGGCCACAGACACTGGTTCAATCCATCAGATGTGGATGTTACCTATGACGAAAAAGGCCGGGTTACTGCCGCCAAACTGCAGAGCGACGGAGAAGCGGTAGAGATCGGCGGCGTGGAGAAGATGTCCAAGTCCAAGAACAACGGCGTGGACCCACAGGAGATGGTACAACGCTACGGTGCCGACACGGTACGTCTCTACACCATGTTTACCTCACCTCCAGATCAATCCCTGGAGTGGTCGGACGAAGGAGTGGATGGGGCCTACCGTTTTCTGAAACGTATGTGGGCCCTGGCTGCAAACATGCATGATGCAGGCATTGAGCCCAAGCCGATAGCAGAAATTGTATCCAGTCTGACAGCAAGTCAACAGGATGCCAGAAGAGAGATTCACACCGCACTGAAACAGGCCTCCTTCGATTACAGCCGCCAGCAGTTCAACACCGTGGTCTCTGCCTGCATGAAAATCGTCAACACCTTGTACAAGCTAGGTGCCAGTGATACCGATCAGGCACTATTACGCGAGGGAATGGGTATAACTCTGCGCCTGCTGGGTCCAATATCACCCCACACCACCCATTATCTCTGGAAAAAACTTGGCTATGGTGACAATATCCTGGAAAGTGAATGGCCACAGGCTGATGAATCTGCCCTGAAGCAGGACACTGTTCAGTATGTAGTACAGGTAAACGGCAAGGTAAGGGCCAAGATCCAGGTGGCAGCAGATACAACCAAGGACGCTATACAGCAAGCAGCGCTTGCAGATAACAACGTACAAAAATTTATTGGTGACAACCCGATTAAAAAAGTGATCGTGGTGCCCAATAAACTGGTCAATATCGTCGCCTAGCAGATGCCTTTGGCAACAGAATAAGATTCAGGAGAATATAATGCACAATACGATCCCCGGCAGAATATGGATCACACTGCTCCTCACACTGCTACTAGTTCAGGGCTGCGGCTATCAACTACGCAAAAGCGCCGATTTACCAGCTTCAATCAGCCCCATCATGATAAACGGTCTGAATATACATGCCGGTCTTGGTCGGGAACTGGCCTACCGTCTGAGGAGTAGTACAGTACAGGTGACCACCGACCGTAAACAAGCCAAGACCATGCTGCATATTTCAAAATATCAGCAGAAAAACCGTACTCTATCGGTGGACAGCAGCGGAAAGGTGGCGCAAACCGAACTGCTGCATACCCTCAGCTTCAACATGTTGAACGCAGCAGGCAGGACCCTGGTACCACAGCAGGAGATCAGAGTGGTACGTAACTACATCAATACCGAGGAACAGAAGCTGGGTAAAACCACCGAGGCAGATCAACTCACTGATGGTATGTATCAAGAGTTAGCGAGAAAGATTACTGTTCGGATACGGGCACACCTTAAAAAATAACCAAATGCGACTGCGCTCGAACGAACTTAAAAACAAGCTAAAACAGGGACTGCAACCTGTCTACGTTATTACCGGAGATGAACCACTACAGATGGATGAGGTCGCCGACCTTATCAGGTCTGAGGCCAGAACACAGGGATTTACTGACCGTACCATTCTAGAAGCCGATCGCCGCTTCGACTGGAATGAGTTGAACAATGAGGCGGACAGCCTCTCACTCTTCGCCCAACAACGCATAATTGATCTGCGCATACCTTCAGGAAAGCCGGGGGCCTCAGGTAGTAAGGCCCTGGTGGAGTATGCAGCACGCCCACCACAGGACACCATTCTGCTCCTGACCATGCCCAAACTGGAGCGCAGTCAATCGAACAGCAAATGGTTCAAGGCCCTGGATAAGGTCGGTGCAGTAATACAGATTTGGCCCATTGAAGGCCAACGCCTGCCACCATGGATCGAACAGCGCATGCGTAATAGCGGGCTGATCCCGGAACCTGGCGTGGTATCCCTACTTGCAGAACGCGTCGAGGGTAACCTGCTGGCGGCATCCCAGGAGATAGAGAAACTGCTTCTACTGCACGGCCCTGGAGTTGTTACTATCAAGCAGCTGGCGGAGGCGGTATCAGACAGCGCCCGCTATGATGTATTCAATCTGGTGGACAGCGCCCTGCAGGGAAAAACCGCTTACTGTATAAAAATCCTTAACGGGTTACGGGGTGAAGGCACACCAGCCCCGGTGGTTCTTTGGGCCCTTAGCCGTGAGATACGTTTGCTATCAGAGTTGTCACACGAAACCGGCAAGGGCCGTTCTCCGCAACAGGCAATCGCCGCCAGACGCGATGTATGGGATAAACGCAAACAGCTGGTCACTGCTGGACTACAGCGACTCAGCAGCAACGGCCTGCGTGGCCTGCTGATCCTCTGTGGCCGCACCGATCGCGCCATAAAAGGGAGAGATAAGAGTGACCCCTGGCAACTGCTGCAGGAGATCACAACTCGCCTCTCTGGAAAGGCCATCATAGCCAGACCCTAGCCGACTGCATTTAGCCGTATTACAAACCGTTTCGGTCACACGCATCTCAGGAAGCAGGATACTGAGCCCGCATATTGTATGAAGGGATCGGGATTTCTGGGCTAGCTGGCAAAACAGGTTAAGTGATCGCCAGAAGAAACATAGCCGTAGCTATGGTTCAAGGGGGATCGCTTAAGA
>JANQEV010000017.1 GCA_028278145.1 Chromatiales bacterium | reverse complement strand
GAGGGGAGCGGTGTTTCCAAGAAGGCCCAGGGTTGGTAGGCCTGATTCCATACGCTTCATTTCTGCAGAACGGATACGGTTGCCCACTCCAAACAGGTTTTTGACTCCATGCCGATCTGCATCCACAACCGCCTGGATAATGCGTGCCTCCGGTCCTTTCAGATCTTTGATAATAGATTCCCGATCCTTCTGTTCCAGCAGGCTGCTGAGTTTCTGGGTGAAATCTTTGGGGAGACGGGTTTGGCGCAGGAACAGGAAATAGCGATCCAGGACAATGCTAATCCCCACAATGGAGTATGCTGCCAGTACCCAGACCACTGGGCCGCCCTTCGCTATCAGATCTTCATACATGTTTGTCTCACTCCAAAGAGTCACCCCCGTAGCGTAGATAACGCTACGGGGGATTGATTGTTACAACATTCCTGTCACAAGCTAAAAACTTGCGTTGACACGGACCCATACTGACCGACCAGGTTCGTTGACCTGTACCGGACCTGGATTGAATGGGTCAGCATTTGCCCGGTTAACATGGTGGGCATAGGTACGGTCAAATACGTTGTTAATACCCATCTTTACAGTGGCGTTGTCTGTCATGTCATAGCTGCCATAGAGATCCAATATGGCCCAGCCTGATGTCTTACCAGTATCCAGTCCGCTATCGACAGCCATGTTGTCTTCCACTCGTTTCTGTTCAGCTTGACCACTGACTTTGGCACCCACATACCAGTTGGATCTGGTGTATTCCAGGTTTATGGTCGCATCCAGTGGTGGTGTCTGGGCGATGGGCCGGTTATCTGAATCGTTTTCTGCATGCACATAGGCCAGGGTGGCGCGGCTGGACCAGTGCTTGCTCCAGCGGATGCCTGCATCCAGTTCCAGACCGTACAGGGTCGCGTCCACGTTGCGGTATATGGTGGCGTTGTCATTCAGCAGGATTCCATCCTGGGCATGGGCGCGGTCCCGCAGGATATAGTCATCAACATTGTTGTAATAGACCGATGCTGAGAGGTCCCATCCCGGCTTGTTGGTATTGACACCGAATTCGATCTGATGGTGTTTTTCCGGGTCAAGGTTTGGATTACCTGCCCAGCGCATCGCACTCATGGCATGGTCACCTGCCAGGTAGCGTTCGGTGGCATCTGCAGTACGTACGCTACGGCTCAGGGTGGTGAAGAGGGCGGTCTCTTGGTTGAGGCGGTGCTCAAAGGTGAAGAATCCGCCTATATTGTGTTCATCCTCATCTTTGGCCGTATCGCCATAATAGGCAGTAAATAATCCATTAGGTGCGCGCATTCCTACGCCGCCACCCACATTGGCTATCACGTCTGCATCCCGTATGGAGGTGTTGACATAGTCATATCTGATTCCGGCCTTTAAACTATTCTTTTCACTCAGTGGACGCTTAACCTCTGCGAACAGCCCGCTCTGGGCTATATCCACATCCGGCCACATAACAGCGTGCAGGGTAGTGGGATCACCACCGCCAGCGGGTCCGCGGTAGCGTCTGGCTTCGCGGTTGTTGTTCTGGTGATCCAGTCCGAAGGTCCAGGTGCTGCCGCCTGCGGTTTCCAGATCTCCGGACATGCGTCCACCATAGGTATCGGAGGTTGTAGGTGTGGCCATCTTCATGGCTGCGCTCAGGGTACGCAGAGAGTAGTTATCCATGAGGTGATCTATCTGTGAGGAGTAGAGTTCAGCATTTACGGCTGAAAATGGCCCTGTCTCTGCATCACGTTTGAACTTGATACGCACTGTGTCGTTGTCACTGAAAACTGAGTCCATCCCCGCACCGGAAAACAGTACGTCGTCTTCCCGGGTGGCCTCAAAAGAGACTTCCAGGCGTGTGTCTTCACTTGGCGTATATCCCAAGATGAGAGTTCCGCCCTTGCTTTCAAACGCAGTGCGGGTCTTGTTGCCATCACCGTCCTCATAGCTGTCTGCATCCGTATAGTTGCCGATCAAGCGGGCAAAGGCATTTTCGGTTCCTGTGGCCAGGTCGATGGAGGCCTCCTTGGTATCTGAGTTACCCTGAAAGCCAGCGGAAACCGAGCCACGGAACTTCTCATCTTCATAGAAACGTTCCGTTTCCCGTTCAAACAGGATAGTTCCGCCACTGCCACCACCGCCGTGCACTACGGATTGTGAACCTTTAATAATAGTAACCTGATCGTATGACTCTACCGTGGCATAGGCTGTTGCTGGGTCCATGCGGTTGGGGCAGGCACCATACATATAAGCGCCATCCAGGATCACATTGAGACGGTTATGGCTCTGTCCGCGAATGATCGGTTCAATACCATGCCCACCCATACGACTACCAGAAATTCCAGGGATGTTACGCAGCAATTCACCGCCATCCGAAGCCATTCCTGGTTGGATCTCACGTGGTGGCCACACCACTTCAGAGGGATTGGTCAGTTCTGCATCTTCCACCATGATTACTGGCTCTGCGGCGAGGGCTGGGGTGGACCCTAGTGCCAGACATAGAGCTGCTGCAAGAGTGCTTTGGGTGAGATGCAATCTGTTTTGGGTACTGGTTTTATTCATCTTGGATACGACCTTCTTGATTCAATCAAAACACCAGCCATTAGAGGGTCAGACCATACCAATGAAGCGGTGCACTACATGGCTGCACGAGCCAAACCGAGGTGAGATCATACTTGATAAATCTGCCTTAGCAATGTGAATAATCAATGAATACAGTAAGTTGCGTGATATGCCGCACCTGGGTGTGGCATATCACACAGTTTTATGGAGCAATCCAACCCAGGATGGTTGCAGTGCCCATAAGTATCAGTAGCAGGACGCTGAATTTTTCCAATGCTCCACGCCAGTTTTCCAGATGCTCTCGGATCTGTGCTCCCATGTGTGCTACTCCGAAGGCAAAAATCACACTGGGTATGATTACAGCGCCTAACCCAAAGCCCATCCCCAGGGAGAGCCCACCCAAGGCACTTGCGGTGGCAGCCGCAGCAAAAATTACTGTAGTAAGAGGTGCGCATGGATTGAGTGCCATCCCCATGCCCATGAAGAAGAGTCCTCCCGGTAATGCAGGTGTTGATTGTTGTATGTCGGATATGGCCACTTCAGGACTATTGCAGGATTTATGTTTACTGTCACAACTTGTGGAGCTTCTGTAGTGACGCAGAAGCAGGGCTATGGCTACAACAATGGTGGCCCCGCCCAGAATCCAACGCACTCCTGGGTGGCTGACCCACTCCTGTACCAATAGGCCAGCCCATCCTGCTACTGCACCCAGTAGCGCATAGCCACTGAGTCGCCCTGATGAGAACGGAACCAGGGTGCGCCAGGAGTTGCGTACGCCACCGTCCTGCGCCAAGAAAACTGGTCCCAGATAGGGCAGGCAGGCGATGTTGCAAGGTCCCGCACCAAAGGTTAGTCCAAGTATCAGGGCAGCACCGAAGCTTAGGGTTACCGGCTCCAGTGGTGTCATGCTGGGCTGTCCCCAGCTGGTTTTCTATTATTACCAAGTTTGGCCATAAGGTTGTTTTTCTCCCACTTCTTCTGTGCCTTGTTACGATCCTTGAAGTACTTAGGGTCAGCGGAGAATACTGGAATCACGGTATATTTCATCTGCAGTACATCCTGCTCCGGGCAGAACTCTACGCAACGCCCACACAGGGTGCAGTCTTCGAACAGTACGTTCTTCTTTTCCATCTCGGTGTGGATCTCTTCGATATCCATGGGACAGGCCTTGGCGCAGAGGCCACACTTGTCGCAACGGGATGAGGCGTTCTTGATCAGGCGCAACAGACCGAGTTTACGGAAGACAGCGTTGAGGGCCAGAATGGGACAGATCCGGCAGAAGGGCTGGCGCACGGTCAGGGAGAGCACAATCACCAGACCGAATAAAAAATCAGCAATGACGGTTAGCACTATGGTAGTGGTGCTGGCCGTGTCAACGTGTAGTTGTGATGCATCGCCATTGGCCAGGGTAGTAATAAAGCGGCTGGGACAGATCTTGCAGAATGGATCCATTAGGTCATGGTTGACGAATCCCACTCCGCTAAGCAGTGGGAATACAAATATCAGAAACAACAACATGAACCACTTGATTGGACGTCCCTTCCTTACAATCTTTTGATCTACATTTTCGGTAGGTTGCAGCCCCAGCTTTTGACCGAGCATGTACATGAATTCCTGAAAGGTGCCGAGTGGGCATATCCAGCCACAGAAGGCCTTGTTCAGGAATATAAAGAAAAACAGAAAGGTACCAAGGGTGATCAGGGTTGGCATAAGTCCCATCAGGATGTCGCCACCGGAGGTGATGACCGGGCCCAGGCGGTGTCCCAACTGATGTTGAACCGGGATCAGGGCGCAGATGTCAGAGCCGTTATGATCAAAGGCACAACTCAGGGCCGGCAGGGCATGGGTTAGTTTATCTGCGAGGTGGTAGGCGCCAAGTGAACTGCCATATACCAGGAGGGCAAAAGCTGCAATCTGGACCAGTTTGCGTATTACAGAGAGATTCTTCAGCGGGTTCATTATTATGTCCTCTTATTTTTTCTGGAACGGCCAATGAAACCGCCGGCGACCATGCCAATCACCATCACAAAGCTTCCCCATCCCACAGATCGCCAGTTCATTCGGCTGACTCGGTACTCACCGCTCAATGCACTTTGATAGTTGATGCCACTGTCTTTGTATTCGGCGCTCAACATAAAGTCGGCGCTGCGTCTGTCTCTCTTGCCAGGAACCATATCTGGAAAGTCAGTTGGTATGGTTATAGTTACATTGCCATCGTTATCTGACTTGGTTTCAATCCTGCTGCCGTTGGTGGTCTCGAAAACCACAGGCAGGTTAGGAACTGGTTTGCCTTTGAAACGGGTAATGAAGTTCCATTCCAGATCTGTATGGTATTGGAAGTGTCCACGAGGGATGGGATCAGGAACTATTTCAAACTCTGTCTTCTGTGCTGCTGATAGAATTGTCGGGCTGTTCTTGCTCGGTTTGCCCCGCAGGTACTCATAGCGGATCACGCTCTCTTTTACATCGCCCCAGTCCTTCTCCGCCACAATGGCGTGATAGTTGTCCAGGCCGCTTGGTGGCAGGGTGATGGTGCCATGCATCAGGTGCTTCTGTTCCAATGGTATCTTGGTCAGGTCCGGTTTCCACAGGGTGATAGTTGCACCCTCGGCCCCTGCCAGAGCAAATTGCTTTGCTCTCCTACGGTGCTGCATTTGTTGGGTCTGTTTTACTTTTGATGTCTGCTTTGCCTGCTTTTCTATTGCAGGTTTTTCAGCTGCGGCCATGGTGTTACTCATGACTGCAATCAGAACCAGCCCGGCTGTCACTGTTAGAGTCTTCATATGTCAGGTCCTGGCAGATTATCTAGTTAGAATGAGATCGACACACCGGCGGTAAAGGTGCGGCCCTGATTGACTACGATGGAAACGTCTTCCATGTTGAAAACGCCATCTGGCGCATTACCAGTACCTGGGCTTGAGGAGTCATAGCTGCCCCGAGCGGTATTCCAATAATCGTAGTCAAACACGTTATCCACTCGTGCGAAGAAGGAAACGGTTGCTTCACCGACCTCTCTTTCGTAATTAGCAAGTAGATTGAAGACGGAGTGCCCGTCTACCTTGTTCCAATTGAGCTCATCTGCGTAGTAAGAAGACTTGGACTCTATCTCGCCGGTAATTGTCCAGTGAGGTGAGGCACGCCAGTTGAGTCCTATATTCAAGTGGTGCTTGGGAGCACGTGGTACCTGGTTTCCGCCAAGGTCATAGTGTTCGATACAGTACTGGGTGGCTGGGTTGTATTCTCCAGCTTCGCAGAGACCGTCAGCATCGCCAACAATATCACCGTCAAAAGTCCTTGGTGGAGGGCCACTTGGATAACGGTTTCCAAGAAGCAGGTTGTAATTATCATAGTCGGTAAAGATCGCATCCAGATAGCTATAGGCCACGTTTACCCAGAATGTGCGGGATGAGTCACTGCGCAGGGTAAGCTCCAGACCACGGTTACGCATGCCGCCTATGTTCTGATATTGCTGGTCTAGGCCATCTGGATTTTTTCCGTATTGACCTGTTGATGACATGATGTAGTCATCCCGGTCAATCTGGAAAATGGCTGTGTCCAGATCCCAGTTGATTCCCATTATAGAGAATTTCCTACGTAGACCGATTTCGAGGTTGGTTGCTTCCTCTGGTTCCAGGTTTGGATTACTTGCCGTGCCACCACCAGGATCCATATCACCAGCAAATAGCTGTTTCACAGAGGGTGCGCGGAAGCCGGTAGAGATGTTGCCGTAGATATCGGTAGATTCGTTAACCTCGTAGTTGCCGCCGGTGCGCCATGACCAGACGTCAAAATATCTGTCCAATTTGAGATTAGTCAGATTGTCGGTGTAGTCCAGATCAATATGGTCGAAACGACCATTCAGGGTCACGATGAATGGGTCGGCAACACGAAACTTTACTTCACCATAGACGGCCTGCATTTCTTCTTCTGTTTCGTTATCGTCAGTTACACCTGGGCCTTGTAAAGGTCCCCCAAAGTAGTAACGAAAGCTGTTAACGTATTCTACGTTGTTCTCGTAACTGTTGGCCCGTAGGTCCAGACCTGCCATCCATGCCAGTTCATCTCCAGCACTGCGATATTCTGTTTTTATCCCTCGCTGTACCTGATAGTAATCATTTCCATAGGCGTAAGCATCAGGGTCTGTAATTACAGCATTGGACGAGTCCCTATAACCATTGATGGGACGGCTGACGAAATTTGTCTGATCAGTAAACTGATAGGCGCTTACCAGTAGGTTATCCGTGTCGTCGAAATCTCTGGAGTAGGTAGCAAAAAACTTTTCCAGATGTACATCATACATACGGGTGTAGTCATCGTTCTCAATCCACTTACTCTTAGGGTCAAGTTTTGAAGCTGTAAGTCCGTCAACCGTGCCGTGACTATCCTTCTCCCGGTCAGATACCTCCATGCCAAAGGTGATATCGCTGAAATCATCAATATAGTATTGAAGTTTTCCATTTACATACTTGGTTCTGAAATCTGAATTGTGGTAGTAGCCATTTCCCTGTCGCTTACTGGCCTGAATATGACCAGCCCCGTATTCGTTGGCAAACCCGGCGCGTCCTAGGTATTTTTCATAATTCCAACTACCTGCCTCTGTACCTAGATGGACTCCCGCATATTGTGCTCCACGTTTTGTGGTAATAACCACTGCTCCAGAGAGGGCGTCGTCTCCAAACAGGTAGGAGGCACCACCCTTGATAACTTTGATGGACTCAATATTGTCCATATCGATATTGACCCTACCTGTTCTTTCGAATACAGGCACACCGTCGATAACTACTGCAACACCAGGCTTTTCCCCCATGTAGCGCTGATTCTCTACACCACGAATATGAATCTTCAACGAGTCTCCACTCTGAAGCTCGGTTGTGATGCCTGGTATGCCTTGCAGTACCTGCTGGATGTTCTGGGTATGTTGCTTATCCACCTTCTTGCCACTTATCACAGCGATGTTCGAAGGCTCTTCACGCTTGGCATCAAACTTATCGTCGATGGTGGTGGACTCCACCTGGATGATCCCCAGGTCCTCAGTTGCATATGCTGGAGTTGTCCCCAATAAGAACAGACCTGTAATCAGGCCAGTTTGTGCCAGTTTGCCTCCATTCAAACCGCTGCTGGTACTGTTTGTTTTGATGTTTTTCACGATACGACGCCCATGTTTTTGTTGAATTAATTTTGTTAATTTCAGGAGGTGATCCAATATCTACATCTCTCCGACTAGGCGGCGATAATACAAAAGCATGCAATGAGTGCAATGATTTATGTTAGAAAATGCTAATAATTACAAATAGATAGGTCATATGGCCTATCAGTTGTGTCATATGGCGTAATAATTAACGGATCTGTTCAGGAAGCATTCAGGCAGCTGGGGCTAATCTTTTACACAAGGTTGGAAACAGTTTTGATTTGAACAGGAGAACAGCAATGAAAAAAATCAGCCTGATAGCAACAGTCGGATTCGGAATCATCCTGGCCTCACAGGCTTCGGTGGCAGGTCCTAGGAACAGTTATTATGATTCTGCTAGGGTCCTGAAGGTAAAACCAATATACGAAACGGTACGGGTGAATAATCCACGGCGCAGATGCTGGGATGAACCTGTATATCATCCTGGCCGTCGTAACTCCTCAGCAGTACCAACAATTACCGGTGCCATAATTGGTGGAGCTATTGGTAACCAGTTTGGCAAGGGCAGGGGGCGTGATGCCCTTACTATTGCCGGAACCCTGCTGGGCGGTGCTATAGGGCATGATATTGGTCATCAACATGACAGACCTGGGTATGAGACCATAGAGCGCAGATGCAAACTAGTGGATCGTTTCAGCGAGCGCCAAGAAGTAGTTGGCTATCGTGTAAAATACAGATATAACGGTAAGAAGCACTGGACCCGTACCGACAGGCATCCAGGAAAGTACATTCAGGTTAAGGTAAAGGTTAAACCTGAACGTTATAATGATTATGGTTTCTATGGAGATGATCACTGGGGTTTTGATCGGTACTCAGGTCGCCGTTCAGGATTTGAGAGGTTCTGATCTCTGGTACTGACATTAGGCCAGCAGAACCCTAACAGGACAGATAATGCTGATGAGATTAATTGCAGAAAAACTGAAAACTGCTACCACCCTGGTTTTGTGCAGCGTACTGGTAAGCATGCCGGTCGCTGCACAGCGTTATTCTGTGGATAGCGGTAGATTCTTTCAGCAGCCAAATATGTACCTGGCACGGGGGCATGTGGAAAGCCTGGACAGTGCGGTATCCCGCATCCGGGGGCGAACCGGGGGTAGGGTATTGTCGGCAGAGACCAGGTATGAAGGTGACCGCCCTGTACACCATATAAGGATATTGACCAGAAATGGTAAGGTGAAGCGCATAAGGGTGAACCCTAAACCCAGACCACGCAGGTAGGAGTTGCGCTGAAGACGTCAAGACTAAAGGACACCACCCTAGATGCGAATACTGGTAATAGAGGACGAAGCAGCCCTGCGAAACCAGCTACATGAACAACTCAGCTCCCGTGGCTATTCGGTAAACACAGCGGAAGATGGAGAAGAGGGACTGTTCTATGGGCGTGAGTATCCCCAGGACCTGGCCGTGGTTGATATAGGTCTGCCCAAACTCAGCGGTATCGAGGTGATTCAGAAACTGCGTGCTGAAGGGATCGACTATCCCATACTGATCCTTACCGCGCGTGGTAACTGGCAGGATAAGGTGGAAGGCCTTGAAGCCGGTGCCGATGACTACCTGGTCAAGCCATTTCATATTGAAGAACTACTGGCGCGATTGAATGCATTGTTGAGACGCTCCGCCGGCCTTGCTTCACCCCAACTAGAGTGTGGTCCCATACGCCTCGATACAGTGAGTCAGACGGTACAGATTTCCGGAGCGCAAATCACCCTTACTGCATATGAATACCGTATCCTGGAGTACCTGATGCTGAACAGCGGTAAGGTTATATCCAAGACTGAACTTACAGAACACATCTACGAGCAGGATTTTGATCGTGACAGCAATGTGCTGGAGGTTCTAGTGGGAAGACTGCGCCGTAAGTTGGATCCGGAAGGCTCTATGCAACCTATAGAGACCCAGCGTGGCCGTGGTTACCGGTTCACTTTGGAGAGGAATCAAGTGTAGTGTCCTATGCTGTTTAACTATTTCAGAGGCCAAAAAATGACTCAAGACAAGGCACAGTCCGAAATTAATGGCTATTCCCTTAATAAGGGATGTAACGCAGTATTGAGTTATTTGTTGGCCTCCCACTGGGCGCGACGAGAATTCGTTATCTGCGGTGTTGTGTTCCTTGAAAAGGACATGCCATTCCCTACGGAACACACCGTGCAGCTAACGTTTTCTCGTCACGCTGAAAATGTCAAACAACATAGGACACTACACTAAGTTGAAGGCAGGCTCTCTCCAGACCAGACTGGTTGGCGCCGGTACCCTGGTTTTGGCAGCATTTCTTGGACTAACCGGTCTGGCCCTGGACCGGGCATTTAGGGACAGCGTCGAGACTGCAACCGTGGAGAAACTCAAGGGGCAGGTCTACGGGCTGCTGGGCGCGGCGGATGTGGATGACCTTGGTCGCTTGCGCCTACCGGAATCACTACCCGATCCCCGTTTATCAGAACCTGATTCAGGTCTCTATGCCCAGGTGCAGGGGGAGTTGGGTAACTATAGTTGGCTGTCGCCATCCATGGTAGGTCGTAAGCCAGGATTGGTTACACAACCACCACCAGGGGAATGGCAGTTTCAAAAAACAGATGCTCCGGATGAGATGTTCAATCTCAGTTTTGGGGTACTGTGGGAAGATAATGATGGTATCGAACACGCCTATACCCTGATGGTGTCCCAGAGTACCGATAGTCTCCACTCCCAGGTGGAGAGTTTCCGCTTCACCATGTTTTTGTGGCTGAGTGGCTCTGCACTTATCTTGTTATTGGCTCAGGTTGTGGTGTTGCGCTGGGGCCTGAATCCACTGCGTCAGGTAGCCAGTGATCTCAAGCATATTGAAGCGGGTGATGCTGATGCGCTGGAGGGTGAATATCCACAAGAGCTGCTGGGGCTGACGCAGAATATAAACTCTATGATTGATCATGGCAGGGCCAGTCAGGAGCGTTATCGTAACAGTCTGGGAGATCTCGCCCATAGTCTGAAAACCCCTCTGGCTGTGTTGCAGGGGGCTATGGAGAGTAGAAATGACAACTCTCTGCGCGAAGCGGTACGAGAGCAACTGCCACGCATGGATGAGATAGTGCGTTACCAGTTACAGCGGGCCAGCGCTTCTGGCCGATCTGATGTTACCCGCGCCCAGCAGGTGGCTCCGGTAGTCAGCAAGATCATCAATACACTGCAAAAGGTTTACCGGGACAAGGATGTGATCTGTACCCAGGAGATAGATGATCAGGCCAGGTTCTATGGAGATCAGGGTGATCTGATGGAGTTCCTGGGGAATCTACTGGAAAATGCCTTTAAATACTGTCGTGGTTCCGTCGCTGTGCAGGTGGAAGTTGGCACAGCAGAAACTGGGGTGCGTTCACCTCTGTATATAATGATTGGGGATGATGGTGCTGGCATCCCGGAGTCAGAGTGGAAGCGGGTACTGGGGCGAGGTGAAAGGCAGGACCAGAAACAGCAGGGGCAGGGGATAGGTCTAAGTGTGGCCGATGACATAATCCGGCTCTATGGTGGTGAACTGGAGATTGGACATAGCAGGCTTGGCGGGACCGAGATAAAGATCAGTTTCGGTAATAGTTAAACTATTTATTCACCCAGGCCCTTGGGCATGGTTTCTGCCAGATGTAGGAAGTGGTCCAGGCGTTGCTGGGAGATCTCTCCTAGTTCCACTGCCTCTTTGATGGCACAGCCTGGCTCCTGTTGGTGTTTGCAGTCGTTGAACTGGCAGTGGCCGCTATAGGGGCGGAAATCCCGGAAACCATGTTCCAACTCCTGGCGTGATAGTTTTAACAACCGGAAACTCCGTACCCCAGGCGAGTCGATCAGTTCACCTCCAGTTGGTAGTGAGTAACAGGTACTGGCAGATGTGGTGTGTTTGCCCAATCCGGTAGCTTCTGAGAGTCTGCCGATCTGGAGATCCAGATCCGGTAACAGAGCATTTATGATGGATGATTTTCCTACACCAGACTGTCCAACCAGGATAGATGTCTCTCCCTGCAGACGTTCGAACATGGGATCCAGTCCATGTCTGGTGTGGGCACTGACCCGGATAACCGGGTAACCGATTTCCTGGTATAGCTGGATACGCTGGTTGAAACTATCCCCTTTGTCACCAGAGATCAGGTCAGCCTTGTTGATGGCTATCAGAGCTGGTACGCCAATGGTCTCGGCAGTGACCAGGTATTGATCCAGCAGGTACTCACTTGGCTCCGGTTCCGGTGCGATCACTATGACCAGCAGTGTGATATTAGCCGCCAGAGGTTTCTCCCGGCCACTGTAGTCAGGCCTAGCCAGAACCGTTTCTCTCTCCAGGCATGCAGTTACTACACCATTTCCCGGTTCTGTGGCCTGCCAAACCACTCGATCACCACAGACTATGTGTCCTATGTTTTGACGTGATAGGCAGTGGTGAATCTTTCCCTCACTATCTGATACTGCCAGATTCTGTCCATGTCTGGCGATAACCCGGCCCTCTAATGGGGCATCTGCTCCATGCTGCTCCAGAGTATCACTGGCACGTTTGGCCAGGCGCTCGCGTCGTTTCTCCTGGATACGCTGTATATGCTGTTTCTGTTTTTGCGTTAGTCTACGCTTGGCCATTGAGTCTGAAGGCTGTTCGATAAATCAATATGGCTAGCCTACATAAACCGGCATGACATTGAAACAGCGTCAGCCCGGGGGGGGTCCCGGGCTGATAAATAATACTGTGGTATATGGGGACTGATTACTACTACTTGAAGTGGTACCACTCTTTGTTTAGATATTCGGTCACGCTCTGTGACTCTTCATCAAACCACTGTAATTTAAGGTTGGTCTCACACCTTTGCACCTGGGTAAACAGGCTGGGCTTGGAGTTAACCATACGATTTTTTCTGGTGTAAAGCTCAGGACCGTGGCAGGCGACACAGTGCTTGTCATTTAGTGCCTTACCGGCTGCGATTGTCGATTCATCAGCAGCATTAGCTGCAGTTATACCCATTCCGATGGTTATGAGCGCAATCATGTATCTCTTCATGCCTATATCTCCGTTTATATTTTTTCCGAGAGGTATGCAATACGCACCGGTGCCGGGGGGTGGCTGTCATGAAAGGCCGAATACAGAGGGTCCGGGGTGAGGGTGCTGGCATTTTCCTTGTAGAGTTTGACCAGGGAACTGATCATAGGTTCTGCCCCGGCCTGTTCCACGGCATAATCATCTGCCTGGAACTCATGCTTGCGCTGTAGTTTAGCTATCAATGGTTGTAAAAACTGACTGAAAACCGGTGCTGTCATCAAAAACAGTAACAGGGCCATATGGTCAGACCCCTGTTCCACTCCCAATCCGGTGAAGAACCATGATTGTTGAATCAACCACCCCAGCAGAGCCAGACCAAGCAGAGAACTTACCATCATTATCAGTATTCCCTTGAGTATGTGACGGTGTTTGAAATGCCCCAGTTCGTGAGCCAGTACTGCCTCCATCTCGTCTGCATTTAGGTGTGCCAGCAGGGTGTCAAAAAAAACAATACGTTTGCTTCTACCAAGTCCTGTGAAGTATGCATTGCCGTGTCTGGAACGTTTGGAACCATCCATGACGAAGATGCCGTTACTGGTAAAGCCACAACGGTCTAGCAGGCGCTGTATGCGTAGACGTAATTCCTCATCATTCAGTGGAGTAAATTTGTTAAACAATGGTGCAATCAGCGTAGGGTAGGCCCAGCTCATGAATAAGGTGAAACCGGTCCACACCAGCCAGGCTGTAAACCACCAGAGATCACCTGCAGTCTGCATCAGCCAAAGGATAATCCAGATTAAGGGTGCTCCCAGCAGCAGTGATAGAACCAACTTCAGGAAAAGGTCAGAAATGAAACGAGCCGGTGTAGTAGCGTTGAACCCATACCTGTTTTCCAGAACAAATGTGCGGTAGATGGAAAACGGCATATCCAGAATGCCAGAGATGAGAAATACCGAAAATATCAGGCCGGTGCCCATTATTAGTGGATCCAGAGATAAATATTCGGTTATCGGGTTCCAAATTTCCTGTATCAGCTGTAAACCACCTCCCAATGTCCACCCCAGGAGCAGAATAGATCCAAGCAGTATCTCTTTGGACCAGAGGCTTATTTGGTCCACCGTATAGTCGGCTGCGGTGTGGTGTTGACTCAGTGAAACATGGTCTGAGAAGGCTTCGGGTACAGTACTGCGATGTGACAGGACATGCCGACGGTGACGTAACAGTAACCAGATCTGAAGGAGTAGCCCGATACAAAGTGCGGTAATAAAGGTGTACGAAAACCAATTCATAAAAACTAACCAGATGGGTGGATAGGCTATATTCAGCCATATTGTGCTGGTTCAAGGCAAGGCATCAAATCCTTATTGTAGCACTCCTATAATTTGATTTGTTTTAGTTTGGAATACATGTGTGTGGCGAGCTCTGCTAGAATTGCCTGAATTTTGACCCTGCACAAGGAGTACCAGATGGCCCAGGATGCAACAAACCTGATCTGGATAGACTTGGAAATGACTGGTCTGGATACGGTAAATGACCTGATAATAGAGATAGCAACCATTGTCACCGATGCAAAACTGAATATCCTGGCTGAAGGTCCCATGTTGGCCATTCATCAGCCGGATGAGGTTATGAATGCAATGGACGAATGGAACACCAGGCAGCATGCTGAGTCAGGGCTTACTGAGCGTGTTAAGCAAAGTAGTTATGATGCTGCAAGGGCAGAACGGGAAACTATCAGTTTCTTAGAGGAATATGTCCCAAAAGGTAGTTCTCCCATGTGTGGTAACAGTATTTGCCAGGATCGACGTTTTATGGCTCGTCTGATGCCGGAGTTGGAGGAGTATTTCCACTATAGAAACCTGGATGTAAGCACCTTGAAGGAGTTGGCCAAACGCTGGGCACCAGAGGTGAGTAAGGGCGTAGTAAAGCAGGGCAAACATCTAGCCCTGGATGATATCCGGGATTCCATAAATGAACTTGCCCACTACCGGGATAATTTTTTAAAACTGCCATAATTCGGTATATTGAGAGCGGTCTTCTGTTAATCAGGCCCCTTAACTCAAAAAGGCGAAGAGTAATATGGTTCAATATGTTGGCATTCACCATCCCGCCTTCGGTACCTGTGACCTGGAGGGTACAATCCGCTTTTGGCGCGATCTCCTGGGTATGCGAATGGTGTATACCTCTAATGAAGGTGGAAGCCGCCAGGTGTTTTTATCGGTAGGTGGAGAAAACTACCTGGTATTTTTCGAGTGGCCAGATGCCTGCTGTCTACCGTATCGGCGTCATGGTGAACCCAAGGCTGGAGAGCAGGCCTTCGATCATGTGTCAATCCAAGTCGCGGATGAAGATCAGCTGTGGGAGATCATGGGTCGACTCGATGCAGCTGGTAAGCCCGCATCAGATATAGTTGATCACGGATTTTGCCGCTCACTCTATAGCTATGACCCTAATAACATACCCATAGAATTTCTCTGTATGCGTGAGGACGTAGATCTTAAAGGAAAGCCGGTTTTTGCAGACCCAGATCCTTTACCGGCAATGGTAGATGGAGAGGAGCCGGTTCGTGGACACTGGCCGGCACCAGAGGCAATACCACTAGATGAGCGAGAGGTGAATCCTGGTGCCAGTTTTAAGGATTTTCCCATGCCAGATGACACGGGAAATAAAGAGGAATCAGAGGAATAACCGTATATACAACGGGTGAATGGATGCAGATAGCTTGAAATATATAGGGCCTGTTAACACTAACCCAATAAGCTCTGTTACTTATGAAAAAGCACCAATCTAGGCGCGAGGAGTGAAGTTTGGTTATTCCAAATGAATAACGAGCAACAACGAGTGGTGCTTTTTCAAGCGTAACCCGAAGGGCTGGGGCTATTTTTCCGCCCAGCGGCGTTATCATTCGTTCATGTAGAGTAACTACACATCACTCATTCTGCCTTGCTGGACAAAA
>JANQEV010000016.1 GCA_028278145.1 Chromatiales bacterium | reverse complement strand
GCCATTCCCATGGCCGGGGTACCCTACCATGCGGCCGAGAACTACCTGGCACGTCTGGTGCGCCAGGGTGAATCAGTTGCCATCTGTGAGCAGGTTGGTGATCCTGCCACCAGTAAAGGGCCGGTGGAGCGCAAGGTAATGCGGGTGGTAACCCCAGGCACGGTGACCGATGAGGCCCTGCTGGAGGAGCGACGCGATAATCTGCTGGCTGCGGTATTTGAATCCAACGGTCAATTCGGATTATCGACCCTGGACCTGTGCAGTGGTCGTTTTCTGGTACAGCAATTGGATTCTGTTGAAGCCCTGGCGGGGGAACTGGAACGGCTGCGACCGGCAGAACTACTCTTGCCTGAGGATTACGCACTGCCCGGAGGCATACCGGAGCCACGCGGTATCACCCAACGTCCGGTATGGCATTTTGATCTGGAGACCGCGCAACGACTTCTGACCAACCAATTCGGCACCAGAGACCTGGGAGGGTTTGGCTGCGCCGATCAGCCTATGGGAGTGATTGCTGCCGGCAGCCTGATGCAGTATGTCAGTGAAACCCAGCGCAGCAGCCTGCCCCACATTAGCGGCCTGTCTGTGGAGCAGCGTGAAGATGCCGTCATAATAGATGCCGCTACCCGTCGCAATCTGGAACTGGAGCACAGCCTGAGCGGCCAACCCCAGCATACCCTCGCCGGTATCCTGGACCAAACTGCCACCGCCATGGGCAGCCGTATGTTGCGGCGCTGGATAAGCCGCCCGCTACGCAATACCAACCAGGTGCGCGAGCGCCACGATGCCATCGGCCTCCTGTTGCAGCAACATGCATACACGGACCTACATGAAGTGTTGCAGGGAGTGGGTGATATCGAGCGCATCCTCTCCCGCATTGCCCTGAAAAGTGCTCGTCCGCGTGATCTCTCCACCCTGAGAGACTCTCTGGCTGCTATTCCACGCCTCCAGGAGCTGCTGAGCAAGCTGGACTCGCTGCTGCTACAACGCCTGGCAACAGAGACTGGCAACCATGAGCAACTGGTTGAACTGCTTGCGCAGGCCATTATAGAAACACCTCCCTTGCTGATCCGCGATGGAGGGGTTATCGCCGAGGGCTACGACGCAGAGCTGGATGAGTTGCGGAATCTGTCGCGCAACTCCGAGCAGTTTCTGCTGGACCTGGAACAGCGGGAACGGGAGCGCACCGGAATTGCCAATCTGAAGGTCAGTTACAACCGGGTACACGGCTACTACATCGAGATCAGCCGTCTGCAGTCTGACTCGGTACCGGAAGAGTATGTACGGCGCCAAACCCTGAAGTCCGCAGAACGCTTCATAATCCCGGAACTGAAAAAATTTGAAGACCAGGTGCTCTCAGCACGGGAGCGTTCCCTGGCACGGGAAAAGGCCCTGTACGACCAACTACTGGAGAAATTACAACTGTATATGGCGCCACTCCAGTTGTGCGCCTCAGCCCTGGCCGCACTGGATGTAATCACCACCTTTTCCGAGCGGGCAGAGAGACTGAACCTGAACGCACCACAACTGGATGACCAGCCAGGGATAGATATTCAGGATGGCAGGCATCCGGTAGTGGAAATGGTGAATGACACACCATTCGTTGCCAATGGTGTGGAGTTCAGCGATCAGCGTCGTATCCTGATCATTACCGGACCCAACATGGGCGGCAAATCCACCTACATGCGACAGGTAGCCCTGATTGTGCTCCTGGCCTACGCCGGCAGTTTCGTGCCAGCCACAAGCGCCAGGATCGGTCCCATAGACCGTATCTTCTCCCGCATAGGAGCCTCCGATGATCTGGCTGGAGGGCGTTCCACCTTCATGGTGGAGATGGAGGAGACCGCCAACATCCTGCACAATGCCACCGAAAACAGTCTGGTGCTGATGGACGAGATTGGCCGCGGCACCAGCACCTTTGATGGACTGTCACTGGCCTGGTCCTGTGGGGTGGAACTGGCCACCAGTATTCGCGCCTACACCCTGTTTGCCACCCACTACTTCGAGTTGACTACTCTGCCGGACGAGTACCCAGGCATTGCCAATGTACACCTGGATGCAGTGGAGCATGGTGATTCCATAGTATTCCTGCATGCGGTGACAGAGGGACCGGCCAATCAGAGTTATGGCCTGCAGGTGGCAGCATTGGCAGGAGTCCCCAGGGAGATCATCCAGCGCGCCCGCAGCCGTTTGCGTGAATTGGAACAGTCAGCCCAGCAGCATGCTGAGCAGCAGGTAGATCAACTGCCACTATTTGGCCTGGATGCAGATGAAGATAGTGTGGAAAACATCATCCTGGATGAGCTACAAGCCCTGGAACCAGATGATCTTACACCCAAGCAGGCCCTGGAACAGCTCTACCGACTGAAGAAACTGTCTGAAGATATATAGTAATACACCTAGTTGCTGCTGCCACACCCCAGAATTAATTGACAAATATCAGCATAAGACCGACTTTCAATCATCTTAATAGATTGATTGATAAAGAATAATTCAAGAATTCACTCTACAGGTCGATAAACATATCAACACCCCCTCTGAATCTAGAATTGTAGGATGCTGTAGCAGATGATCTGGGACTCTATTTTTCTTATGACTATGTTTGATCTGATGATTATCTCCATCGTCAGCTATACAACCTATGTCTTTTATAAAAAACGGCATGCAATAAAGCACTTTAATGCCACACACGCTGCAATACTGATGCTATTGGGACTTAGCATCATTGCCATGTTCTACACTGCCGATCTGATCACCATGTTTGTGCTCCCACTGTTCATGCCCATGATGCGGGCCATGGAGATCATGAAAGATCTGCATCTGAATTTTTTATGGATCGTAATGGTAACCGGAATCTCCCTTCTGGTCTTTGGAGTAATACAACTGGTCAATAAGGTTTTTCCCACTCATATCTCAACCATGGAGGGTCTAAAAAACACTCAAAAACATCTTAGTCATCTTGCAAGTACCGACCCTCTGACCGGACTACCAAACAGGAGGGCCTTCCAGGAAGAAATAAACCAATTGGTTAATCATCCTGAACATGCGCGAAATACGTCAGCAATTCTGTTTCTGGACCTGGATGGATTCAAACCGATTAATGATTCTGAAGGTCACGATGTAGGCGATGTGGTTTTACGCACGGTAGCCATACGTATTGAAAACACCATACGGCGCTCTGATATTGCTGCCCGTTATGGTGGTGATGAATTTACCATCTGCCTCAGGGGCATTGAGAGCAGAGAGGGGATAGAGAGGATCGCCCAGCAGCTCTCGGCATCCATATCAGACCCAATCCATATAAATGGCAATATCTACTCAGTCAATACCAGCATTGGAGTCTCTATATTTCCTGAGCATGGTAATAACATCAAAACCCTGCTGGAAAGGGCAGACTCGGCCATGTATGAAGTGAAACGCTCTGGGGGAAAAGGGGTTGCCTTCTATTCTGAGCCTGCTCAAGTCAGGGATAAAACACCTAAACAGACAAAGCGACCTAGCGCATCAATAGGTGCTTAGGCTACACAGTTTATTTTACGTTAGGTTTATTCTTAGCTAGTGAAGGATATCTCCAGCATATTCTCCCCAACTTCCACCACATCCCCCTCATTCAGCTTTACTCCACCACCTACATCCACCTTTTTGTTGTTGATCATAGGGAATGATTTGCTGCCGATCTTTAGCAGATAAAAGCCCTGGGGACGACGTGCAATCACTGCTACATCACCACCTGGCTTGCCCAGGGTATAGAGTGAGCGCTGAATCTGCTCTGACTGCCCTTTTTTGGGTCCACGGAAATAACGTATGGTAGCTGTCTTGGGAACAACTGCCTTTGCCTCTACCTGCTGATTCTGATTGAGTCTGGGATGGTTGATGACCTGGGTCTTTTCCGGATCATCATCCTCAAATTCATCTTCCTCAACCGCTTGCTCATAGCGCAGCACATAATCTCCAATCTGCAACAGATCACCATGCTTCAAAATATGCTTTGTCACTAGCTTGTCATTCAATAAGGTACCGTTGGTGCTGCCCAGATCTTCAATAAAATACTCATCCAGCGCACAGGTCAGTAAAGCATGTCTCCTGCTTACTGAGGGATCACTCAGGTGAATGGCACAACTGTCTTCACGTCCAATCACCAGCTTTTGTTGGTCCAACTCAATCTCTTGTTGAACAGATCCGTCCTCAAGAATCATGATTTTATTCATGTTCAATCTCCGGCACCTCGCTATCAATAACCATAAAATACCATATCCACTTCACTGTTTGACAAAGGTACGTGCCAGGATAAGGGATATGTTGTCCTTACCACCATTTTCCAACGCCAGCTTGAGCAACAGGTCAGCCGCACCAGACAGATCGTCTGTCAGTGATCCCAATACGGAACCGATTGCCTCATCCGGGATCATTCCGCTCAACCCGTCAGAACAGAGAAGATAGATATCATCATTCTTTACCTTATCCTCCTTAACATCCACCTCAACCTCAGGTTCTACACCAAGGCCACGGGTCAAGACTGACGGCGGCACACCAGCATCTATGGCCTCAATTTCAGTTGTGAACATTCCCTGATCCATAAGCTCCTGTATCATCGAATGATCTGATGTAAGCAGATTAAGCTTCCCATTTCTAAACCGATAAAGACGGGAATCACCCACATGGGCTAATACAATGTGCTTTTCCAGAAACAACGCCAGCACAATAGTGGTGCCCATCCCATTCAGCTCAGCATCCCGCTCTACTGCATCAAATATTGCAAGATTAGACATCTTTACGGCGGACACAATCTCCTTCGAGCCTACCGTTTTACCCTTTACATTAAGTATAGGCAGGAGCTGTGCAGAAATAGTGTCTATGACCAACTGACTGGCAATCTCTCCGGCATTGTATCCACCCATGCCATCCGCGAGCAGCACTAATCCTGCATCCGGATACACTGCCAGCTTGTCCTCGTTGTGAGTACGCTTAAGCCCAACATCTGTACGGGACACTATCTCCAACTGCATTGGCATCATGTGTCCCCCGAGTATTGCTGTGTCGACATTATTTTTATTCTGCACCACTGGTTACCTGTTTGTAAGCCGAGTGTGGGCTTTATTAGCGTATACCACAACTTTCGATGTGAGCTTCTTTAATAGCATTGTTCTACTTTCGAAACTTATTATTATTTAAAGTAGCTCACGGTCTGCGTACACACCTGAGATTATGCATCAATCCATGATTGTTATTGATTCTCCACCATATTTCAGGAAGAAACTGCCAAGGGGCGCACACTTTTAAGGTGGAGATAAGAAAAACTGGCTAAAAACAGTGGCATGACCACTATTGTGAGTGACAGATCTAGAAAAAGGCATATTCCAGATGGAGGGTGATACAGCACATCTGGCTGGATCAGCAACAGGCACCCAATGGAAATGCCTGTTGCTGACAAAAATCAGTTTGTGATATCAGTTTGCTCAGTTAGCCTTTGCCATTGAACCCAAGTATTTTTCTACCGTCTTGACGAACGCCTCTAGTGGCTGGGCACCGGCCATAATTTCACCTTCTACCACACCATTTTTGCGATCGTACCTACCCACAACAAAGGCAGGAGTTCCGGAGATACCCACTGATGCCGCTACCTCCATATCCCTATTTACCAGGGAACGGTATTTGTCCTTAGTCAGGCAGGCATTGAATTTTTTCATATTCTTAACACCTATATCCTTGGCAATCTTCTTGAGAGCTTCCACAGACTGGTCTAACTGCTGTTGGTACAGACGCTGATGCATTTGAATGAATTTCCCCTGCTCGCGGGCACACTCGGTAGCAACAGCAGATTCGTCTGCTTCCTGGTGGATACTTAGTGGGAGGTGGCGATACGCAAATGCCACCTTGTCGCTATAGCGCCGTACCAATTCCTGCACCGTTGGTTGCACCTTGCGGCAGAAGGGGCACTGAAAATCTGAGAACTCCAACACCATGACCGAGCCATTGGCAGCACCTCGGATAAATGCGGTCTCTATGGGAACTGTCACTATAAAGGTTCCAGGATCCGCTAGATTACTGGATACTTTCCCATCCTCTTCAGCAATCTTATATAGATTGTACTCCACCTTAGCCTGCATTACCTGGGTTAAATATTCTCGAATCTGAGGTGCCACCTCCAGGAAACTGCCGTGCCGTCTCAATCCTCTCTCTTCATAGAACTTACGTACCTCAGACTCTTTCATTTCTGGCAGCTTGATATCTGCGAATGCCTTGTCTGTTTCTTTTAGACGCTTGATGGCCTCAGAGATGAAGGCGTTTTCAATCGCTTTATACAGATCTTTACGCAGTTCATGGATCTTTCTGGTCTGAATATCACCCAGGGTGACTTTCTTACCCTTAATGGTCCCAATTACGCTCCCTTCATTAGGGAATACCGCGTTACCAGCTACTGCTACAGTCTGCCCAACTAGCATGGAAAGAACGAGTACTATTGCTTTTTTCATCTATCAATCCCGAAAATTATTAAACTGAAGTGGCAGGTCATAATCTGCCTCCTTAAGAAATGCAATGACCTGCTGTAGATCATCCCGCTTCTTGCCGGTGACACGAACCTGTTCACCCTGTATCTGCGCCTGAACCTTGAGCTTGCTTCCCTTGATACTCTTTACCATCTTCTTGGCGGTATCGGTGTCGATTCCCTGCTTGATAAGCACCAGTTGTCTGGCTGCATTTAAGGTGGTTTCAGGTTCTTTGATATCCATGCTGGCTATATCAACTTTCCGTTTGACAAGTTTTTGTCGCAAAATATCCATCATCTGATTCAGCTGAAATTCCTGTTCAGCCGTCAACTTTATTTCCGCATCATTCTGCTCGAATTTTGCGTCTACACCTTTGAAGTCGAATCTTGTACCAACCTCGCGGTTGGCCTGATCCACGGCGTTACGCACCTCCTGCAGATCCACTTCTGAGACAATATCAAATGAAGGCATATATCCAGCTCCCTACAATTTGGTTCTAACTACGAATCGCGCAAGGCTAACATAATAGGAGCAAAACTAGGAGTCTGTCTGGATTCATAACATATCGGCTCCCAGGATTGGACCCATCCATGGGGCCATATTCCGGCCCGGCCTTCCCTGGCCGGGCGTTCGAGATGCTGCGTTTGTCCACTGGACAAACATTCAGGACCTAGCAGCACATGGAGGCTTACCAGCTTTTATGGTAGAAACCTTCCCTGGTGATACATTCCGGCCCGGCCTTCCCTGGCCGGGCGTTCGAGGCGCTGCGTTTGTCCACTGGACAAACATTCAGAGCCAAGCAAATCATAAGTGTAGAGCTACTTTCGTTGTAAAACCCATCCCTGGTGGTGTATTCCGGCCCGGCCTTCCCTGGCCGGGCGTTCGAGGCGCTGCGTTTGTCCACTGGACAAACGGTCGCCTCTCACCCCCTCGGGTGATGTTTGGCATGCAGGGTCTTGAGGCGCTCCTGGGCAACATGGGTATATATCTGGGTAGTGGAGAGGTCGCTATGCCCCAACAGCATCTGTACCACCCGCAGGTCTGCACCATGATTCAACAGGTGTGTGGCGAAGGCATGGCGCAGGGTATGGGGCGACAAATGCTTTTTGATACCAGCAGTCTGGGCATGTTTCTTTATCCGGTACCAGAATGCCTGCCTGGTCATACCGGTACCACGCCTGGTGGGAAAAATCTCATTACAGAAGCGCTCTTTGAGAAGATCCTGCCTCACACCAGATAGAAATCTCTCCAGCCAATCCACAGCATCCTCTCCCAGTGGTACCAGTCGCTCCTTATCTCCCTTACCAACCACCCGCACCACTCCCTGGGCCAGGCCTACCTGTTCCAGCCGCAACCCCACCAGTTCAGATACACGCAGCCCAGTGGCATATAGCACCTCCAGCATGGTGCGATCACGAAACCCTTCCGGACTTTCCAGGTCAGGAGCTGCCAATAGTGACTCAACCTCCTGCTCAGTGAGTGATTTGGGAAGTGGCCGCCCCAGCTTTGGCGCATCAATCCGGCTACTGGGATCTATATTGATCCACCCTTCACGCAGGGCATGCTGATAAAACTGACGCATACATGAAAGCATTCTGGCGGTAGACCTTGGTTTGCGTGATTGTCTGGACTGAAATGCCAGATAATCCAACAGGTCTTCACGCCTGGCATCCAGGAGTTGCCTTGACCGGGTTGCTTCCAGCCATTGAGCCAACTTGTTCAGGTCTGACTGATAGGCGGACAGGGTGTTACTGCTCAACCCCCGTTCCATCCACAGGGCATCCGCAAATCTCTCTACTATCGCTGCATCCGCCAGGGGAGTCACAAATGTACACCTTCATGCTGTAACAGCCACTGTTTAATATCCAGCCTCCGACCGGCGGTGGCACCGGCAAATCCACCAATACCGCTGGCAGACACTACCCTGTGGCAAGGGATAATCAGTGGTACAGGATTTGACCTGCATGCATTTCCAACAGCGCGGGGGCTGGTTCCCAGCTCATGCGCCACCTCTCCATAGGTGCGTACACTCCCCCGGCTAATCCTGGCCAGCGTCCGCCAGACACGCACCTGAAAATCTGTTCCAAGGAGTCCCAATGGGAGTAAGAATTCACTGCCTCCACTCTGAAAATAGTTCCGCAACTGCCGCTGGGTCTCCAGCGCCAGAAGGTCACCTGAAGAAAATGGTTTGAAACGTCTATCCAGGAAATCAATCCCACACACCAGGCCATTTCTGATTCTGACACCCAACGGTCCGATGGGGCTTTCCGATATGAGCTGATATTTTGCACTGCCGGACATATGCGAATAATGTACATGCTAAGGTGGTTTTTTTACAGCATATTACATATTTACGATAGTTTGAGTACAAACGCCGCAGGAAACAGTTACCCCTGTAACACGGGAGTAACCTTTTTCCACAGATCCTGTGGATAAAGTTGTGGAGAAAGAGCCCAAATTCTTCCAAAAACCGCGTCAGTATTAAAGCAAAAACAAATTGTACATTTTTTATACAGTTCTCTGTATCCTCGAAGAATCAATAAGTTACAGCAAGTACGGCATATAAATATATTAACATTTCCTTAATTATTCTAAATTCAGCCTACTAAAGGCTTGCTTGTGTATATAATCGATAAAAATAAGATCTTAATTCCCAACGACCACCTAATACATAGTGTAATAAAATCAGCTTTATAGGGTAGTGGAGTCCATTTCAGTGACCAATTCCAGCTTTCCTGGCCACATTTATTACAGAAGTGAAGACCCACTCATCTCTGAGCAAAATAAGACGAGGCAGGACAAAAAGAGTTAGAATAATGACTGCCAAAGAGATTACCTATGCCCCAATCTTCACCTAACTTCTGGAAAAACAAGCCGCTTGCCGCATTGAGCCCAGATGAGTGGGAATCACTCTGTGACGGCTGTGCCAAGTGCTGCCTGCACCGCATCGAGGATGAAGACAGCAAAGAGGTGTTCACCACCAATATAGTGTGCCGCTACCTTGATCAAGACGTATGCCGTTGTGACGATTATGCCAACAGGTCGATAAATGTCCCCGACTGTGTTTCTGTCACCCCGGAACTACTGGAAGATCCGTACTGGCTACCATCCACCTGCGCCTACCGCATTCTGGCAGAGGGGAAAGATCTCCCCCAGTGGCACCCTCTGGTATCGGGAAGTACTGAAACTGTGGTTAGCTCCGGCAACTCAATCCGTGGGCGCGTGGTATGTGAAACCGAAGCCGACGATCCTGAGCACCATCTGGTGCAGTGGGCCAGCTAGAGACTGGAGATAGATATGGCCCTGGCAGTGTTTGGCGCAATCATCCTAATCGGACTCCTACTGGTGCCCCAGCTTTGGAGCAATGCCCTGATGACACGCTATGGGAAAGAGCGGGCTGACATCCAGTACACCGGACAGGAGTTTGCCCGCCATCTTATCCAGGAGCAGGATCTGACTGGAGTTTCTGTAGAACTTACATCTCAGGGCGATCACTACGATCACATCACAAAAACCGTCAGACTATCCCAGGCCAACTACAACAGCCGTTCATTAACAGCCATTGCCGTTGCCGCACATGAGGTTGGTCATGCCATTCAGCACAAGGAACAGGATAGCCGCTTTATGTTGCGAGATAGAGTGGTACGCATGGCGGCAGCCACAGAGCATTACGGTTCCTTCGCCTTTGTAGCCATCCCCATACTGGCCCTGGCCACCCGCAGCCACATACTCCCGATCATCTCTTTTCTGGTTGGTTTCTCCAGCATGGCCGCTACCACCATCGCCCATCTGTCCACCCTTCCAGTAGAGATGGATGCCAGTTTTAACCGTGCCCTGCCTCTACTGAAACAGGGGGGTTATATAGAGCAGAAAGACGAGAGGGCTGTGTATAAGATTTTAAAGGCTGCTGCCTATACCTACGTGGCTGCATCCCTTACCAGCCTGCTTAATGTCTGGCGCTGGCTCAAGATGATGCGGCGCTGATCAATACAGGTTAATTACTTTTTGTCTGTGGCAGTTGTATCGAAGACCCCTTTTTCCGGATCATAGACATACTGCTTGCCGCTGGGAGCCGTATATTCATTCCTGGCTGTCTTGATCCACCCTTCCACAGCAATCCCGCTACCCACAGCGATACGTTTGCCGGTTACAAAAGTAAAGAACAGGTTGTTGGGCGATGCCGGACCCAATTCAGCCTCATCCAGAAATGGCGGAAAAAGCTTGGCGGAGCCGGCCTTTTTGGATGCGACGGCGTAATCATAAATACCAATGCGAATGACCTCGATCATTCCTTCCTCCACCGAGGTCTTGGATCCTACTGAGATCTCCGTGTATTTGATATACGCCATCAACCCAACCGTGACCAGTATGAGAGAGATAAACGCAATCTCCATACGGGAGGCCCCTGATTGCCGACAGTTTAGTAGCTTCATTTAAGTTAACACCCTGGTAAATACAACTTGCTCTAAATATGCGACGCAAGCTATAGACACAGCGGCCCAGTGTCAACTTCCATACCCTTCTTTGTACAGATTCAGGATCAGAATACGGTAATCAGAAACATACCGGTCCAGATCAGCTCTGGAATAGTTACGGCAGCTACGGTGAGGTACAGCAACCCACGCATCCAGCTGTTGTTTACCAGTGATTTCATTGTTTTGCAGGCGGAAAAATTGCTCATGGTACTACTCCTTAAAAAATGACTGTTTATGTGTGTAAACCGTTTAACGGTGTATTGCTGCTTATTAATGCAGCCATCGTGCCAAATATGTAACTAAATGTTTTTATTGATTATTTTATGTACCCACTGGATACCATATGTTAACTTATGTTAAGTTAACACGCAGTAAACACCTATATAGTTAACAATGTGAACATTACTGAACACCATGAAAAACACACTGAACAGCTTGAGAGACTTCTTTGACTGCCTGGAAGAGGGCATCATTTTTCTTAACCAGGAACGCCAGGCAGTGGCAATCAATACTGCGGCCAGCCGCATGCTGGGCCAAGAACGACAACAGGTAATAGGAACCCTCTGCCCCAGCCTGTTCAAAGATACCCACTGCAGCCAGATGTGCACAGAACGTGGCTACTGCTCTTTAACCAAAACCCTCAAGACCTCTTCCGCCGGTTCCAGCAAGACCCAGGACCTGACCATGCGCGGACCCGATGGATCCCCAATCTATCTGCGCATGTGGGCCATGATCCTGCCACCTGAGGAATCACTGGCCTACGCGGCAATTGTGCTCTGGGACCGTACCCGCGAAGTGACGCTGGAAGAGGAAGTGAGTGAACGACTACGCCTGGGAAGTATGATCGGCCACTCTCAGGTAATGCAGGAGATGTTCAACAAAATACTACGCGCAGCCAACAGCGATGCCACCGTACTGATAACCGGTGAAAGCGGCGTAGGCAAAGAGCTGGTGGCCCGTGCCCTGCATGAAAATTCACCCCGTGCCGACTCACCGTATATCCGTGTCCACTGTGCAGCACTGCCAGAGACCCTGCTGGAATCTGAACTCTTCGGTTATGCCAAGGGCGCTTTCACAGGAGCCAATACCGAACGTATGGGACGGTTTGAAGCGGCCCATGGTGGCACCATTCTGCTGGATGAGATAGGCGAGATACCACTGAACATCCAGGTCAAACTACTACGCGTGCTCCAGGAGAGAGAAGTGGAACGCCTGGGTGAGAATGAACCACGCCGGGTTAATGTACGCATCCTGGCGGCCACCAACAAAGACCTGAGCCAGATGGTACAACATGGGACATTCCGTGAGGACCTCTACTATCGCCTACGGGTATTACCAGTTCAGGTGCCAGCCTTGAGAGAACGCCAGGGTGATATCCCACTACTTGCACACAAGCTGCTGGAAGAGCTCATGGGACGCTATAACCGTGGAGATATTCGTATGGCCCAGGAGTCCATTGAATTGATGGAGTCCCACGGCTGGCCAGGCAATATCCGTGAAATGAGCAACGCCCTTGAGTATGCGATGGTGCATCTGGATGGGACCGTGATACTACCGCGCCATCTACCACCAGAGATTGCCTACGCAAACCCGAGCACAGCCGGCACTCTTATTCCAAATCAGATAATTACCCCATCAGCAGTTCATGCCGCAACTGAACTGGACAAGTCATACTACCGGCCGGCGCAACCTGATGAAGAGAAGCGGCAGATTATCCTTGCCCTGGAGGAGTCAGGAGGGAACCGCTCACGTGCAGCAAAGGCCCTGGGGATGTCACGCACCACCCTGTGGAAACGGCTAAAAGAGTACGGACTGGATTGAGAAGCCCCGCTACAACTTGAAGCGAGCCATATGCTCATCCAGATCTCTGGCAATGGAGGTAAGCTTCTCCTTACTGGCCTCAATCAGCTGCGCCCCTTCAGCCGAGTTTTCAGCTACCGAAGCGATAGAGACAATATTTCGATTGATCTCCTCAGCCACCCCGCTCTGCTGCCCTGATGCAGTTGCAATCTGGGCGTTCATACTGTTGATACTAGCTACTGCCTGGGTGATTGAATCCAGCGCTTCCCGTGCATCAGAGGCCTGACTGGCACTCCCCATGGCATTCTCCCGACCTCGATTCATAGCTGCAACGGCCCTTCTGGAACCCTCTTGCAGACGTTCAATCATAGTCTGAATCTGGTGGGTGGACTCCTGGGTACGGCTTGCCAACCCCCTTACCTCATCAGCCACCACGGCAAATCCACGGCCAGCCTCACCCGCCCTGGCCGCCTCGATTGCTGCATTCAGCGCCAGCAGATTGGTCTGCTCTGATATGCCATGAATCACATCCAGAACCGTGCCGATCTCCTCACTATCTTTCGATAGCATATCCACGGTCTCGGCAGCACCACTGATCTCATCAGTCAACTTACCGATATTCTCCACGGTCTTGGAGACTACGCTACTGCCACTGTGGGCCTCGGCATCTGCACTATTTGCCGCCTCAGAGGCATTTCCTGCACTGCGTGATACCTCTTGCACAGTTTCAGTCATCTGATTTATGGCAGATGCAACCTGTTGCGTCTGGGCCTGCTGCTCGAGCACCCCTTCCCGAGTTGAATTCACCACCCTACCCAGTGAATCTATCTCACTCATAAGCACACTTGTGGATTCGCCTACCTCACCCATGATCTTACTCAGCGACTGCCGTACAGCTTCAGAGCTATCAGCAATCTGACCAAACTCATCGCTGGTGCAAGCCTTGATGGGCTTGGAGAAGTCTCCTGAGGCAAGGCTGCCCATAACCTCCCTTAGATGCCTGGCCGGAGCTAGGATCTGCAGCTGGATATAGGCATAGAAAACCACAAAGGCGATAACCACACTGATACCCATAAACACCAGACCCAACACTATATCGCCACGGGTTTTGTCCTTGTTAGAGTTAAATTTATCCAATACCTGATTTTGTATCAGAGCAGAGCTCTCTGCGAGTAACTTGGCAGACCCCAGATCGATCCCACTAACCGCCTTATCACCAACCGCAGGATCAAACTTATTCTGTTTGAAGGCTGCCAGCCCCTTTCTGTATACTTCACCCGCTTTTTTATGTGCTGCGAGGAAAGACTTTAGCTTTTCAACCGCGGCAGCATTTTCCAGCTTAGCTACTGTTGCCACTCCATCCGCCTGAATCTTCTTTTCAATTTCCTGGAAAGTCCCCCAGTGCTTATTCATCTTTGCCGGATCAGATCCACGCAGCAGAACATTTTTCCACTCCTGAACCTGCAATTTGAAATCCATTGCCATGGTATTGATTGAACGCTCTACCGTCATATCGTTGTCCATATGATCAGTAAACCGTATCAAACTGGTTTCTGCGCTCCAGGTCATAAACAGCGCGGAAAACAGAACCAGGGAGGTTCCAGTCCCTGTTATTAGTAGTAGCTTGTTCCTGATACTATTAAGTATCCATTTCATTTTATTGCCTTTTTCCAGAAATTACGCCTAAGTTACGGAACGAAACATACTATCTGGTTAATTCTTAAAGTAGTGCAGATTAGTATGATTTTTTGATGCTGCAGGTTACTTGCTATAAAAAATAGCGACTGCTGGATTCTATTCTTTAATAATAATTGTCATCGAAGATTGACCAATAGCAATGCAATCCTAGGAAGCAGGCATTAATAAATATGCATATGGAATAAGATTTACCGATTGTGCTTTAATTACTATGGAACGCTATAGTGAATATACTAACCATTAATAATCATAGTATTACCCTTGGGTTTTGTGTTTAGGAGGAAGTATGGAAAAAGCCATTGAGATTTTTAAGAACGCACTGGAGATGGAAGTTGAGGCAGAAATCTTCTATGAGAAGGCGGCAGAAATAACCGAAGATGATGAATCCAGAATGGTATTTTTGGAACTATCAGACATGGAGGACGGCCACGCCCATCGCATCGTGGAACGCTTCAAGAATACACCTTTTGGCCAGGCCTTTGATGCAGAAAGCTGGCTCAAGGAAGTAGAAGAAGAAGGCAGTAAGCACATTGAGGTAAAGGTCACCGATCTGGTTGACCAGGGCGATATGCGTGCCATTCTGAAATCAGCTATCAAGATGGAAGAGGAAGCCAGAGATAACTACAAACGCCTGTCTGAAAGCTTCACAGATCCTGAAGATGTAGCCTACTGCAACGATCTAGCAGAAGAAGAACAGTCGCATGTTAACTCTCTGAGGCAACTGCTTCAGTCTCTAGATATGGACCCGGAGGACAGACCTGAACTATAAGCCTGGTTCCAATCGGAACAGCTTGTTGTACAGATAGCAACTCCAGAAACTAACACCAATAACAGGTCCATACACCCCCTGAGTATATGTGGGGGTGTATCACCTGTACGGGGTATGACTATTGAAGCATAGCCTACCCTCTTCCAGCAGCTGCAGTATAACCAAAGCAGTAATCTCTGAATCCATAACCGTCAGCCTCGGTTCCTGGTAGATATAAATACCGAGCACCAAGAGAACCCAAGCATCAATCAGAGGTCTCTTAACTATGAACTTCTGATAATGGATCCTAGGGCCTGTTAAAACTAATCCAATAGGCCCTGTTACTTTTGAAAAAGCGCCAATCTAGGCGCTAGGAGTGAAGTTTGGTTATTCCAAATGAACAACGAGTAACAACGAGTGGCGTTTTTTCAGACGTAACCCGAAGGGCTGGGGCTATTTTTCCGCCCAGCGGCGTTATCATTCGTTCATGTAGAGTAACTACACATCACTCATTCTGCCTTGCTGGACAAAA
>JANQEV010000122.1 GCA_028278145.1 Chromatiales bacterium | reverse complement strand
TTCGAACCTCCGGCCCCTGCCTCCCGAAGGCAGTGCTCTACCAGGCTGAGCTACACCCCGACATGGATCTGATGTGATCAGAAAATTTTACTGAACTGGGAGGTTAAAGAAAAGAGAACCGGCTTGGTTTAGTTCAACTGTGTGGTTTGGTGCCAGGGAGATATCGTTGGTCTGAACACTAACTGGTGCGGTCGGCTGAAAAGTCCGCCAGTGTCTCTAAAGCGCTACGGTAAGAGGAGGGCGGCAGTATCTCCAGGGCCTGTTTGGCGTTGTCTGCCTCCTGTTCCGCAAGTTTGAAGGTATAGCTGATGGCGTCGGTACTCTCAATGGCGGATTTGACGATCTCAATATGCTCCCTGCCACCGTTCTTGATGATATCCCGTAGCTGTTGCCGCTGTTCGTCACTGCCAATTTCCATGGCTCTGATCAGGGGCAGGGTGGGTTTACCTTCGGCCAGATCATCACCGATGTTCTTACCAATCTCCTCGGCGGAGTTGCTGTAGTCCAGTGCATCGTCGATGATCTGGAAGGCAATACCAAGGTGCAGTCCATATTTAGCCAGGGCCTGTTCCTCGGCCTCGGAGGCATCGCACAGAACCGCTCCAAGTTGTGCCCCTGCTTCGAACAGGGTGGCGGTCTTGCGCAGGATCACTTCAAGATACTTCTGTTCATCTGTATCTGGATCATGGCAGTTCAGGAGCTGCAGTACCTCGCCTTCTGCAATGCGGTTGGTGGCATGGGACAGGATCTCCATTACCCGCATCTTGTCCACGTCTACCATCATTTCAAAGGCGCGTGAGTAGAGAAAATCACCTACCAGTACGCTGGCTGCATTGCCCCAGACTGCGTTGGCAGTATCCCGGCTACGCCGCAGGTCGGAACCGTCAACCACGTCATCGTGCAGCAGGGTGGCGGTATGAATGAACTCGATGATGGCTGCGAGACCTATATGTTTGTCCCCGGTATAGCCCAGTGCCTGGGCCGCCAGCAGGACTATCATGGGCCGCAGACGCTTGCCACCGCTGTTCACTATGTAGTGACCAATCTGATTGATCAGGACAACATCTGACTCCAGGCGGTGCAGGATCAGGCTGTCAACCGCGTTCATGTCATCTTCGACCAGGCTTCGTATTGCAGATATGTCCATTCAGTTCTTCATTGGTTGCTGCTTGTCCGGTTGGCCATTAATGATCTAGGTGGCCTAGTGGAACTTAAGGAATGCAGGATAAGTAGGCTGGCTGAGGCTTACTTGCTGATTATAATCACTTTATTATAGTCTGGCCTGTACGGTATACGTGCCTATCCTACTGTTTTTTACGATTTTACACACGGTTGAAGCATGCTAGAAGCGAGCATTTCTTCTGTCAAGTGTTCATGCTGGCTGTGAGCTGGTGGTTTCCGGGCATTATTGGTCTGCTGGAATGGCAAACAGGATTTGACCTGTAGCGAAGGTACGGGTAGAATTCCGCCTCTTTCGTGGGCATGTTTCATATTTAAATGCCGCAATTAGCAGATTTTAACGGAGATTTGGCGAATGTATGCCGTGATTCAGACCGGTGGAAAACAGTACCGGGTAGCCGAGGGCGACGTCCTTAGGGTTGAGAAGCTCAGCTCTGACGAGGGTTCTTCCATTACTCTCGATAAGGTACTTATGGTCGCCGATGGCGAGGATGTAAAGGTTGGCGCCCCCTATGTCGATGGCGGTCAGGTTACTGCCGAGGTGCAGCAGCACGGTCGTGGCAAGAAGGTCAAGATCATCAAGTTTAAGCGGCGCAAGCATCATCTGAAGCGTCAGGGCCACCGTCAGTGGTATACCGAGCTTAAAATCACCGGAATCAGCGCAAAGTAAGGCGGGTTAAACAATGGCACATAAAAAAGCAGGCGGTAGTACACGTAACGGCCGCGATTCAGAGTCCAAACGTCTTGGTGTTAAGTTGTATGGTGGCCAGGCAGTTCAGCCAGGTAACATCATCGTGCGTCAGCGTGGTACCCACTTCCACCCCGGCCTGAATGTGGGCTGTGGCAAGGATCACACCCTGTATGCCAAGGGCGAAGGCGTGGTGAAGTTTGAGACCAAGGGTCCGAAGAAGCGCACATATGTGAACGTAGTTCCGGCCTGATTACGCCGTACCAAGCAGTATCTAAAAGGCCTCGTCAGACGACGGGGCTTTTTTCGTTTAGCTGGTTGCAATAAACGGGGTTTGATAGGCTCCTAGAAAACACAATACTGGAACTGTCATGAAATTTGTCGATGAAGCGAGCATTAGCGTAGAGGCCGGGGATGGTGGCAACGGCGTGGCTAGCTTTCGGCGTGAGAAATATATCCCCAAGGGTGGTCCCGACGGAGGGGATGGCGGTGACGGCGGTAGTGTCTATCTGCTGGCAGACTCGGGTCTCAACACCCTGGTTGATTTCAGGCATATGCGCCGCCATCGGGCGGAGCGTGGTCAGAACGGCATGGGGCGTAACTGCACCGGTCGCAGTGGTGAGGATATCTATGTGCGGGTACCGGTGGGGACACGGGTTACAGATGAAGAGACCCAGGAAAACATTGGCGAACTGCTGAAGCATGGAGACGAACTGCTGGTAGCCAAGGGCGGTTTTCACGGTATCGGTAACGCCCGTTTCAAGAGCAGTACCAATCGTACTCCCAGGCAGTTTACCATGGGTACCGAGGGTGAAAGACGCCAGCTACACCTGGAGTTGATCCTGTTGGCGGATGTGGGGCTGCTGGGTATGCCTAATGCCGGAAAATCCAGTTTGATTTCCAAGGTGTCCAGCGCTCGGCCCAAGGTTGCTGACTACCCCTTTACCACCCTCTATCCGAATTTGGGGGTGGTTAGTGTGGGTGCCTCACGTAGTTTTGTAGTGGCCGATATTCCAGGTGTTATAGAGGGGGCATCGGAAGGAGCTGGTCTTGGTATTCAATTTCTGAAACACCTGGACCGCACCAGGCTGTTGTTGCATCTGGTGGATATAGCTCCCATGGATGAGGAGATTGATCCGGCAGAAGAGGTTAGAAAGATTGCCGCGGAGCTGGAAAACTACAGCCCGGAGCTGGCAGAGCGCGAACGTTGGCTGGTGCTGAATAAGGTCGATCTGCTGGATGATGATGAAGTGGAAGCCAGACGCAACAGACTGCTGGAGGAGTTGTCCTGGCAGGGTCCAGTGTACGCTATCTCCGCAGCCACCGGTGAGGGAACAGGAAAACTGGTGTATGCGCTTATGGACCATCTGGAACAGTTGCGCGAGGATGAACAGGTAGAACAGGATTCAGAAGATGATGAGCCCTGGGATCCATTAAGGAGCCTCTAATCAATTCCCTGGTGACCCGAGTTTGTGTTCAAATGGCGATGATCGTAAGGCGTGGCACGCAGGCCGCATGCCTAGCTATACGGCAAGTGCCACAACACAGCGAGCGCGCCATTTGGCGCAAACCCTTCGGGACACGCCTTTGCGCCAGATCTGCTGTGTTGGCTTGCTTGCTAAGGACTAAGGCCATTAGCTGCACAAGCCGCCTTACATCTCAAGGCGCAAAGGCAGCGTTTCGGCCATCATGGAGGAGCAAATACATGGATGTATTGTCTTTGCGAACCTAAGGATGGAATTAATTAGAGGCTCCTAACTGGGATAAGCATGATCTCGAGACAACAGATCTCTAAAACAAAACGCTGGGTGGTAAAGATCGGCAGTGCCCTGCTGACCGCTGATGGAACCGGTCTCGATCGGGAGCGTCTGGCGGTGTGGGTCGAGCAGATGGCCTCCTGGGTGCTCTCCGGTAAACAGCTGGTCCTGGTCTCTTCTGGGGCTGTGGCCGAAGGCATGAACCGCATGGGTTGGAACACCAGACCCACCACCCTGCATGAACTGCAGGCCGCGGCAGCCA
>JANQEV010000076.1 GCA_028278145.1 Chromatiales bacterium | reverse complement strand
TTCCAACAGATCTCTGAAATACCGGGACAAAGACGCCTGCTGGGACGCTGGAACAGGAAACTGTTACTACCTCTGTTGATCTGGGCCCTGCTGGTGACCACTGCCGCCCAGCCCATCTGGCTGGGTGACGACAGACCCCACCCCACCACGGGACGTGACCTGATGCTGCTGATCGATATTTCCGGCAGCATGCGCCATGTGGACTTCCGGCTCAATGACATGCCAACCGAACGTCTGCATGTGGTCAAAGCGGTTGCCAGCAGGTTCATAGACCAGAGACGCGGTGACCGCCTGGGCCTGATCCTGTTCGGCAGCAAACCGTTTCTGCGCGCACCACTCAGTCACGACAGTGCCATCATCAAGACCCTGCTGCAGGAGTCAGAGATTGCCCTGGCCGGAGAGTACACCGCTATAGGTGATGCCATAGGTCTCGGCATCAAACGCATGCAGGAGCTAAAGTCTGACAGCCGGGTGATGGTGCTGCTCACTGACGGTGCCAACAACGAGGGGCTTATCCCACCCAACCAGGCGGCAAACATCGCCGCTTCCAAAGGAATACGCATCTACACCATCAGCGTAGGTGCAGTGGAGGCTGCTGGACCCAACCCATTCGGGGTCTGGTCCAGTGACAACAGTGAGCGTTTTGAACGTGAGGTACTGGAAGAGATAGCCAGAGTCACCAACGGCCACTTCTTCCATGCCTCGGATACCCAGGGACTGCAACAGGCCTATGACCGACTGAACCTGCTGGAACCGGCCCTGGGTGACGAGATAGACGAATACATATCCACGCCGCTCTTTACCTGGACCCTGGCCAGCGCCCTGTTGTTGAGCATATTGCTGAGCCTCCTTCCCTGGCTCACAGCACAACGTAATCGGCGCAGGATGAACCCATGAACGAGTTCCAGTTCCACTTCCTGCGTCCGGAATGGCTACTGGCACTACTGCCACTGGCATACATACTACTGAAGCTGGTACGCCACGACAGCGGACAGAATGACTGGCAGCAGGTAGTGGACCCACACCTGCTGGATGAACTACTTACCCCGGCCAGCAAGGAGTCGAGCCGGACCCCAGGCATCATACTGGCAATTGCCTGGTTCCTGACTGTGATTGCCCTGTCCGGTCCTACCTGGGAGAAGGCACCGCCCCTGAAATACCGCCCGGATGTACCACCGCTGGTAATGGTTCTGGATCTCTCCAGATCCATGCAGGTAAGGGATGTGCACCCCACCAGGCTTGCGGTGGCCAAGGCCAGGCTGCGCACTTTATTGAAACAACTCCCGCCGCGACCATTGGGACTGGTGGTGTATGCAGAACAAGCCCATACAGCCATGCCCCTCACCCGAGACAAAAAACTGATTACCCAGGTCCTGGGGGAAGTTACCACCACACTGATGCCGGCCCAGGGCAGTAACGCGGCTGGCGGCCTGAAACTGGCAGCGGAACTGCTGAGCCGCACCAACTATAAACATGGAGATATCCTGCTTCTAAGTGATGCTGCCGATCAGGAGACCATAAACATGGCAGACAGCATCAGAGACTCAGGGTTTCAGACTTCTGTTATGGCCCTGGGAACACTAGCTGGAGGAGAGGTACCAGACGATGAGAATGCAGGCTATCTCATAGCAAATGGCATTCCCGTGTCATCAGCGGTGAACGAACCGGTGCTGCGGGGTGTGGCTGAGGCAGGTGGTGGCAGTTTCGTCCGCATAACCAACAACAGTGGCAAAATAGATGTAATCAAGGACAACTTGGGTACGGCCGGAACCGGCACGGCCGAGAAGACTGCAAAGTTAGGACAGGTGTGGCGTGAGCGCGGCCCATGGATAGCAATGCTGGTACTGCCTCTGGCCCTGCTGGCCTTCCGCCGTGGTGCATTGGTGGCGATTCTCATCTGCCTGGTGCTACCAATACCGGATGCCCAGGCCTTGAGTTGGGACAGCCTGTGGCTCAACCGGGACCAGCTGGGCCATAAGGCCATACAACAGAAGGACATCCTGGAGGCCAGAGAACAGTTTCAAGACACCATGTGGCGTGGAGTCGCCGCATACCGTGACCATGACTTTAAGACTGCTCTACGTCATTTCTCCCGCCTTAATAGTGCTGATGCCCACTACAACCGCGGTAACGCTCTCATGCAGCTCGGAAGGGCTGAAGAAGCCATGCAGGCATACCGTCAGGCGCTCAAGAAAGACTCAGGACATGCAGACGCCAAATTCAATCTGGAGCTGGTAGAGCGACGTACCAGGGAAGCGAGGGAAAAAGAGAATCCACAACCAGACGCAGAACTGGCCAAAGAAACCCAAGAGCAACAATCAAACCAGGGTAAACAAACAGAAACCGCCGAGGATGTGGTTGAGACCCCCAAGGCAGAGGAACTCACCATGCAGATGGGCAAGGCAGACAAGGACCTGGATAAGATCGGCACCCTGGGTGGCGGTGCCATGCTGCTTCCTGGCAGTCAGGAGAGCGAGGGAGAGCAAGACAGCAGAATCGGCCAGGGGCTGGATGATGGCTCAGAATGGGATGATGAGATCAACCGCCTGGCAAGGGAAAGCAGACAGCAGGGAGGTGAACAGAGAGAGAGTGAAGGTTCCAGCAAGTTAGAACAGAACAAGTTCGTATTCCCGCCCCCCCAGACAGAAACTGAACAGAGAGAGTCTCCCGAACAGTCAGAGCAAAAGCCGGCCGGCGACAGCTCCCAGACTATGACTGATGCATCCTCTGAATCAGGACAAAAAGAGAAAGAACAGGGAGAACAAGACACCGGTGACAGAGAGCAGCAAACAGTTTTGCCACCAACTGGCGTTGCCGGTGCCACCCCTGCTGGTGGCTCTGCCAGGGAGAGCCAACAGGCCACTGAACAGTGGCTGAGCCGCATACCAGTAGGCCAGGCCGATCTTCTGAAGGAGAAGTTCCAGCGCGAATATCAACGCCGTGGAATAACCAGGACTGGGGGTGATCCATGGTAGGGCGCAGGTTAATAATTCTAATGCTATTGCTCCTGTGGCCCCTAAGCTCAGTTGGTCAAAATAACCTGCCGGATGATCCCACAGAACCTTTCATCGAGTTCAGCCTGGAACCGGAACAGCCATATGTCCAGGCCATGGTCCGTTACACCATCAGGCTATACCGCCACTCTCATCTGCAAAGAGGTTACTTCCTGGATCAGAACCCACCGGAACTGGTCACCGAGCTGTATCGGGACGAACAACCGAGAGTGGTAAAGCATGCCGGGCGCGAGTATGAACTCATAGAGCGGGAGTACCTGCTGTTCCCGCAACGCAGCGGTGACATAGATATCCCGGCCCCGGTGTTCAGCAGCCGCGATCTGTTTGTTACAGGCAAATCCCCTACCCTAAAAGTCAAACCACGCCCAGATGCTGGTGACTGGCACTGGTTACCGGCACAGGCCTTGGAGCTGACACAGAAGCTTGAGCTGCCACAGGGAGAGGTAAGCCGCGGCATGCAGCTGGAACGCAGCATAACCATCCAGGCACAGGGCCTTACCGGGGCACAGCTGCCGGAGTTACCTCCTCCCAATATCGATGGCTTTGAAGTACAGGATCTTGGTAGCAGGGTGGAGCAGAAAATCACTGAGGGAATCATGGTGGGACAGCGCCATATGAGGCAGCTGCTCATTCCAAGGCAGGCAGGGAAGTTCACTGTCCCTGGCATCGATCTCAAGTGGTGGGACACCAAAAATAACCAAGCGCAATTGGCCAGGCTTCCGCTATTCAACCTGACAGTGGTAGAGAGCCTGGCATCTTCCGTTGCTCCGGAAACTAAACCTGAACCTGTAGCCGTTACGGAAGAACTGGCTGAAGATGACGATCAAATTGCAACCGCACCAGGAAGCGCCAATCTGAAACTACTGGCAACAGTACTCTCCCTGCTGGTATATGGAGTTCTGATCTGGCACTACCGTTTGCTTCCACGACTGAAAAGACAGTTGCAGCTTGCCACTCAAAAACGCCGCTTCCAACAGGCATGCCAGGCCAATGATCCTGCAACAGCTGCCGCCACTCTAATCGCCTGGGGTGAATTGCGCTGGGGAAACCAGGCACCTGTAAGCGCACTTGGCTTTCAGGATCAGTTTGATAGCCCAGAGGTCACAAGCTGCCTACGCGACCTGGATCGCGCCAACTATTCGAACAACCACGAATGGTCAGGCACAGCTGCTATGCAACAGGTCGTGCCACATTTGAAAAGATATAAAGCGAAACAGGCAGCTCAATCCCGGCACCAGCTACCTCCCCTCTACCACTAAGGAGCCTCTGATCAATTCGCTGATGAGCCGAGTTTGTGTCCAACTGGCGATGATCGCAAGGCGTGGTGCGCAGGCCGCATGCCATAGCTATACGGCAAGCGCCACAACACAGCGAGCGCGCCATTTGGCGCAAACCCAACGGG
>JANQEV010000052.1 GCA_028278145.1 Chromatiales bacterium | reverse complement strand
AAAATGATAGAAATCGCTTTATAATGTGTTTGTAAGCTTTTGTAACATAGCGAAAGATGCTAGAGTTACGGATTATCATAACTAAGCAGTAGCATTTATCATTACATGGACGTTCGTTGCCAGAGTGGCACTGGAGGTATTTTGTTTATGCGAGTGTTATTGCGCTATATAAAAAGAGACACTTTTTACATGTTGAGACTGACATGGATATCCGCACTTATCATTACGTTGTCCTGCGCCCAAGTGACAGCAAAAGATAACTACCTAGATCAACTTGAAGCAGAGTCTACCAAGCTCACTGATCGCCCCGAGTTGGCGCCTGAGACAGATGCATCTGGTTCAGGTGAGGCAGGTAATGCATCCAAGCAAATGGATTTTAATACAGAGGGTAAATCAATCGTCGCCAGCCCGGATTTTGACGAAGATTTAACCATTGTTGATTTTGAAGAGGAGTTGAAGGTTCGGTTTCTAGGTAGCTTTACCTTTTATAAGAAACTTCCGCAGCGTAGCAGGGAAGAGGTATATCACGGTTATCTCAATGGAAACACCATTGAGGAAATCAGAAAAATGATAATGAACAGATACCTCCACTCACGCTAGAGTGGATATCTGGAGAGTTAGGAGCTGATGATGACGATTAGTACTAGAATACGAATATTATTTATGCTGTTTATTGCCTTAAGCCTGACAGCTTCAGTGCTTGTTGCAGCAGAGGGGGAAGAGGCTGCCGGCGGATCTAAATGGATTGGCCTTACAGCTAAAAAACCATTCCTGCATATAATTCACGAGAAACAGACCGTGAAGGTACAGCGAATACAGGACCCCAACTATGAGTTGCGTGGTTATTTCGCCAAGACCTCTCGCCAATGCCCTCCATTCTGTATTGGACCAATTGAGGCGGACCCAAGGGTAAAAACCGTTGGAGAAGTTGAAGTCTTCGAATTTATGGAAAAAAAGATGCGTAACGGCAAAGGCATGCTGATAGATGCGCGCACTCCCAGTTGGCACCACAAAGGCACTATCCCAGGTTCAGTTAATGTTCCATTCACTGTTCTCTCCAAGGGCGACAAGGATATTGAGATGGTCGAGGCACTAGAGAGGTTTGGTGCTGTTAAGAGGGATGGTGTTAATCCTATAACTGCCTGGCTGGAGGATCTCGGCTTCTTTGACGGTGATATGAAAACCAGAGACTGGGATTTCAGCAAATGTAAAGATTTAGTCCTGTGGTGTAATGGCCCGGCCTGCGGTCAGTCACCCCGTGCTATCAGGGGACTACTAGAGGTAGGTTACCCACCAGAGAAACTGTTTTATTATCGCGGCGGAATGCAGATGTGGCAACTGTTTAGTCTAACCACTGCGACCCCCCAATAAAAAAACACATACTGGGATCGGTACAAAAAAAGGCCTGGTTAGAAACCAGGCCTTTTTTATTTGGTCGGAGCGAAAGGATTCGAACCTTCGACCCCCACAACCCCATTGTGGTGCGCTACCAAGCTGCGCTACGCTCCGTAAGAGCGCGCATACTAGGCCTAGAAGCCATATATGTCAACGCTGATGTATGAACTATCTTTTTAGGATGTGGAGAACCTCTTCCAACTCGGTTCGCAACTGCTTGATTATCTCCTGGCTCTGATGGTAGTCCTCTTTTGCATCACTACCAGTCAACTGTTGCCGCGCACCGCCGATAGTGAAACCCTGTTCATACAGTAGATTTCTGATCTGACGGATCATCAGCACATCATGCCGCTGATAATAGCGTCTGTTGCCACGTCTCTTGACCGGTTTTAGTTGGGGAAACTCCTGTTCCCAATACCTTAATACGTGTGGTTTAACCCCGCACAGCTCGCTCACTTCACCAATGGTAAAATAGCGTTTACCAGGTATAACCGGCAGATCAGCAGTACTGCTACTCGCTTCCAGCATAAGCTTCTACCCTCGCCTTAAGTTTCTGACCGGGGCGAAACGTAACCACCCTGCGCGCAGTAATAGGAATTTCCGCACCAGTTTTTGGGTTACGCCCAGGGCGCTCGCCCTTCTCCCGTAGGTCGAAATTGCCGAATCCAGAAAGTTTTACCTGTGAACCAGACTCCAATGCGTCACGGGTACGATTGAAAAAAAGCTCAACCATCTCCTTAGCTTCACGCTTGTTCAGGCCCAGCTCATCAAAAAGTCTTTCTGCCATATCGGCCTTGGTAAGTGCCATGTTGTTATTCTCTCAGTTGTGCATTGAGTTTGTTAGAAAGGGCATGAAGTATACGCTCCATCACGCCTTCTGCATCTTCATCTGTTAGATTGTGCGAAGTTTCCTGTAAAATCAAGCCCAAAGCGAGACTTTTTCGCCCAAAATCTATATTTTTTCCAGTATAGACGTCAAAAAGCCGTATGTCTTGGAGAATTTCCGGTGCTTCCTGCCTGATACACTCCGAAATCTGACTGAATTTTACCCCTTCATCCACCACAATTGAAATATCCCTACGGATAGATGGGAATTTAGAAAGAGGCATAAAAGCGGGCAAACTGCCACCGGTAAGGAACTCCAGACTCACCTCAAACAGAAAGGTATTTCCAGCCAAGCCTAATGTATCCTCCAGTCTGGGATGTAACATGCCAATCCAACCCACCGGCTCACCATTTCGGGTGATCCTGGCAGCCTGCCCTGGATGTAGTGATGGATGCTCGCCCGGGACAAAATCAAAATCATTTGGTGAACCGGTCAAATACAGAACCGCCTCAAGATCTGCCTTTAGATCAAAGAAATCCACATTGCGAGTACCTTCGCCCCATTGCTCAGGGCTGATCTCACCTGAGATCAGACCAGCCAGCATGGGATTCTGCTTGATGTCAGATGGCTTCATCACGAACCTGAGACCTGATTCAAAAATACGCACCCTGCTCTGCTGTCTGGACTGGTTGTAGACAGCAGTCTGCAACAATCCTGGCCACAGACTGGTGCGCATGATGGACATATCCGCTGAAATAGGGTTGGCCAACCTCACCACATCATGCCCCGGGTCCAACAGATCATGAATCTCCTGACTGACAAAGCTGTAGGTGATCACCTCCTGGAAACCACGATCCACCAACAGGCTCTTGGCCCGTTGCAGACTGAAAGACATCTCAGGCTCACTCTGCATAATGCTTGAGGCAGCACTGTGATGGATCGGAATCTCAGTATAACCGTAGATGCGCCCCACCTCTTCCACCAGATCCTCTTCGATGCTTATGTCAAAGCGGCAACTGGGGGCTACAACTTTCCAACCTTCAGCAACCGACTCTACCTGCATCTCCAGACGGGTCAGGATGTCAGCCACCATATCATCTTCAATCTGCACACCCAGTATCTTGGCCAGGCGCTCACGCCGCAGCAGTATCTCAGGACGCTTTTCAATATGTTGCTCAGACTCCACGACCACTACCGGACCTGGCTCACCACCAACTATATCCAGTAAAAGAGCGGTGGCACGCTCAATAGCACGTACCTGCAACTCAGGATCCACACCACGCTCAAAACGGTGAGATGAGTCGGTATGCAGACCATAGCTGCGGGCCTTACCGATGATAGAGGTAGGAGCGAAGAAGGCACTCTCCAGCAGGATGTCCTTGGTGGCAGAAGTTACTCCAGACTCCTCACCACCCATAATTCCGGCCATAGCTACAGGCTTGACAGAATCGGCAATCACCAGGGTATCAGCACGCAGTTCCTGTTCCTGGCCATCCAGCATCAGCAGCTTTTCACCGCTTTGGGCCATGCGTACTCTTATCTCACCTTCCAGTTTATCCAGGTCAAATCCATGCATGGGCTGACCCAGTTCCATCAGCACATAGTTGGTTACATCCACAACCGGGCTGATGTTTCTGATCTCACTACGGCGCAGCTTTTCCTTCATCCACAACGGGGTTTCTGCATCCGGGTTGATACCACGCATAATCCTGCAGGCATAACGCGGGCATGCCTCTGGGGCATCCAGGGTTACGGCAAAGCTATCATCATTTTGGGCTGGGACCGGCTCAATGGCTGGTGGAGTAACGCTGGAGCGATTGATCACACCCACATCCCGTGCGATACCGGCAATGCTTAGGCAGTCACCCCGGTCCGGGGTCAGGTCAACCTCTATATATCCATCATTGAGATCCAGGTAGTCACGGATATCGGTACCAATGGGAGCATCGGCAGGCAATGCCATGATTCCTTCGGATGATTCAGCCAAACCAAGTTCAGACTCGGCACAGATCATCCCCAGGGACTGCACCCCACGCAATTTGGCTTTCTTGATCTTGAAACCGCCTGGCAATACGGCACCAACCAGGGCCACCGGAACCTTCATCCCAGCGGCAACATTACTGGCTCCACATACGATCTGCAGTTGTTCTTCCTGGCCAGCATTGACCTGACACACACTCAGCTTATCGGCATCAGGATGTTGTTCCCTGACCAGTACCTCACCAATAACCACACCACTGAACTCACCGGCTACCTGACCAACAGAGTCCACCTCCAGGCCGGCCATACTCAATTGATCGGCCAGTTCTGATGTAGTTATGTCGGGGTTAGTCCATTCCCGTAGCCATGCTTCACTGAATTTCATTAAATTGCCTATTTGTTATAAAGACGAAATCAAGCCGCAAAGTAACGCAAATCACCGCTATCCTACGCAAATTAACTACTAAACCATTTGTGTGAATTTGCGGTTATTGGCGTCCATTTGCGGCAATTTTTTAAGCGAATTGCCTCAAGAACCTCAGATCATTCTCAAAAAACAGCCGCAGGTCATTCACCCCATACCGCAGCATGGTGAGACGCTCTACACCCATACCGAATGCATAGCCGGTATATTTTTCACTATCAATATTTACATGCCTTAGCACTTCAGGATGGATCATGCCGCAACCCAACACTTCCAGCCATCCGGTGTTACTGCACACCCGGCAGCCGCTACCGCTGCACATCACGCACTCGATATCCACCTCTGCCGATGGCTCAGTGAATGGAAAGTAGGATGGTCGAAAACGCAACTTGAGATCCTGCTCAAAAAAGTTGGTCAGAAAGTCGTAGATCACACCCTTAAGATCAGCAAATGAGACATCCTCATCCACCAGGAAACCCTCCACCTGGTGAAACATCGGGGTATGGGTAAGATCAGAGTCACAACGGTACACCCTCCCAGGCGCGATAATCTTCAATGGCGGCTCTGAATTCTCCATCACCCGTATCTGCACTGGCGAGGTGTGGGTCCGCAGCAGCAGATGCTCATCGAAATAGAAGGTATCGTGCATGGCACGCGCCGGGTGGTGCGCAGGAATATTCAGGGCCTCGAAGTTATGGTAGTCATCCTCGATCTCCGGGCCTTCCGCCACCTTGAATCCTGAATTGGCAAACAACCGGTTGATGCGCTCCAGGGTACGGGTAACCGGATGCAGACCTCCAGAGGTCTGTCCTCGTCCTGGCAGCGTCACATCCACACTCTCTGATGCCAGACGATCCTCAAGGGCCTGCTGTTCCAATTCCTGCTTGCGATCACCAATTACTGCTTCCAGTTCCTGCTTGGCTTTATTTATCGCCTGTCCTGCTGCTGGGCGCTCTTCCTTGGGCAGAGCGCCCAGTTTCTTTAACTGCGCAGTGAGCAGACCACTTTTGCCCAGGTACTTGACCCGCACAGCATCCAACTCAGCCAGTTTGGCTGCCGCTGAGATCTGTGTATTGGCCTCATTAACCAGTTGTTCTATATCTAGCTGGGAATCAACACCCATTGTTACTGTTCCTTGTGGGAAAACATAAAAAAAGGGGAAAGGCGCAGGCCTTTCCCCTTTTGGTGTCATTTCTATACCGACCTGGGTCGGTCATATGACAAGCGATGTGGGACCGCAGTCCCTATCAGCTGGAGAGGTTGGCCTTAGCCTGTTCTGCCAGCGCGGCAAAAGCCGGCTTGTCA
>JANQEV010000007.1 GCA_028278145.1 Chromatiales bacterium | reverse complement strand
CTGTGTTGTGGCGCTTGCCGTATAGCTATGGCATGCGGCCTGCGCACCACGCCTTGCGATCATCGCCATTTGGACACAAACTCGGTTCATCAGCGAATTAATCAGAGACTCCTTAGTTCAACCCTGGTGTGGTGAGAGTGGCGAGCAGCGTCTCTAGATTTATAGCAGCTCCATATCCAACAAAACCAGCTGTAGTTCCTGGGCCAGCTCATATTTCTGGTCGTAGGGAAGCTCGGGGTCTTGCAACTGCTTCAACCCCATGCTGACCTGATCGTAAGAGTGTAAAAAATCCTTTTCATCCTGATCTCGTTGCTCTTCTGAAATAGCCAGGATCTTTTGGTGTTGCTCTGCAACTTCAGCAAATCTATCCAGCAATCCACTTAGAATTCTTTCGTGGAATGAGTCTGCCTCTTTTCCTTGGGGGCATGCATCAAATTGATCTTCATCGTTTGTCATAAAGACATTATCCCCCATATTGAATCAATACTAAAATCAATACTCCTAATTGATCTTGCAACAACGTTAACTGATATGTGGATAGCAGTGGATCAGACTAAAGTCGTAGTGCGATAGAAGATGAAACTGATCTACTTGAGCGGCTTGATTCAAGCTCAGATGATCAGGATTCCATCTTTATGAATACAAGCGACACCTCTGTACTTGTTTCATACCTGTAGCACTGGGTTTGCTGAAAGTAAATTCTTACCCTTTTAATTATTATCGAGAGTGTATCTACCCCCGGGAACCCCCATTAACACAAAGTAAATGTGCAAATTTTATTGCAGCAAGTAATCCAGAATCATCATTATTATCATTTGTGCGTTCTACTGGCTGAATTTCTTGCAGGCTAAGAGCATGGCTAAAAATAGTTTCATTTGAAGATGACTTACCTGGCTTATTATTCCTCGGCTCGGAACTGCCAGGTGAATCCTGCAGCAGATGGTTCTGGTTTGGGTGAGAGTCGTTCTGCTGAATAGTATTTGCTGACTGCTTGGTTATGTACTTATGCACAGCCAGGGGAATTTCATTATTGTTCTCGTTCCAGCTGAGTATTGCTTTAGCCAGGTATTCCACGGCCTCATCAGAATCCAACCCTTGGAGATACTCCATGGCATTTTGCAAGCTCTTAGTCCTATCTGCATCACTGTTGTTACGGGGAATCAAACACATCTGGGCTGAGTCAAGCGGCCCAGACTGCTGATATTTGATAAATGAGGCTAGCCTATCCATACCCAACTTAAGTTATTAATAAAATCCTTAACTACAATATGCGTAAAATCATTGACTTACCAGCTGTTCTTAGTGCAATATCATAAGTCATGAGCATGCCATCCGTCAAAAATGCTACTGCCCTGGATGTGGGCAAAATCCCGTCAGTTCCCCATGTCTTGCTCAAATTACTGGAAGCCTGCCATAAGATTGATGTGAGTTTTGATGAACTTACAGACATAATTCAAAAGGATGCAGCAATAAGTGCCAAGGTTATTTCTGTAGCAAATTCACCTAGTTACAGGCAGTGGAACAACATAGATAACCTTAATCGCCTGTTGGTAGTTCTGGGGCTGGACACCATAAAATCCATTGCCATAACCTCGGCAGTCCACCAGTTCTTTTCCCAGTTCAATGTGGATATGGAAAAAAGCATGGGTAGCTTGTGGCGTGGCTCACTTACTTGCGCCTATACCGCAAAATCACTCGCAACTCTTACCGGGTACCCATCGGCAGATGAGGCCTACATGGCCGGATTGCTGCATAATATTGGGCAACTGGTATTTCTCAGTAATTATCCAGACGAATATCTGAAGCTGCTAGAGGACACAAACAAGGATGTTGAACTGGATAGCAGAGAGAGGGAGCTTTGGGGGGCAACAAATAGTGAGATAGGTGCGCTTCTGGTTAACCAGTGGAACGTGGGGGCATTTTTAAGTGACGCTATTCTCTATCAACATGAACCGGCTGAATCCATTCTGGACTCATCAAGATTGGTAAAGCTGCTGAACTTTGCCCACAAACTGAGCCAACATAGTATTGAACCTGACAAGCTGTATGCAGAGGCAGATCTACTCTATGGCCTGAGCCAATCTATTGTAGAGGATGTATTGAAACAGGTTGAGGAACAGGTTGCCGCGGCTGCCAAGAGTTTCGGTATTAAACTGGATGCCGATAATGCCACCATACTGGCTGAGGGCGAAAAAAACCGACTGGCCATGGCAAAGAAAGTGCGCGAATTTGCACTACTTGATGGGGTACGTCAGCACCTGGATCAGTTCACATGTCCGGACAAACTGCTAGAGGCAGTGCTGCAAAACCTCGGTCTGCTGTTTGGGCTCAACTCAAGCATATGCTTTCTTTATAACCAGGAAGAGGAGTGTCTGCAGGGGGCCATGGGGAATTGTGCCAATATAGAGCAGCTTGCTGAATTCAGTCTCCCCCTGAAGCCGGCCCGCAGCCTGGTAGCAGATTCACTATTTCAAAGAGAGGTGATATCAACCTTTGATTCAGGCGCAGAACAACCCTCATCAGTAGCAGATGGGCAGCTGTGCAGATTGCTGAACAGTGAAGGGTTGATCTGTGTCCCTCTGGTCTGTGGACTACAGAATGTTGGCGTAATGGTCTCTGGTATCAACGGCGTACAGTTGTCGAAACTTCAGGGACAACGTGAAATGCTGGCATGTTTCGCCGGGGTGATTGCCAGCAATATTAGCCGTTATCAAAAGTTATCCGCTGACCAGGAAAGAATGATTAATGACGAACGGATAAGACAGAATGCCGAAACCAGGAAACTGGTTCACGAGATGAATAACCCGCTTGGAGTGATCAGAAACTATCTTGAAGTCCTCTCAATAAAGCTCACCGATGACGAGACAATCCAGAATCAGCTGTCTACACTCAAAGATGAGATAGACAGGGTTGGTAACATCGCCTTAAGAATGAAAGATGCGGCGGTACCAGAGGAGCTTTCCCAGAGTACCGTTGACATCAATGAGTTGATCAATGACCTGATGGATATCATGCGGATCTCACATTTTTCCACCCATGGTATCCAGGAAAGCCTGAACCTGGACCAAAGAATTCCACCACTGGTGACTGATCGTAATCGATTGAAACAGGTGCTTACCAATCTGATTAAAAATGCGGTTGAGGCGCTTCCTAATGGTGGCATGATCTCTATCACCACTCGCGACCAGGTAAACATTAATGGCACTCAGTTCATAGAGCTGAAAATTGAGGATGATGGGCCGGGGATACCGGAAAACATACTGGATAAAATCTTCACCCCGATTGAGAGTACCAAGGGACCAAACAACTCAGGCCTGGGCCTGACAATAGTAAAAAATTTAATAACAGATCTGGACGGCTCCATAAGCTGTGGAAATTCCCGTAAAGGAGGGGCAGAGTTTTCAATAATGCTGCCTAGAAAGATAGAGGCATAATCCCAGGAGGGGGGTAATGGCTGACTCTGATTCGTTATTTGAAGCTAACTTGTGTTCCGACACTATTGGGCAAGATGCCCCAGAGCTAACTGAAGCCCATGAGCCACTGATTCTCATAGTTGATGATGATCCAGGCATGCGTCAAAGCACTCTGGATCTATTGTCAGTCCAGGGCTATAACTGCCAGCTAGCCTCCGGTGGCAATGAGGCGTTGGAAATATTGTCACAGCTCAAGATCGACCTGATATTGCTGGATCTGAACATGCCGGGCACGAATGGACAGTATGTTCTGGAGCAGGTCAGTAATAAGTATCCTGACACCAATGTCATTATCGTCAGTGGTGAGACCACATTTGATAATGCTACCAATGCACTGCGTCAAGGTGCAGACGATTTTATCCGTAAGCCCTATGCCTCCGATGAGTTAATCAAGATAATCCATAATGTGCTCGACAAACGCAATCTACAGCAGAAGGTTGCGAGAATGCACCAATGCCTCAGGGCCTCCGAACAACGCTATCGCTTCATTGTCAGTAACTCGCCCGATATCATCTACATGCTGGACCAAAAAGGTCATTTTATTTTCATCAATGAGCGTGCCACCACCTTGCTTGGCTATACCCCTGACAAGATTATTGGGAGGCACTACTCAAAGTTTGTGCATCCGGATGATCTGGAAAAAGCCAAATTTGCCTTTGATGAGCGACGAACTGGAATGCGTTCCAGTCAAAGCGTGGAGTTCAGGTTGCTCTGTTATGACAATAAACCCATTCGCTATTTCGAATCTCACACAATCACCATTGAATTGAATGCAATGGGAATTTATGAAGAAGGTACAGCACTGGAGAATTTCTTCGGCACCTATGGCGTGGCGCGGGACATTACAGAGAGAAAAAGGGCCGAAGAGGTAATAAATTTTCAGCTCTATCACGACCTGCTTACCAAACTACCTAATCGGGCTCTGTTCAGAGATCGCCTGCAACTGGCCGTTTCGCGGTCAAGACGTAATCAATCGCAATTGGCAGTAATGTATCTGGATATGGATAGATTCAAGGTGATCAATGACTCTCTGGGACACTTGGCAGGTGACCAGTTACTACAGACTGTATCCTCTAGCTTACAAGACTGCCTGAGAGATAGTGATACCCTGGCCCGGGTTGGCGGTGATGAGTTTAACCTGTTGCTGCCTGATATCCTGGGACGCGATGACGTGTGCAGAATTGCAGAAAAGATTATCCACAAGCTAAGAGAGCCTATTGTCCTGGATGGCTATGAGGTAGTGGTCAGCTTCAGTATCGGTATATCCATGTTTCCTGGTGATGGTGAGGACATTGACCAATTGATAAAGCATGCGGATATGGCGATGTACCATATCAAGGGCCACGGAAAAAATGGCTATGAGTTCTTTTCAGATAATATCAAGTCACTATACCAGCAGCATATTTCACTAGAACAGGAGATAAGAAGGGGCCTTAACGAGGAACAATTTGAGGTCTATTACCAACCACAGATCTCGATGGTGGATAACAGGATATGCGGGATGGAGGCGCTTATCAGATGGAACCATCCGGACAAAGGCCTGGTGCCACCGGCAGAGTTTATTCCGGTATCAGAGGAAAGCGGCCTGATTATCGAGATAGGTAGTTGGGTGCTCAACACAGCTTGCGCAGAACTCAGACAATGGATTGATGCTGGCTATGAAGATATCACTCTGGCGGTGAACATATCTGCCACCCAACTCAGACAACCTACTTTTGAAGAAATAGTCATACAGGCACTAAACCAGTATCAGTTGCCAGGGGAGCAATTGGAGTTAGAGATAACCGAAAATGTTCTGATGCAAGATATAGAACAGGCAGTTTCCAAACTACAATCACTCGCAAAATATGGGGTGCGAGTGGCAGTGGATGACTTTGGGATAGGCTATTCCTCATTAAGCTATCTACAGACACTGCCATTGCATACTCTGAAAATTGACCGATCCTTTATCAATGAGATTCAGACATCAAAATCCAAGAACACCATAGTTACCGCTGTAATTGCTATGAGCCATGGCTTGGGTCTGGATGTTGTGGCAGAAGGAGTTGAGACCGAGGTACAGCTAAATTATCTTAAACAGCTGGGTTGCCATAAGACTCAGGGATTTCTTTTAGGTTCTCCAACTACTTCTGTCAATGCCAGAAAATTGTTGGAGGAGCAACGCAATCTTTGTCCAATTACCTTCAAAAGTGCCAATGTAACAAACATAGCGCCAGCCATTAAAATACAAAAGTTTCTTGATATATAGGGCAGTTTGAACTGCTACTCATATCGTCCGGTATTCAATCATATCCAGTGCAGTGCCATGCTGTTTTATTCCGGTATCTGCATTGCAGTGAATTGGACCGGATAGGCTGGGCCAGAGGAGTTTGTGGCAACGGGTGGCTCAGCTAAAGCTGGTAAAGCCCAGACCTGAAGTTGAGGGGATAGTGATGGTGCCATTAGTGATTTCAGGGCTTACCCCCAGATCCTGTTGTAGCCATTCAGAGGTTCCCAGGCCATGACAGAGTTGGCCTGTTGTATCCAGGGCAGCAGCAAGCTGAGTGGCGGCCCAGACACCAGCAGCGCTGTCCACGGTGGTAGTCACCACCGTCTCTATTCCTAACTCATTGGCACCTTGTCCCAGAAGCAGGCAGGGAAGTAACCCGCCCTGGGCCATGGGTTTTAGTATGATGCGGCGTAGGGGAGCAAGTTGGGCCAGATCATCAATAGATAGTTGTGCCGTGGTTTCATCCAGAGCCAGGGTAATATTGGTTAGCTCCTGGAGTGCTCTCAGGCTGTCTAGGTTTGGTTGGGACAGTGGTTCTTCCAGGGACTCTATAGGTAGATGCTTCAGTTGTTCCAGATAAGACTCTACTGCGGTTGTATCCCAGGTGCGGTTTGCATCCAGGCGTAGTTTGACGCCATCTGGCAGGTTGCCACACAGTCGTCGCAGCAGTGTTAGCTCCAGTTGGGTATCAGGGCTGCCTAGCTTCAGCTTCAGGGTGTTATATCCGTGCTCCAGGGCTGTTATAGCACGTTCTAATGTCCTGTTATCCAGGATGCCTATATTGGCGTTGACTCTAATCTTGGAGCTGGATTCAGGGTTTAACCAGCGATGAAGAGGTAGTCCCTGCTGTTTGCTTAGCAGATCCAGTAGAGCGGTCTCCACCGCGCAGCGCGCAGCCGGATTAAGGTCTGGAGTTGGCAACTGTTCCAGAGCTAGTTCTGGAGTCTGGTCCTGGATTTGTAATAGCAGTGTGTCCAGAGCGTTCTCGGCGGCTGCCATGGTTTCAGTACCATGGGAAGGAAGGGGGGCGCAGTCACCAAACCCAGTGCTGCCATCGCTGCACTCAACTTTAAGCAGCCAGCCACGACGTAATTCGAAGACTGAACCACCGCCCTGCCACTGTTGACGTAGGGGCAGGGCGTATGGTGTAAGCTGGGTGTGCGTTATGATCACCCAGCTGTAAGTGCATCCTGTACTCGCAGCAGGCGTGAACGTACCTCTCCTGCCAGTCCAGCCAGCTCTTCGTTCCCAGTCATACCAATGACAGCCTGTGGGTCCATGAAGGTAACGGTGATGGTACCCTTCTCATTCTCTCTCACTACCACGTTACAGGGTAGCAGGGCGCCGATCTCCGGATCCCGCTCCAGGGCGCCGCTGGCCAGTTGTGGATTGCAGGCACCCAAGATCTTATAGGGCGGTTTATCCAGGTCCAGTTTGGCCTTGAGGGTGGCGGCCACATCGATCTCGGTCAGAACACCGAATCCCTCAGTTTTCAGGGCTTCCACCACCTTCTCCTCAACCTGAGCCGGGGTGCCTTCTATCTCGCTGGAAAAGTAGTACATATGCTGTTCCTTCTTGGTTGTTAAGTTACAAAACGCCTACCGGAAGCAGGCGTTTTGTGTTCAGTGTGGTTGATGCTGGGGTTTTATTCTACCCCATGGCAATTTTTACAGTTCGCTGTCGATACCGTAGTCCTTACCATAGTTGTCCACCACGAAGTCGATATCCTTGTCACCACGGCCGGAAAGGTTAACCAGGATGGAGCCTTTTTCGCCGTTGTTGGCCATGCGCAGGGCCTGGGCCAAGGCGTGGGCCGATTCCACAGCCGGGATGATCCCTTCCAGTCGTGACAGTTCAAAGAAGGCGTCGATGGCCTCCCTATCGTCCACGCTTTCATAGGTGACGCGGCCGCTATCTTTCAGGTAGCTGTGCTGTGGTCCTACCGATGGATAGTCCAGACCGCTGGCAACGGAATACACCTCTTGGGGTTCGCCCTCTGCATCTTTCAGCATGTAGGATTTGAAACCATGCATTACGCCCGGTTCCCCTTTGGACAGGGTAGCGGCGTGTTCGCCGTCTTTCTCCAGGCCGTGCCCGGAAGGTTCTACTCCATACATCTTGACCGACTCATCTTCCAGGAAGGCGCTAAACAGGCCTATGGCGTTGGAGCCACCGCCCACGCATGCCACCAGATTGTTCGGCAGGCCGCCGGTCATCTCGGCAAACTGCTCCTTGGCTTCATTGCCCACGATAGACTGAAAGTCACGTACCATCATAGGGAAGGGGTGCGGTCCCACCACTGAGCCGATGGCATAGAGTTGAGTCACCGGGTCTTCTAGATAACCGCCAAAGGCTGCATCTACCGCTTCTTTCAAGGTCTTGCGGCCGTGGGTTGCCGGGATCACCTTGGCACCCAGAATATGCATGCGTACCACGTTGGGGTGTTCCTTGACGATATCTACTTCGCCCATGTAGATATCACACTCCAGGCCCACCAGCGCTGCGGCAGTAGCCAGGGCCACACCATGCTGTCCGGCACCGGTCTCGGCGATCAGTTTTTTCTTGCTCATCTTCTTGGCCAGCAGGGCCTCGCCCAGGCAGTGGTTGATCTTGTGGGCGCCGGTGTGGTTCAGGTCCTCACGCTTCAGGTAGATGTCGGTGCCGTACTTGGTGGAAAGATTCCTGGCATGGAATATGGGGCTGGGACGCCCCACATAGTGTTGGTAGAGTTCAGCCAGCTCGGTGAGGAACTCCGGATCTTCGCGGATTCTGAGGTAAGCCTCGGTAATCTCGTCGATGATCTTCTGCAGTTCATCCGGGATGAAGCTGCCACCGTAGGGACCGAAATAGCCATTTTTGTCCGGTAGCGGGTGGTGGAAGGTGTTTTTCATACTGGTTCCTGTGTTATCTATGCCAGGTTATACCGGGGCCTGAGCATGGCCCGCTGCCTAAGCCTAAAAAAATATGGTGCAATAAAAAAGCTGCGCCCATCGGGTAAAACTACATTCGATGGACCCAGCTTTCAACTTTCCATTTAGCGGAAGCGGTTGTCTGATTATCTGGTGCGTTCGCACACTCCTTCTGGGAAGAAGAAGGCAATCTCGACAGCAGCTGTTTCCGGAGCGTCGGAGCCATGTACTGCATTCTCATCCACAGTCTCAGCGAAGTCGGCACGGATGGTGCCTTCAGCTGCTTCCTGTGGATTAGTGGCACCCATGATCTCACGGTTCTTGGTGATGGCGTTCTCACCTTCCAGGACCTGGACCATTACCGGACCGGAGGTCATGAAATCGCACAGATCATTGAAGAAAGGACGTTCCTTGTGTACTGCGTAGAAGCCTTCGGCCTGCTCGCGTGTGAGGTGTAGCATCTTGGATGCAACAATTTTCAGGCCGTTCTTCTCGAAACGGCTGTAGATCTTGCCGATGATGTTCTTGGCTACGGCATCTGGTTTGATAATGGAAAAGGTGCGTTCGAGCGCCATGATTGACTCCAGTTAACTATGTAATATGTATTGAAGGGCGGGATTTTACCCGAATAACAGAATTGATCAATCAGGCGGGTATAACTTTATCCCTTACTGGATAAAGCTATTGGGTGTCAGATGGTGCTTCCCGTTGATTTATCCCCGGCCCTCATAACAGAATTTCTCCTGCTTGAGGCGGCGCAGACTCTCAATGCGGGCGGCCGCGGTCTGGACACGCTTCTCCTCCTGAAAGTCTCCAGCATACTTGAATCCATGAAAGATATAGGCTGGCCAGAATATGGTTGTGCCTACCCAGAATGCGGTACTGGAATACGGGTCTTTATCGAAGTCCGGACGGTAGTTGTAGGTATAGGGTGATAGTCGCGCGATCTCGCGGTCCAGGGCGCGGCAGGAGAGGCTCTGATCGCCGGATTCCTGGGGCAGTGGTTTTGGCGAGCGGTATAGTTGTATGTCCGGCCATTCAACAGCAATCAGCGGGGTGCTTATGGATATTAGAATGGTGGCCGTTATCAGGGTTTTCGCCAGGCCTATGGTTTTCATCACAATTCTCCGAAATTCCGTCTCACTATAAATAGTATATCGGCAGATAATTGGAAATATTTAGTCGTGTTGCAGGTGAGACTGTTGATATACAGTTACCTGTTAGCCGCCTTGAATACCTGGGTCTCGGGGTGGAAGGTAAACCAGGCAAACCAGTAACTCTGGATAGTGGGAACCATGCTCCCGTCACCCCTGAAAATGTTTCCGGACTGGTTCTGATCGTCCCACTTAACCAGGTATTCAGTGCCGTTCAGCTTGTCCTTGAAACTGGATTTTCCCAGCCTGTTGAGCTCACTGAATGGGTATGCCTTATAGCTGTTGCCATCTTGCAGGCCAAGCACCTGCTCCTTGGGATGGTAACTGCTGGGGGCCGTACGGGATGTGGCGAAGTAGAGGCTGCGGGACTTGGCATAACCGGCATAGGGATCACGATTGTAGTTGCGACGGAATCCGGTGTCGGTGGATAACACCGATGTTCCTGGGTGTTCGGCCAACCAGGCACGCCAAGTGGTGTGACTTATGGCCAGAGGTGTCAGTTTTTGTCCAACCAGCGGCCCGGATATTGCCTGCCCCATAATCTGGGACCAGAGAGACTGAGTGCTGCGGTCATACAGTAGTACGTCGCTGTTATATAGCAGGCCGGAAACCCCGAAGTTCAGCTGCTGGTTATTTACTTGCGATGAGAAGGCAACACCGGTGCCACACAAAGGGCAGTAGGTAACCGAGAAGTAGTTGTTGCCGATGCGGTCATTGACGATCTCATGCCAGTTCAGGATACGAATGGGGTAGGCCTTGGCGGTGCCGTTGATCTCTATTCCCAGGATACGGTCCTCTGGGTTTAAAAAACTGGCCGCTTTCCCTGGTAGAAATTTGGGTTTGTCGATTGCAGGTATTCCATCTTTGGCTGGGCCGCCTGACAGTATCTCGCTTGGATCGATTATGGAGTTGGAAAGGTCAAATCCATTCTTAGGCCAGGCGGTGTCAGGGACGTTCAGCATTACCAGCACCAGGAGGAAAGGGGTGAGTTGTTGTAGTGGCGAGTGCATGGGCATGGGATTACTCCAATCCGCCTGTAGAGCTAAAGATTATTCAGCAGGCGTATCTAAGTAGACCCCGTTGAGGTTGGAAAGTGCGGTGACCAGGACCTGTTAGCAGGCCCTGGATTACTGAGTGGTGGTATTGTCGGTCTGGTCCTGGACGGGCTGCCTATGCGCGTCCCGTTCCATCACCTGGTCAAAGATCTCCAGGGCGCCGTCCACAAAGCGTGGGCATATGCTTTCAAACATACCCTGCTTACGGGCACTGTCATATCCAGCAGGCGTTCCGATGTCACATCCCAGTAGTTCCTTGCAGTTGACCGAGCCAAACTCCTCTTCAAATCCAGCAACAAACTCACGCACAATGCGGTAGGTGTGTTCCTTGGCTTCTGTGTCTCTAGCTTGGTCTGATCCTGATTGCAGGCCAATGATTGCAATGGCACCAGTCACGGCACCACAGGCACCACCGGTGCGTCCCATGCCACCACCAAAACCGGAGGCAATGGTGAGTGCCGTTTTCTGGTCCAGGCCATATTTTTCACAGCGGGCAGACAATACTGCCTGTGAACATGAGTAACCCTGAGCGAATGTGTCTGATGCCTTCTTCTTTTCCGTCATGCCTGTCCTGGTCGAAACTTAGGTTGAAAGATCATGTTCTGACAGTTGGCAATACATGTCCAGTCCCATTGGGCCGAATTATTCCACCGTTTATCCGGTCAGCTATATGTGTGGGGATGAAGAAATATGATGCGGTACTTGGCTCTGAATGCAGGATCAACCGGTGCTGGCAGAACTGTTTATGTCGGTGCTGATCCGGTGGTTGCTGTTTTTAATAACCAGCCTGAATTTATCCACCAGGTACGGATCGTGTTTTTCACCAGACTCGGACTCTATGATCATCATGATGGTGTCGTGTGATTTTGCACTATGGTAGGGGCGTAAAACTGCCATGGCATCATAGCTGTCTGCCAAAGATATTATTCTGGAAAGAATTGGAATATCCTCCCCGGCGATCTTGTCGGGGTAGCCCTCCCCGTTGAAGTGCTCGTGGTGGTGGCGTACCGCTGCCATGATCTCCTTGCTGTTGGGAAGATGCAGCTCCCGAACCAGGTTTTCTCCCTTGATAGGGTGTTCAGCCATCTGGTCCATCTCATCCACGGTAAGTTTCCCAGGCTTCAGGAGGATGCTGTCGCGGATGCCTATTTTGCCGATGTCGTGAAAACAGGCACTGAGTTTCAGGGTAGTGATCTCCTCTGAGGTCAGACCGCAGGCCAGCCCCAACTCCTGTGACAGTCTTATCACCCGGTTGGAGTGCATCTGGGTATACAGATCCCGTTCCTTGAGGGCCAGTATCATGGCCTTGGCGGCGCTACTGAGAAGATCGAAGTCGAAGTGGCTGTTTTCCATAGATTGCGAGTTAATACTCTATGTGATTCTGTACCTAGGGTTGTGTGTGATCTAGTTGTGGTTCTTTGGCTCTATATGTCGTTGTATGGAGCGCATATGGAAAGATTAGCAATAACCAAGGGAAATTGTAGGTAAATATGCAGATATAGGAGAATTAAAATCTTGTCGGTTCAACCCAGATAAAACCCCAGGCTGAGCAGAGCAGAATAGATCAGTTGCAGTCTGGCAGTTTGGGCCAGATATCGGTTGAGGCCGACCCCTGGTGGTTCCTGCAGGAAATTGTGCAGTAGCAGAAGCGCGGTGAACAGCAGGGGTAGGGGCAGCCAGACCCAGTGGTTGAAGCCGGTGAGCAGCAGTGGCAACAGGAACGGAAGCAGCAGTAGCAGACCAAAAAGGATGCGGCTGTTGGCTGCTCCCAGGTAGTTAACAATGGTCAGTTTCCCCGCCTTGCGATCTGTTGCCAGGTCCCGGTAGTTGTTTACCAGCAAGACGGCTGCCGCCAGCATTCCCAGGGCGCAGGCGCTGTAGAAGGCATTCAGTGACAGGTTGAGTGACTGCAGATAGTAGCTGCCCATTACCGCTATCAGACCGAAGAACAGGAATACGAACAGTTCCCCGGACGCGCTGTAGGCAATGGGTCTGGGCCCCCCGGTATAGGCATATCCGGCCATGAGTGATAATAGACCTATCACTATTATTGGTATACCGCCTATGGCGGCAAGGTAGATGCCGGTAAGGAAGGCGATGCCAAAACAGATATAGGCTGCGCGCTTTACCGCGCTGGCTGTAAACCAGCCCTGGGCAGTGGCCCGCTGTGGCCCCACCCGTTCCGGGGTGTCTGCACCGCGCTCATAATCCGCGGCGTCGTTGTGCAGATTGGTTCCAGCCTGGATCAGCATGGATGCAATCAGGGCTGCCGCAGCCGGGAGCCACTGGATAGAACCTGTCTCAGACCATGCCAGGCTGCTGCCCACCAGCACCGGAGAAACAGAGATGCCCAGGGTCTTGGGGCGGATGGCCAGAAACCATTGCCCGGTTCTGGTCATGGTCGACGCGGAAATTTACTGAAATCAGCCGGACGCTTTTCCACGAAGGCATCCCTCCCTTCCTGGGCTTCCGGGGTCTGGTAGAAGAGTGCCGTGGCGTTTCCTGCCAGCTCCTGGATACCCGCCAATCCATCGGTTTCTGCATTGAAGGCAGATTTCAGGACTCGCAGTGCCGTGGGTGAGAGGCTGAGCATCTCACGGCACCAGTTGACAGTCTCTTGTTCCAGTTCCGCCACTGGTACAACGGTGTTTACCAAGCCCATCTCCAGGGCCTGCTGGGCGTCATACTGGCGGCATAATAGCCAGATCTCCTTGGCCTTCTTCATGCCTACGGTGCGAGCCAGCAACCCGGCGCCCAGACCGCCGTCAAAACTACCCACCCGGGGGCCGGTCTGACCGAATCTGGCATTGTCTGCGGCGATGCTGAGATCACAGATCATGTGCAGTACATGGCCACCACCAATGGCATAACCTGCCACCATGGCCACCACAGGTTTGGGTAGGGTGCGGATCTGGCGTTGCAGGTCCAACACGTTCAGGTGTTCCACGCCACTCTCATCCTTATAACCACCTTCGCCCCGAATCTTCTGGTCACCACCGGAGCAGAAGGCCAGGTCACCAGCACCGGTAAGAATGATCACCCCGATTTCAGGGTCCAGGTGGGCGCGGCGGAAGGCCTGACTCAACTCCTGTACGGTTTTGGGACGGAATGCGTTGCGAACCTGGGGGCGGTTTATGGTGATCTTGGCAATCCCCTCAGCGTGGTGGTAGAGGATGTCCTCGAATGCTGCATCTGTTGGAATCTGCCAATCTATATTGTTACTCATCTGTTCGGGCCTGTATTGGTAGTAAGATGCTATTTTTTCAGAGAAGGCGTAAGGTCTACAATAACTTTTTAATCATGGTTGTTCATCTGGAGAATCTGTTGTCGCAGTATAAGCGCCACTGTTATTTGTCGGTATTTTTCTCTCTGGTATTTTTCCTGCTGCTGGTATCCCATGCTGTGGCACAAGATGCTGCTACATCTGTTGCAGACCTGAAACAACCGGTAGCCGACGAATTGGATACAGAGAGCATCAAGGAGCGAATATCTGACCTTGAGGCGGTGGAAGGTCCGGATCAGCAGACCAGGACCATCCTGGATCTCTACCGCAGTGCCATGGCCAGACTTGTAACTGCCCGTAGTGATGATGAACTCTCAGCCCGCCACAAACAGACACTAGACAGTTCAGCCAAGCAGCAGGCAAAACTGGAAGCAGATCTGAAGCGGCAGCAGAAGGGTGCGCAAACAGCTCCAATGAGGGTACAGGGGCTCACTCTGGACCAGCTCAAGCAGCAGTTGGACAAGGCCATTGCAGGTAACAGCCTGGATCAGACCCGGTTGTCGGAACTGGAATCGGAACTGCACAAGGAACGGCTGCGTCCGGATCAGACCAGTGCTGAACTGAGGGAGTCAAAACAGAAACAGGCCGAGATTGAACGCAAGCGCCCCGGGATTGATGACAAGACAGATATCGCCACCGCCCAGCATATAGCCTGGCTTGCCAATAGGCGCGCCCTTGCCAGTAGGATCAAACGCCTGGAGATGGAACGACTCAGTCATGCTCCCCGTCTCACCCTGCTAAAACTGCGCATAGAGCTTGCTCGTGGCCAGCTCAAACAGTCAGGCCTGAGCAAGGAGCTGTTGCAGGAGCAGCTGAACCGGGTGTTGGCCGAGGAGGCCAGAAAGGTCCGCCAGGACACTGAAAAGGCCAGGCAGGATGTTCTGGGTAAACACCCCGTGGTTCTCAAAGAGGCAGAATATAACTCCCAGCTCAGTCTCAAGCTGGGGGATCTGACCAGAAAGGTTGAGCAGCTCCTAGCGCAGAAGGAGGAGGTTGCCACCAGACTGAAGCGAATCAGATATAACCGTGAGCGGGCGCAGCAGCAGGTGGATATTGTAGGGCTGGATGAGCCACTGGGAGAGCTGCTTCTAGCCCAGAACCGCACTCTGCCAGATGTGCGCAAACTTGAGTTGCAGGTGGATGGATATCACCGTGAGATGTCTCTGGTACGAGTGCAGCAGTTTCAACTGACAGATGAGCTGCAGAAGCTGTCGGAAGATCAGGGGGTAACAGAATTTATTGCCGCACTGCAACCGGCTGACCTGAAGCCGGCTGATCTGTTGGTTTATAACCAGACCATGCAGGGACTGGTTCGGGATCGGATCAAGCTGCTGAATAAATTGTTGGCTGTGTATGACCGGCATGAAAACGTTCTGAGTGATATCAGCCTGGAGCAACAGCAGCTGAGTAATGAAGTGACCGGCTACCAGGAGTTCCTCAGTAAGACCCTGGTATGGATCCCCAGTGCGCCTCAGCTTGGCCTGGCCGATCTGGCGCAGATGGATGAGGCCCTGGGATGGCTATTCAGCCGTGATAACTGGGGTGCGGTAATCTCTAAGCTCAAGCGTTCAGTGCAAGATAAGCCGACCCAGGTGGGATTGTTGCTCCTGGTGGCTATGGTCCTTACCATGCTGCGCGGGCGTATGCTCAGATACATGGAATCGGTAGTGCCCAAGATTGGTAAAGTGAACCAAGATCGTTATCGGTTCTCTCTGGCCGTGCTGCTGTTTACCTTCCTGCTGGCTTTGCCCCCACCTCTGCTAACTGGTGGCCTGGGCTGGTTGCTGTATAGAGATGAATCCCCCGGCTTTGCCTGGGCTGTAGGTATATCTGCACTCAATGTATCCATTCTCTATCTGGTGCTGCGGTTTGGCCGCTACCTGGTGATGCCCCATGGCCTGGCGCGCTCCCATCTACGCTGGGATCCGCATGCGGTAAAGGTGTATGCCACAACCCTGCCATGGCTAACGCCGCTGTTCGTATTGGCGGCATTAGTGGCCGGTATTACCGAATGGGATCTGGCTGAGGGGTATTGGAACTCACTGGGGCGCATGGCGGCGATTCTAACCACGCTGATCATGTTGTGGTTTGCCCATATAATCCTTAACCCCAGACAGGGTGCGCTCAGTCGTTCCCGGCATATGATTGTCCATGGTTTACGCCTGAAGGTGCTGTGGTATCCCCTGGCATTGGTGTTGGCAATTATCCTATTGATGCTTTCGGTGGAGGGTTACAACTACACAGCAGTGGTGCTGAAGCGGCTGCTGTTTACATCCTTCTGTATCGGGGTGTTAATTCTGTTGCTGCACAGCTTTGCCAAGCGTTGGCTACTTGTGGCCCAGCGGCGTCTGGCCCTGAAACAGGCCCGGGCCAAGCGTCAGGCGGCGCAGGATGCCAAGGCAGCGAAACAGGCAGCGGATGCTGCAGGTGAGGGAGTGCCGGAGGCCGAGGAGCTGGAGGCCATAAACCTGGCCAGTATCAGTGAGCAGACCCAGCGTCTGTTACGTATGCTTGGTGTAGTCTCCTTCTTTGGTTTGATGTTCCTGCTCTGGTCCAGACTGACCCCGGCCCTGGGTGGGTTGGATGAGATTGTTCTGTGGCAGTATCAGGCGGCTGATGTTGCAGGTGCGGCCCTGGCTTCAGTCTCAGTGCGGGATCTGTTGTTCTCTGTTCTGGTGGTGATACTGATGTTGGTTGCAGTACGTAACCTGCCCGGTCTGTTGGAGATAGCCATCCTGCAGCCCCTGGCGCTGGAGCCGGGTAATCGTTACGCCGTTACCAGCGTCAGTCGCTACCTGATATTTGCCACCGGCTTTTTCGTGGCGCTGAATCTGCTTGGTATAGGTTGGAATGATGTGCAGTGGTTGGTGGCCGCCATGGGTGTGGGTCTGGGTTTTGGTCTCAAGGAGATCTTTGCCAACTTCTTCTCTGGCCTGATCATCCTGTTCGAGCGTCCGATCCGGATTGGTGATACTGTGACTATTGGTGACCTTAGCGGTACCGTTACCAGGATTCGCATCCGCGCCACCACTGTTACCGACTGGGATAATAAGGAGCAGGTAATCCCGAACCAGAACTTTCTGATCAATCCTCTGATCAACTGGACCCTGTCCGACCCCATCACCCGCGTGGTGTTTACCGTGGGTATAGCCTACGGCTCGGATACCGAAAAGGCACTCCAAGTGATAACCGATGTGGTACAGGGTCACCCTGAGGTGCTGGAGGAACCAAGACCCACGGTGTTCTTCGTAGGCTTTGGAGAGAGCTCCCTAGATTTTGAGGTGCGGGTGTTCGTGCGTGAGCGACTACGGCGCATACCAGTTCGTCATGATCTACATATGCACTTGAACCAGGCTCTGACGGAAGCTGGCATAGAGATTCCATTTCCCCAGCGGGATCTGCATCTGCGTAGTGTCGCACCAGGGCTGGGTCTGGGTGCTGGCGAACCGGAATCAACTTGAGCGGACTGCATCCAGCCAGGTCTGATGCTGGGCCTGGCTCTGCTCCCGATCTATCATCACCTCGATCAGGCTCAGGCCGGGTTCCTGAGTAGCGGCAGCCAGAGCCGGCTGGAAACCGGATTGCTGAGTAATTCGGTAGTGGTTCAGAGAGTAGAGTTCGGCCATCTTGGAGAAATCCAGATTGGTAGGGGTGAGCCAGTGTTGTTCAAACCGCTCCAGGTCTGCCTGGGGCAGATAACAGAAGATGCCACCGCCTCCATTGTTAAGTAACACCAACACCCCGTTGCTGGTATGTGCAGCCAGCAGGCCGTTCATGTCGTGGTAACAGGCGAGGTCTCCCAGTAGTCCGAATATGGGGGTGCCAGTAGCGGCTTCCAGGCCCAGCATTGTGGAGATATTACCGTCTATGCCACTGATGCCGCGGTTGGCCAGGATGCGGATAGGTTTGCTGCCGCAGCCACTCCAGCTGTCCAGGTGGCGGATGGGTAGGGAGTTGCCGCTAAACAGCGTACTGCCTGCAGGTATGGTCTGAATCAGCTGCTCTATTATCAGTTGTGGGTTGGGGTTTTCTTCAGGCATCTCCAGCTGGACCTGCTGCACCTGCTCCTCTGCCCGTTGCAAGCGCTGCAGCCACTCCGGTTCGATTGGTCCCTGCATTTGTTCAGTGAGTGCGTTGCATAGCTCCACCGGGTCCGCACGAACCATCTCGCTGGTTTGATGCAGCGGGTCCGGCCAGTCGCCCCTAGGGGCGCACAGGATGGTAGTTGGCCTGCTGGTTTCCAGAAACTGCAACAGGGTCTTGGAGACCGGGGCGGCACCAAAGCGCAGTACCCATTTTGGGCGGATCTCAGAGGCAATCTTCTGGTTGTGCAGAAAGGTATCATAGCGACAGATGATGCTGGATTGGGCGTGGGCCCCAAAGCGCAGGTTGCTCAGAGGGTCGGCCAGCAGCGGTACACCCATGCGGCGGGCCAGTTCAGCCACTGCCGGTGGAAAATCCACCTGTGGGGAGTCGGGTCCACAGATAATCATCCCTGGTTCATTGGAAGTGATCTCCAGGATGCGTTCTATCTGTGCCTGGTCTGGTTGTAGCGGTGATCTGGGGGTGGTGATAGCCGGCTGCTTAACAGTGACAGCTGGAATGGAGTTCGGGATCAGTGGTTCCCTAAACGGCAGGTTGATGTGCACCGGTCCCGGGTTTTGCCCGGTGGCCTGATGTGTCGCCTCCATACCCAGGTCTTTGATCTGTTCCAGGGCGTCGGTTCCAGCGCGTGGTGGGCCAGGGTCAAAAAAAGCCCGTACCTGGTGTCCAAACAGGTGTTTCTGATCCGTGGTCTGATTTGCGCCGCACCCCTGCAGTTCTGGAGGCCGGTCGGCACTCAACAGTAATAGAGGGGTGCCGGAATGGTTGGCTTCGATTACGGCCGGATACCAGTGAGCTGGGGCGCTTCCAGAGGTGGCAATGACTGCCACCGGTGATTGATCCTGCTTGGCCAGGCCCAGGGCGAAAAATGCAGCACAGCGCTCATCCACCTGGGTCCAGGTCCTGAGGTGTGGGTGACGGCTGCAGGCCAGTACCAGGGGGGTGGAACGGGAGCCTGGTGAGATCACAGCCTGGCGCACCCCAGCCTGAATTAGGCTATCTATCAGGGCATCTGCCCACAGCAGGTTTTCACCGCCTGGATCACTCATGTTCTGGTCTGCATCCTCTGTTTATTGCGGCATTTGGCAATAGCTCACAATCAGCATCTAAGTCGTGTGTGGAAAAGTATATGGCCAGTTGCAGTCAACCACTAGGAGTTTTCCAGTGCCTCCAGCATGACGCCAAACTTGAGTTCGGTCTCGGCAAATTCGTCATTGGCATCTGAGCCTGAGGTGATGCCGGCGCCGGCAAACAGGTCAGCCTGATCGTGATCCAACAGGGCGCAGCGCAGCAGTACTGCAAGTTCACCGTTACCGCTGTAGTCGATCCAGCCGGCAGCACCAGCGTACCAGCCCCGATCGAAAGGTTCGTTCTGTCGTAACCATGCCTTGGCTGTGGCACCGGGGGACCCGTTTACAGCGGCAGTTGGGTGTATTGCGGCAGCTGCCTGCAGTAGATTGACCTCTGGGTTGAGTTGTCCCTGGATCTCTGTCCACAGGTGTTGCAGATTGCGCAGACGCTTCAGAGATGGGATTTCCTGGGAACTCAACGAAGTGCACAGGGGGCTGAGGGAGCGGGTAATATCCTCTACCACCAGTCGATGTTCGTGTCGGGCCTTGGGATCGGTAAGCAGGGATACTCCAAGATCCAGGTCTCTATGCTCAATTGCTGAGCGTCTTATGGTTCCGGCCACTGCATCGCAGCTAATGCTGTTGCCACTAGAACTGATCAGACGCTCGGGGGTGGCGGAGACGAACATGCGTCCGCTCAAATGGGTAGCCAGCAGCATGCTGCTGGGGTACAGGTAGTTCAGAGTAGACATCAGCTGGCCTGGATTCAGCCGGCGTTGGGCCTGTATCTGCAGGTGTCGTGCAGGTACCACCTTTTCCATGGTTCCCGCTGTGATCTCCACCTGGGCATCTCTAACCAGTTGTTGCCATTGACCGCGATCGGATGATGTTGCGGTTCTGGTCAGGCTGGTTTTGCATCCTGGCGGGTGATGAGGGCGGTTCATGGATTCAATCAGATCGGTGAATAGAACCAGCCACTGCTGGTGGATAGAGTCCGTATCCCGGTTTTCTCTCATGTCTGCACTGAATGCAGCAACACAGCAGTTTTCCCGCTGTTGCAGGGTCAGTTGGGGCAGGAACAGGCCTGAGTTTGGAAGCCCATTCCAGGAGCCCTGCATATTATCGTCAGGGTTAAAGGCAAAACATAGGTAACTGAGTGGTTGGAATCCGGTCTGTTCCGGGTCGATCCATTTCCAGTGCTCATGAATTTGCTGCAGTGCCTGGTTCAGCTGTTCCAGGCGATCCTCTCCAGAGGCAGATATCCTCAGGGCTTCTCCCAGCCCCAGGATCCGTTCATCTTCTGTAGGGCGGTCCAGGAAGAACCAGTTTCCCTTAATTTCTGGCAGCTGGCGCAGGTGTATCTCCTGGACCGGAATGGTAATGGACAGTATCTGGCAGGTTGTTGTGAGTGTCGCTTTTAACTCGCGTCTAAGGCAGTGGTTGACGCGGTTGATAAGTGACTGTTGGTCTAACATGGTTGATATAACATCTCGGATTGGTGTACTTGGTATGATAACCTGCTGCCAGTTCAGAATGCTTGCTCAATCTGAGAACAGGCTGGATGTTCCAATATTCCATCTTATAGTTCCATAGCATGGATCAATTTGACCACGCGCGCGACATTCTGGTATACATGCACAGGTTTTTTTCGGGGTAATTGACGCCGGTTTGAGGCGTTTCCCACAAGGTTTAACAGGTAAAGATAACAGGATTAACCATGGGTAAATGGCTTGTAACAGTTTCTATAATATGGGTTTTCGCTGCAGGAATGGCTCAGGCTGCGGGGGATGTGGCTGCCGGCAAAGCCAAGTCTGCAACCTGTCTTGCATGTCACGGTCCTGATGGTAATAGCCCCAACCCGATCTGGCCCAAGCTGGCTGGCCAGCACCCGGTCTATATTATCAAGCAGTTACAGGCGTTCAAGGCGGGTGAGCGCAAGAATGACCTGATGAGTCCTATGGCCACACCACTGACCGATGAAGATATGGTAAATCTGGCTGCCTACTACAGCAGTCAGAAACAGAGCGATGGCACCGCTGCTGCTGATAAGGTGGATCTGGGAGAGAAGATCTATCGTTCCGGCAATGCAGCTACCGGAGCTGCTGCCTGCATTGGCTGTCATGGACCTAGTGGGCTGGGTAACCCTGCAGCGCAGTTTCCACGTGTTAGTGGTCAGCATGCCGCTTACACAGAGAAGGCGTTGAAGGATTTTCGTGGCAAGGTGCGTACCAATGATATGCAAAAGATGATGCAGGGTGTAGCTGCCAAGATGAGTGATGAGGAGATTGCAGCAGTAGCCCAGTATATTCAGGGCCTGCGCTGATCCGAACCCCCTGTTGTTTCAAGAAGGGCGGCCTTTTGGCCGCCCTTCGTCGTTTCTGCTAGGCAAAGGTGTTGCGATTTATTTGGTCAGGAATGGCTGGATGCCGTTATATGTGAACCCTTGACTCAATCATTGGTCGGATAGGTGTTAATATTAAAGAAAAAGGCATCATTGCCGCTAACCCACTGGTGAGGGAAACTACATGCGAATTTTTTTGATTGCACTAACGTTAATCACATCCCCTATGCTGCTGCAGGCAGCTACGCAATATCAGGATGAGGTGCATTACCAGACAGTTATTCCAGAACAGCCTGGGGCTGATGGAAAACAGGTCAGGGTAATGGAGTTTTTCTGGTACGGGTGTGTGCACTGTTATGCATTTGAGCCACATCTGGAAAAGTGGCTGGAGAAGAAGCCGGAGAATGTGATATTTGAGCGGGTCCCGGCCATGTTTAATCGTCCAGATGTAATTATGCATGCCAAGACCTACTATGCCTTGAGCCTGATTGGTGCCGAGCCTGAGATCCATGCCAGAATCTTTCATGCCATGCATGAGAAGAAGCAACGTTTGCGCACTGAACAGGAGATGGAAGACTTTCTGGCACAGAACGGCATAGATATGGGTAAGTTCCGCAAGGCAATGAACTCATTTGCAGTTCAGACCAGTGCCAGAAAAGCTGCAGTTGCGGCTGAGAATTATAATGTGCGTGGAGTACCATCGTTGGCGGTGGATGGAAAATACAAGATTGGTGGCCTCGAGGGAGGAGAGATGATCAAGATAATGAGTCATCTCGTTGGCGAGGTCAGTAAAAACAAGGCGGCAGCTGACTAGGACGGTATGCCGCCTGAATTGAGCTGATTAATTGCAGCAAGGTGTCGGTTAATGGAAGGTGGTGGTTATAATCGTTTCCGGATATTGAGCTACAACATACAGAGTGGCGTGGATACCCAACACTATCGTCAATATGTCACTCAGAGTTGGAAGCACCTGCTGCCGCATCGCGAACGGCTGCAGAATCTTAATCGTATTGCACCCATATTGGGGCAGTATGATTTGGTAGGACTGCAGGAGGTGGACTCCGGTAGCCTGCGCAGTGGTTTTGTGGACCAGACCGAGTACCTGGCACATCGTGCCGGGTTTCCATTCTGGTATAAACAGATCAACCGCAGTCTGGGTAAGATTGCCAAGTATAGCAATGGTCTGTTGAGCCGTCGTACCCCCACATGTGTAAGTGAACATAAGCTGCCTGGCTTGCCGGGGCGTGGTGCAATCTACGCTCAATTTGGATCATCGGACGATATGTTGCTGGTGTGTATAGTGCATCTGGCACTGGGCCGCCGGAGCCGTATGCGTCAGGTTGAATATATAGCAGAGCGGGTCAGGCGTTATCCCAATGTTATAGTCATGGGGGATCTGAATTGCGGGATTGATTCAGAAGAGATCGAATACCTGTTGGATAGGGGTGGCTTGCAACGTCCGGGATGCGAGAAAGGCACTTTCCCCAGTTGGCGTCCGCAGAAAAAGTTGGACCATATTCTGGTGTCAAAGGGGCTTCAGGTAGAGAACCCCAGGGTGGTGGACTGCTCAACCTCCGACCATCTGCCAATAAGTATAGATGTGCTGGTTCCAAGTGAAATCGACATAGCCGTTTGAGAAAGCTGCAGCATTATGGAAGACTCCAACTGGAAAAAAAAATATTTCGAACTTGAGCAGAATTACAAGGATGACTCCGCTTCCAATGATGAGACACAGCAGCTGCTGAGTCGGGTTATCATCCGTCTTACCCTGGCAACCAAAGGTCTTGATCCTGCCCTGGATCCACATCTGAAGAAATTACGTGATTCCCTGAGAAAGGGCGTTAATGCAAATGCGCAACGCCATATGGCAGCTATTTCAGAAGCACTCATGCGGGCACATGATGAACCGGTTGAGACAGCAGCTCCGGTCAAAAATGATCCGGCAGAACTGCTAAGTCGCCTGTCTGATCGTGCCGGCCTGACAGGTCAGAAGAGCAAGCGTCTGAAACAATTGGGGAACCAGATAGCAGCGGATCCAGTAGGTGTTGCCGATCTTGCGCTGGACGAATATATCCAGTTACTGATCGGGTCTCCGCAAGAGGAAAAAGCCGAAGCTGAGAGTGGTTCCGGTTTATTGGGGCGTATCTTCAGTCGCAGTGAACCGACGGATGAACCCCAGGTGGATGGTGATGAGGCAATGCGCCTGTTGCTGTCACTCCTGGGAAAGCTGAATTGGCCCAGCAAGCTAAGTAAAGACATTAACTCGCTGGAGCAGAGGCTGGAGCAGCATAACAAGGAAGCTGTTGTGACCGTGGTCAAGGATCTGACCAAGATAGTGTCGGGCCTGCTTACTGATCTAAATAAGGAGACGCGTGCTACCGGCAGCTTCCTGGCCGACCTGATGGCGCGTCTGCATGAGCTGGATAAGTTTGTGGCCAGTGGCCACAGCTTGCAACAGGCTTCTCTGCAAAGTGGTAAGGATCTAGATCAGGCGGTGAAAGAGCAGGTAGGGGGCATAACCACCAGTATGCGGGATGCTCAGGATTTGCAGGTGCTGAAACAGGATGTAGCTTCTCATCTGGAAGCCATCAAAGGTCATATGGACCGGCATTTGCAGGATGCTGAAGAGCGTTTTCTGGAATCACAGCGCAATGAAAAAAAGCTGCGTGAGCGTTTGCAGGAAGTGGAAGAAGAAACGGGAGTGTTACGTAACAAGATTGTAGAGGCACAGGCCCGTTCATCCATGGACCCGGTTACGGGGCTGCCTAATCGTGCGGCCTATGATGCGCGTTTGCAGGATGAGTTTATCCGTTGGCAGAGATTCAATAGTCCATTGGTGTTAATGGTGTGGGACCTGGATGACTTCAAGCAGGTTAATGACCGCTTTGGACATCAGGCTGGGGATAAGGCGCTGAGGGTAATAGGTCAAGTACTTAAAAAGAGACTGCGTCAGACCGACTTTGTAGGACGCTATGGTGGAGAGGAGTTCTGTGTCCTACTGCCAAATACCCCTATGGATCAGGCTGAGGTGGTGGCAGAGCAGATTCGTAAATCAGTAGAAACCAGTGGTTTCCATTCGGGGAAGAAACCGATAACTCTCACTATCTCCTGTGGCTATACAGATTTCCGTCAAGGTGATACACCTGAAACGGTGTTTGAACGTGCGGACCGGGCCATGTATCAGGCCAAGAGTGCTGGCAAGAACCGCTGTATCAGCGGCTAGATCATTTCTTAGAAGAGTGATTACTCCTCGGCGTAGATCTCTTTCTCTGTCTAGATAATTCCCCATGCAATAACTCATGTTGAGTATTGCATAAGTAATATTGTCGAGATGGGAAATTCCACCCATATCTATTCGAATAGCTATTGTTATCACTTCCCTGTGCAATATATAGGTAATACCAAAAGGGTATGTGGTTGTATGGTTTGTTGTAGATATTTTATTGCGGTTAGTTTGACGGAACGTTTCGCATTAGTACTCACATTATTTACGTAATCATTAACTATACTTTAGGTTACGGTTGTCAGTGGGTTTTTTACACTACCTAAAGTCTTCACACATATAACTACAACTCCTACTGTTCCAACCGCAGTCTTTGTCTTTCTATGTGAATAGGCACTTGCTGATAGTAGAGATGTTCATGATTGAATACTTCATTACCTGCCCCGCAGATAGCATGTATCCCAAACATAAGTTTGTATCACTTGTGCCTGTTTGATTGTTCGAGCAATGCTGTTGTTGCCATGATATGGGACTAAAACAACATAACAAATCTTCAACCTATATGATTGTGTTATCAGCAGTCATACTTAGTCTTGGTCTTGTCATGACATATCTGATTCACGTTACTGTAGATAATCTTAAATATGATGCTGGCCTTATTAATCAGTCTGGCGTGGTTCGGGGTTCTATTCAACGAGTGGTTAAGTTAGTGCTGTCTGATTCGGCTGAGCCGGTGACCGGTATCATTATGGATATTAACTTTTCTTTAGAGCGGTTTGTTTCCATAGAAAACGGTTTTAGTCATATTGAGGTTGATGAGAACGTATTTAAAGGTGTAATTGGCTTCAAGAAGAAATGGCAGGGACTCGAGCATATGCTGATTGAATATCAGACCATGCCTTCACCACAGCTTAGGAAACAGATTATAGAGGAGAGTGAACGTTGCTGGGATGCCGCTGACGCAATTGTACTTGCTGTACAGCAGGCAAATGAAGACAAGGTGTCTGGTATCAAGCTGTTCTATGTCATTTTATTGTTTAATGCAGCAAGTGCGGTATTTATAATATGGCTTATAGTTTTTTACGTCAGAAAGATATTGGAATATGAGGCGGCTTATGATCATTTGACGCGCGTGGGAAATCGACGTTCTTATGATGCTGCAATTGAAAGTGAAGTGGCAAGATGCGGCAGGTATAACCAGCTTATGTCTCTGGTGCTATTTGATGTCGATCGTTTCAAGGAGATTAATGATAAGAAAGGCCACAGGATAGGGGATGATGTGCTTGTTTCTATTGCCAGAGTGGTAAGTGAATCCATTCGAAAAAGTGACTCTCTGTATCGCTTGGGTGGTGATGAGTTTGCGATAATAATACCCGGGGTTGATTCGGAGGGGGCGTTAAAGCTCGCAGATAAGATCCGTAATCAGGTGGCTGGTTACGCATTTGGTATTGAGCATAAAGTAACTATCAGTCTGGGAGTGGCGGAGTTTTACCCTCAGACCACCAAGGATAATCTGTATCGTAATGCCGATATGGCTTTGTATCAGGCAAAAAGCAAGGGGCGGAATTGTTCCGTGGTATTTATTACTGATACCATCAAATAGTTTTTTCTCTTGGTGCCACGATAAATAAATAGAATAGTAGTGAAACGCAATGAAGATATGGGTTGATGCTGATGCCTGTCCGGTTGTTATCAAGGAGATTCTGTTCCGGGCGGCTGAGCGTACCAGAGTCCAGCTTACGTTAGTGGCTAATCACTCTATACGTGTACCAGCTTCACCGCATATCAGTATGTTGCAGGTGGCTCCAGGGTTTGATGTGGCCGACAATGAGATAGTGAAGAGATGTTCTGCAGGTGATCTGATAATTACCAGTGACATCCCCCTGGCGGCTGAGGTGATTGAGAAGGGTGGTCTTGCCCTGAGTCCACGGGGTGATTTGCATACAACGGAAAATATCAAGGCCAGACTGACCATGCGTGATTTTATGGATAGTCTGCGCTCAAGCGGTGTCGATACCGGCGGCCCTCAAGCCCTCAGCCAGAGTGACCGCAAGGCCTTTGCCGGGCACCTGGATAGGCTTCTTGCAACTTTGACCTAATGATGTCCTAGCCTGGGCCAGTATAAAAATATCTCCAGCTGACTCCTGTATCCCGTTGCAGTTGAGTGAACAGTGCATCTACTGGAACCGCCTCACCCGGGAACACATTATGGATCTCGATAAATATGTGGCTAAAACCTGCACCTCGTCCCCAGTTTAGATCGCCTAGTGCTGATTCAGTCCCGCAAATGTTGCAGTTGATGGAGGTATTGTTTACCCCTTGTTTCCAGTTGCTAAGAGGTTTTTTACATTCAGGACAGCGTGGCGGCCGACAGTTATTATCCCAAATCAGTTGTGGTTCAGGTAGAGGGCCTAGAATCGTAAGATGGCAAAAATCCCGTTCGGCATGAGAGTGTGGAGTCAGGCATACATCCGGTGAACAACCCATAAAAGTGATCAGCTGAAGAAAGTTTTCACCTGCTAGAAAACTGTTCTGGCCATTGTCTAGGGATTGACCTATCAGCCCCACCTGTTGCAGTGACTCGATTACCGAAGTTACCAGGGGGGGAGATGATGTGGTGTTGCCTGGGTAGAGGATTAATTTACCAGTGCTCATAGAGTTCCTAAAACGCTATACTACAATGAATCTGCAGTGTATCTGCCTAGTACCGTATCAATCCAATTAATTATATTAAGAGTATCTGTTTAGATGAAGCTACACGTTTTGTTTTGCCTGTTCATGTTGGTTCTGTTTGGCTCCCAGCTGTATGCGGGTGCAACTATAATCCTGGTGTCCGGTGTGGCCTACCTGCTATCTACCATGAGTAATCAGATACTAAGACGACAGCACCAGAATCTGAAGGTTACGCAATGAGAAGGTTCTTTGTGCTTCTGGTGCGAGGATACAGCTATCTGATCAGTCCACTATTGGGCAATAACTGCCGCTACTACCCAAGTTGCTCCGCATATATGCAAGAGGCAATAGAGGTGCATGGGGTTTGGTGTGGGCTCTGGCTTGGCACCAAACGTATTTTGCGCTGCCACCCATTTCATCCTGGTGGGGTTGACCCAGTGCCGCCACCAGGGCACAGGTGCGGGAAGCATGATCACGGCGCTGATTGAAAATACTTTGCATCTGGCACTGGATTCTGCTCCGTGGTTGCTATTTGGTTTGATTGCAGCGGGCTTGATCCACGCCTGGTTGCCCATGCGGATAGTGGGGAGGGCATTGGGTGGATCCGGGCCTATGGCGGTAGTCAAGGCGGCCTTGATAGGGGCGCCGCTGCCCCTTTGTTCCTGTGGAACCCTGCCAGCAGCGATATCACTGTCGCGGGCCGGGGCATCCCGAGCTTCCACCACCTCATTCCTGATCTCAACTCCGGAGACTGGAGTGGATTCTGTGGCCTTGTCCTGGGTCCTGTTAGGGCCGGTGTTGGCCATATTGCGTCCTATAGCTGCCATCATATCTGCTATCACTGCAGGTCTAATGGTGGGTGCCACCGAGTCATACAGTAACCAGGCTAAGGGTGTTGAGCTGAGAGTAACAGCCGAACCTGCTTGTGACACTGTATGTTGCAGCTCCCCTGAGGCAATGACAGAAGATTCAGCTGAGCCTGGTTTCTGGCGTCGCACCTGGGATGGACTGCGCTATGCTTTTACCGATCTGCTGGATGACCTGGCGCTCTGGTTGTTGGTGGGGATTGTGGCCGCCGGTGTGGTAGTTACTCTGGTACCACCAGATATGTTGGTGGAGTGGGGGAGTGGACTGGGGGCCATGCTGTTGATCCTTTTGGTCTCAGTGCCCATGTATGTATGTGCAACTGCCAGTACTCCCCTGGCCCTTGCCATGCTGTTTGCCGGGGTGTCACCAGGAACGGTACTGGTGTTTCTATTGGCAGGCCCTGCCAGCAATGTTGCCAGTCTGGTTCTGGTACGCAAAGAGCTGGGAAGCCGTGCCCTGGTGGCTTATCTACTGGGTATCTGTGGGGTAAGTATCCTGCTTGGTCTGATTCTGGATTGGATAATAGGCCTATATGCCATTGATGTGCTGGCAGGATCATCCTTGGCCGGCGATGTTAGCTATGAACCACCCATTGCAATGGCAGCTCTAAGCCTGCTGCTGTTGGTCGGGTTTGGGATCAAACCACTGCGCCGCTATATAACCTCAGGAAAAAGTGGAGACGAGGGCGGCTGTTGTGGGTAACATTACTCCTTCAAGGTGATTTCCTACTTAGGGGTAATACTCTCTTTCTATGAATTTGGACCTTTTCTCATCACCAGACAAGTTTGCTGAGGTCTTCAAGCACGGTCTGGCAAAGCTGCTGCATGACTACAATGAACTGGGTATATTTATCCTGGTGCTGGCGAATGTCAGCCTAGATTCGGTGTTGCATGAGAAGTTGGATAGAAAGGTAAAAGGGCGTTATCAATTACTTCGAAGAAGTTTTAAACGCTCCCCGAGAAGCTTTTACCTGGATGATGCCAGGGACGATATGCAGGTGTTCCGTCAATTGTTGCGAATCGGCATGATTGGACTGCAGCCAACGGAGTTTCGTGACGATGGTCCTTGGGAGTTGCAGTTTAATCAGCTGCGTTCTTTCCGGCCCTCGCGGATCGCGGACAGGAAGGTTGATGGGGGCTCTGCCCCGTTTGATATCGATGGCTTTCATTTCAACAAGCCGTTTCTGTTGAAAGAGATCTTCTGGGAGGGTCCCCTGGTGGGGCGTCGCACCTCTCTCTATTACAACAAATTTCCCTTCATGCCTTTTCACAGTCTGATGGTACCGGAACGAGGGGCCTGCCTGCCTCAATTTCTGCATCAGGATGATCTGAAGTATCTGTGGGTAGTGGCGGAGTTATTGGGCCAGACTCTGCCAGATGTGGGGTTTGGTTATAACAGCTATGGTGCCAATGCCTCTATTAATAACCTGCATTTCCATATGTTTGTGCGTAACAAACCGCTGCCGATCACACGGCCGGAGTGGTTGCATAACGGTGGTAGTGAAAAGTATCCCGTAGGTTGTTGTAGGTTCACCTCGGTTGAGGATGCCTGGGAATTTATTTCCGGACTGCATCGTCAGGATGTTAGTTACAATCTGGTGGTGTTACCAGGCTGTATCTATTGCATACCCAGGCGCAGGCAGGGCAGCTACAAACATGCTGAGTGGAATACGGGGTTTGCATGGTATGAGATGGCTGGGGGTATTACCACGGTGCGACGCAGTGACTTCATATCTCTGAATGAGGAGCTTATTACCCGGGAGATGGGATTATTGATGCTGCACGATTCCGGCTGTGAGCCGGGTTAATGGCTTTTCTGATTAGCCAAAAAAACCGGAGGTAATAACCTCCGGTTTTTCGTTGATGCCTTTGTTTAGAAGGTGTCGTCTTCGCCTGCATTGAAAATGCTATCTGCGTCACCAATGCTGATCTCTGTGCTCAGGCCGCGATCATAGGAGCGAGGTTGGCTCTGGATCTGGTTGCCTGGAACCAGGTCTAACAGTACGCTGCCGTGATTCTCTGCATAGGTTTCAGGGTTATTGTAGCTTGAGGTTTTAGAAACCCGATCGTTTAATACTGACCCGTAGTCCTCATCTGCTACGGCGATCCCGCTGACAGAAAAGGTAAGTGCTGCGATTGTAATTGCTATGCGTTTCATGAGTAGTCTCCTCGTAAGTAATCTTGTAGATTGTTTAGTTGTCGTTCACTAATACTTACGCGGCTTTTGGAGATTTGGATTCATTTTAAATGAGAATCATTCATGGCAATATTTTATACCCATGATAAAGTAGGTTTATGACTAGGGTGGTGCAGCTGCTATCAGGCTATTGGTTTGTAGCCAAGACCACGCGCTATATGTCGTCCGGTACGGATGGCCAGGGCCTCAATGGTAAGAGATGGGGACTCACCACCACCAGAACTTGGGAAGATACTGGCATCGGTGATAAACAGGTTTTTCCAGGTGTGACTCTGGCCATATCCGTTGACCACTGACTGCTTGGGGTCAATGCCCATTCTGCAGCCACCAAAAACGTGGGTGCTGCTGAAGTAGTCATAGGTTCCGTACTCCTCTACCAGACCGCTGATCCCGGCAAGGTGCAGGATTTTTCTACAACTGTTCATCATAAATTTCAGTCGAATGAGTTCAGGCTTCGGTAGGAAACTGTGGATACGGGCCAATGGAATTCCAAAGTGGTCCTTTTCCTCTGGATCAAGATCCACATAGGTTTTGTCGTTGGGAAGGAATTCACCAATAGCTCCAATCGTAACCGCCTGGCCAAAGGCCTTACGCAGGGCCTGTTTATGCCCTGTTCCCCAGCCAGGAACTATGCGCTGGGCATAGTTGATTGGTCCCACCAGATCAGCTTCGGACATGCTCAGGGAGAATCGGCAACCGCCAATAGTGCCAGGGATACTTGTGGGGTGGTTATAATCCCAACAGATGCTGTCTGATGGAAGCCCTTTGAAGCTGTTGAGAGGGGTATTCGCAATTCCGCTGCTACTCCAGGACAGGGTCTCCATCAGGTTGCGTCCTACCTGGGCTGATTCATTCGCTACCCCGTTTGGGGTCAGTTTGTCAGCGGATGCAAGCAGTAGCCGGGGAGTCTCAATAGCGCCTGCCGCCATAATCAAGATATCGCAGGAAAGTGTTTTTTCATCACCATTCTGGTTGATATAGTCGATGGACTTGATACGATTGTTGGTACCAGGAATTATCCTCAGGACGCGAGTTCCAGGTCTCAGTTCCAGATTGTCAGTAGCCAGCGCCTTATGTATGAAGGTTACATCAGCAGAGCCTTTATCACGCCTGGGACAGCCGCGGTTGCAGTTGGCACAGTAGTTACATGCGGGCCTGCCGTCATAATTCATAGACAGGGCCGCCCTGGCATTTTCCACCCAGGTAAACCCGTTGTCGGCACCGGTTTTTTTGATTAGGGTTGCCGCCTTGCTCAGGCCATGTGCAGGCAGTGGATAGGGCTGGGAGCGCCATCTGGGGCTGTTTTCTGCCGGCCCTGCAACACCGACCACGGTTTCTGCCTCCTGGTAAAAGGGTTCAAGATCGCTGTAGGATAGTGGCCAGTCTGCAGCAACTCCATAGTTGCTCTGCATCTGCATCGACTCAGGATGCAGGCGGTGGGCTTCACCGGTGAAGCGTAGAGTACTCCCTCCGACCCCTTGTAGATGGTGATAACCTGCTCTCGATGGGATGCGGTACTCGCCCTGGTTGTTTTGTCCCGAGATTATGTTCCAGGAGCGGAGCATGGACCAGCGCTCTTCCAGCTTTTGCATCTGAGCAAATCGGTAGTTTCCCTGGCTGTTTGGTTTGTATGGAAAGCGTTGTTTCTCCCAGTGTGGTTTGTCCAACAGATAGTCACTCTCAGGAGAGTAGGCAGGACCGGCTTCCAGTGCCAGGACCCGAACCCCGCTGGAGGCGAGGGTCCAGGCCACGGCCGAGCCGCCGGCGCCGGTGCCTATAACCACCACTTGATGATGCTCAGTCCTGGTGTTCAACTCTGATAATCCATATAACCAAGAGGTTGAGGCGGGCGCTCCAGCCCCAGGCCTTTCCAGCTGGCAGGTTGGCTGTAATAGAGTGCCATGGCTTCATACCGAAGGCGGTTGAAAAACAGTGCTGGCAGGCTGTGTCTATCGGCCTGCTCCATCCACTGGAGAATCTGAATGCGCTGGGGCATTTGCAGATTGGTAAAATCACCATTTGACTGGTGATTCAACCAGCGACAACCCAGTTGAATCAGTTGATCATAGGCAAAATCTGAACTGGTGCCGTCAATTATCTCCTGGTGTATACCCAGGGCTGATGCCGACGGGGTGATGTCATCGGCTGGGATCAGGGTGTCTAATAACGCACGTAGCACCAATATGTATTCAGGACTGTCTGTGGGTGTGAATGCGCGCAGGTTGAGCGGAAATATGCCGGCTAGAAACAGGGTCAGTAGTTCGCGCCGAGTAAGTTTGGTGTTAAACGGGTTTCTGATCATGATTCATCATATTGGATTTCTGGAAGCATGGCATTTGATGGTGCAGTCTGAAGCTTGGGTGTTACCTTAAACCTCCAGTCATACTCAATGCCAGTTGTTTCTGAAATTAAGGCAAAAAAAAGGGCCGTCAGGCCCTGTTTTTTTGCTACCAGTAACAGACAGGAGTATTACATCATACCGCCCATCCCACCGGGCATGTCACATTGCTTGGTGTATTTATTGTAGTTGGTACCGGATGGGCAGTTGTTGGACTTGTGGTAGTTACCGATGGTATTGATACCACCAAACACCTGCGGGCCTACGCCAAACAGGTAGTCCAGACCGCCGGTAATGTGATTGCCTTGAACTCCGAGCGTTCCCAGGAAGGTCCCATGCTGGATGCTATAGCCTACACCCAGCTCTCCCTGGGAGTTTCGGCCGCCTCGCACACCCTTGAGTTTAAACATATCCAAACCTTTGCCTGGCAGAAAGGACATGCTCGCGGCACCACCTTTAACATCACCGTGCCGATCCACTTTTACGTTGCGGTAGCCCAATTCAATCCTAGGCACGTAGGTTCCGCCAATGTACCAGAGTAACCCCAGGTATACCTGGTTATCGTTCTCTGATGATGGATTCACAGAAGATGGAGGCGCAACAATTTCACCTGCTGACAAGTTGAAGGCAGCTGTGGTGATAACAGCGGAAAGCAACAGTGCAGCAAATTTGTTGTGCATAATGTATCTCTAGTTAAATAACTTGGCAGTCGGGTGTATTTGGAATCGGGTAATGTTAACCCCACTGTGTTGTTGGCGCAATAGGGAAATGGTATGTAACCAGATGATTTTATTGCGCCTTTCCAGTGGTTTCAGGTGGTGTAGATAGGATTTGTCTGATACCTAAAGGTTTATCTAGTGGCGCTAAATATTTGCGCGTGGGGGAGTTTATATCTCCACTGCAGTTAGTGAAAGCCAAGGCACATAGTGTCTGCTGTTTACCTGTTTTTGGCTTGTGGCATGAAAAATATAGCTATGTACCGGCCGATTGATATGCACCATCTGCATCTTCCAGAGGTATTTGGAGTTGTTTGTTCCAGCCTTTCTGTGTGCCTGGTTGTTCATCTTATTCTCTCCTGCCTCAGGTTGATTGCAGTGGTGCGATAATTGCCCGTTTAGTCTATTTACGTACAAAATGTGGTTTTAGATTCAGGCTATCTGTTTGAGGGGGAGGTAGATACAGGTTAAGGTTGATCAGCGGTTCCCTAAACATGCCTCAGGATATTCAGTGACCAGTAAACAGATGATCTTTACCGCTTCTGACTCGCTTTCCAGGAAGAGCCTGGAATCTCTATTGTCAGATGGCATGGAGGTGAGGGTTGAGGTATCAGGTGATATCAGACGTTGTTACCTGGATACTTTTGACTGGCGCCTGTTCCAGGCCGGGATGGTCTTGGAAGTAGAGGTTCGTGGAGGTTTGTGTGTTCTGACCTGGAGGGAGATGGGTAGTGGTCAGATTTTCTTGACGCGTACCGTAAGAAAAATACCGCAAAGGGCGGCAGATTTTAGTAATGCTGGAATGCAGCCAAAACTGAAACAAATTATTGGGTCCAGATTGTTGCTGGCTCATGCCAACCTACAGGGGAGTGTTGAGAAGCTGCTGTTACTGAACAGGGATGAGAAGACGCTGATGCGTGTGGAGCTAAGGCACGACAAGGTCCTCTCTTCTTCACACGCGACATACTTGCAGCTGCAGGAAACCATCTATTTTTTCCCCTATCGTGGTTACGAACAGATATTCCGTGAACGGCAGAGCAAGATTGTGCAGAAAGGGAAATTACTCCCCGTAGTGGATGACCCACTATTATCTGCCTTGGCTGTCCTGGATATAACTCCGGGTGCTTACACTGGCCGGCCACAATTCTCCCTGGAGACTGGGCAAGCATCAATTGTCGTGCTGGGCGAAATTCTGAATCGATATTTACAGATAATGGAGTCAAATGTAGCTGGCGCCAGGGAGGGGAAGGACCCGGAATATTTACATGATTTTCTGGTGGCGGTGCGCCGTATTCGTTGTTTTTTCTTTATGTTTGCACCACTGTTTCCTGGTAATAAGATAAAACTGCTTGATAGTGATCTGCAATGGGTGCAACAGGAGGCAACCAGGATCAGAGACCTGGATATATACATCAATCTGTTTCAGGACTTTGAAACCAGGGTGGATGCAGTGCATCAAAAGGCGTTGTATTCACTTTACTCCTTCCTGCAGAGCGAGAAGCAGGAGAAATTAGCGCAGATGAGGGTTGCTCTGGATAGCTACCGTTATCTGAGATTGACTGACTCCATGTCCAGTTATTTTCGCAGTTTCAGTAGTGTTGGTGAACTGCCTGCGGGCGCTGCTGCCCCCATAGAGATAACTGCCAGTAATAGTATCTACACTATCTACAGGGAATTGGTAAAGGCTGCCCATAATTTGTTGCCTAACCCCAAGGCCGAGAAAATTATTGCTCTATACCAGACCAGCAAGCGCCTGGGATATCACATGGAAATCTTCAGCAGCCTGTTTCCTGGAAAGCGTATGCGCCAGTTGCAGTCAGAGCAAGGCAAGTTGCAACAGTGTCTGAGTCAGTATCGTGATGTGGATCTGCAATACCGCAGGCTAAGAGATTATCTGTCCAGAATGACCCGGACCCAAGCCATGCGCGAGATATCTCTGGAAGCGATGGAGCAGTTGATCGCTGATCGAAAGCGTGAAAGAAAACGGGCGCGTGTCCTGGTGTTAAATCAGATTGAACAATTTACCAGAAAAAAGATCCGCGAGCGTTTCAAGTCTATGTTTAAGCTGCCAAGAAAGAGTGGTGGGACATGAAGGTTTTTGCGACCCACAACATAAAAGGTGGAGTTGGGAAGACCTCGGCTGCTGTCAGTCTGGCCTATCTTGCAGCCTGTGATGGTTACCGTACCCTGTTGTGGGATCTGGACCCTCAAGGCGCCGCCAGCTTCTGTTTTCGCATCAAGCCCAAAGTGAAAGGTGGACTCAAATCACTAAAGAATGATTCCAGCACTCTTGAGCGTGCGGTTAAGGCAACAGATTTTGAAGGGCTGGATCTGATTCCGGCAGATTTTTCCCTACGGAATTTTGATCGAATCTTTACCCGTACTAAGCACCCTGACGTTCACCTGCTAAGATTGCTGTTGCCATTGAAGGAAGAGTACGATCTGCTGTTTATCGATTGTGCCCCCAGCATCTCCCTAATGGCCGAGAACATCTTTCAGGTTGCGGATGCACTATTGATCCCGTTGATACCAACCACCTTTTCCTTACGTACCTATCAACAATTGCTGAGTTTTTTTCACCACAAACCACCGCAGCATCTGCAACTGCTTCCATTTTTCTCTATGTATGACAAGAGAAGGGAGCTGCAACGGGATATGGTTGCCCGTATGTCGAATGAGATTAGAGAGATGTTGGATGCCAGGGTGCCCTATGCCAAGAATGTGGAGTTGATGGGGGTGGAACGGGCGCCGGTCAACCATTTTGCACCTGCCAGCAAATCTGCTGAGGCCTATCGCCAACTGTGGCGTGAGGTGAAGGTGAGGGCGCTGGATGATTATAGCCTCTAGGTTTATGCTAGATTCCGCTGCGTTGTAGTTTACTCTTCATGTAGGGGTGTTACTGTGCCAATTGCCTTTATTTCTCATGCTGATTGCCTACTTCATGACGTTGGTTATGGACATCCGGAGCGGCCTGCCAGGCTGAGTGCCATCCAGGATAGTGTCCTAAGTTCTGCTGTTGGATCTGTAGTAGAGCAGCATGATGCGCCTATGGTGGAGCGCCAGCATCTGGAGCGGGTGCACGACCCGGCCCACATATCAAGAATTATTGACATGGCGCCAGCGGAGGGTGTTCTGCACCTGGATAGTGACACGGCCATGATGCCGAAGTCGCTGAATGCAATTATGCGATCAGCTGGTGCCGTGGTCTATGCAGTGGACCTGGTTATGCAGACAGATACCCGTACCGCTTTCTGTTCGGTTCGCCCGCCGGGACATCACGCCGAACACAATCGGGCCATGGGGTTCTGTTACTTTAATAATATCGCTGTGGGTGCTGCCCATGCCTTGGAGCAGCACGGGCTGGAGCGGGTGGCCATTATGGATTTTGATGTACATCACGGTAATGGCACTGAGGATATATTCCTGGATGAACCGCGGGTGTTTTTCGGTTCCAGCTTTCAGCACCCGCTCTATCCGGGTAGCGGCTTTGATACCGTTTCGCCGCATATCTTCAATATCCCCTTGGCTGCAGGGACTTCAGGTGTTGAGTTTCAGCAGCGGGTGGAGGAGCGATGGTTGCCGGCCTTGGATCAGTTTCGGCCGCAGCTTATTATGATTTCTGCTGGCTTTGATGCGCATATAGAAGACAATATATCCCACTTGGAGTTGCGGGAGACGGACTACGCCTGGGTGACCTCGAAGCTAAAGGCCATAGCGGACAAGCATGCTGAAGGTAGGATAGTGTCCGTACTGGAAGGTGGTTACGCTCTTAGTGCCCTGGGTCGCAGCGCGGTGGCTCACCTTGAGGCTCTGATTGGAAATTGATCAAAAAGTTTTTTGGAGAAGTAGATGAAAACCAGATATTACACCACTGTTCTCTTGGTGCTGTTGATTGCTTCAGAGGTAATTGCGGGGCAGGCTGTGGATCTGCAGGATTTTAGTCAGTATAGACAAATGATGCTTCCAGTATTGACTAAATCTATTGAGCCGCTGAAGCAGACCAGGAAGTGCGTGGCAGAGAGTGCCAATTCCGAGCAACTTAACGTCTGTATTAAAATCATGGCCGATTCTCAGCGTACAGCCAGTTCCGGGAATCATATTGGGGGTCAGGTCGGTCCACAGATGCCCAGAATGGTGTGGAGCAAGGCCCTGGCTGAGCAGATTCACAACGACCTGGATCGCTCCCTGACCGAGGCCGAAATCAGCATTAAGTGCCTCCAGTCCAGTGATAGCCGTCAGGCCATGGCTGAGTGTAAGAAAAGTGCCAGGGGAAGATAAAAAACCAGATGTAATACAATCAAACTGCTTGTAACATTCCGGTAACAATCCAACATTACACTGCTGTTAAAAATATAGGATAACCACCATTGATGAGGAATGTGATGAATCTGAAACAGTTTGTAATGATCCTGGTTACCGTCAGCGCAGCCTGCGGGGTAAATGCTGCAGACCGCACCGTAATCCAGAACAAGGGCTCAGATACCCTGGTGAATGTTGCCCAGGCCTGGGCTGAGAAATATCGGGATGTGGATGCAAGTGTGGCAGTTGCGGTTTCTGGTGGTGGTTCCGGTACCGGGATTGCGGCCATGATCAATGGCACGGTGGATATTGCCAATGCCAGCCGCAAGATGAAGAAAAAAGAGCTCAAGAACGCCAAGAAGAAGGGCCAGAACCCCATGGAACACGTGGTTGGTTATGATGCCCTGGCCGTATTCATCAACTCTGCCAATCCAGCTAATCAGCTCTCATTCAACCAGCTGAAAGATATCTATATCCGGGACGGCAAGGCAACCAAATGGTCTGATCTGGGACTCAAGGTCCCCGGTTGTGGCAGCGACAAGATCGTGGTGGTAAGTCGCCAGAATAACTCTGGCACCTACGCCTATTTTAAAAAGGCGGTTCTGGGCAAGAGGGGTAAGTTCCGCCAGGGCACCCTGGATATGCACGGCTCCAAAGATGTGGTGGACCTGGTGGAGAAGACCCCCTGTGCCATCGGATACAGTGGCCTGGCTTACGCCACAGACCATATCAAGATGGCCTGTATCTCCAAAGAAGATGGCGGTGACTGTGTGAACCCGAGTGTAAAGACCGCCAGTGATCGCAGCTATCCGGTTGCCCGTCCGCTGTTTATGTACACCAATGGAGAGCCTCAGGGCGCTATCAAGAAATACATGGACTGGATCAAGAGTGATGCCGGGCAGTGTATCCTGTCGGATAAAGGCTATGCTCCGATGCGTGATGTTAGCTGCAAGTAATATGTAAGTTTGTGTGTTTGGTATTTGAATGCCTAATGAGTAACTTGCCTGCCTGGTAATCTGGGCTGGTCGGTAGGATTACACCGGATGTAGCTGGTGGTTGCGTGGGTTTGCCAACAGACAGATAGTTTCTGGGCTGGCGGCAAACTGGGGGTGTCAGGGTTGGCCTGATACATCTTTTTTCATAACAACGATTGGTAACTGTGATATGTCCCTTCTAGAGGAACGTCTGTATCGTGATCAGAAAGAGATCCGTAACAAGGTAGCGGATCAGGCCCAGGCGGTGGAGGAAGCGGTCAGTAATGCAATTCACTCCCTGCAGACCGGTAACCATAAGCTTGCCTATTCCACCATACTGAAAGATTTCCCCATTAATCGCACCATGCGTGAGATTGACCGCATGTGCCATAAATTTATTGCGGTGCACCTGCCAAGTGGTACCTACCTACGTCTGATCTCTTCCATTATCCGGATCAATATAGAGCTGGAGCGCATGGGTGACTATGCGGTAGTCATAGCCCGTGAAGGGGTACGCATCTCCTCGCCACCAACTGGGGTTTTAGGGCGTGAACTGGATCGTATGACCGTTGACACCATGACCATGGTTAGGGAGTCAATCAAGGCCTTTAATGATCAGAATGCAGAGCTGGCGCGCAGCACCAAGCATCTTTCAGACAATATTGAATATAATATGGATGCGGTGTATGCCGAGATAATGGAAAACACCCAGTTGCAGGATGTAAAGGATTCTCTGGCCCTGTTTGTGGTCTTTACTCAGCTCAAGCGGGTGGTGGACCAGGCCAAGAATATCTGTGAAGACACCATCTTTTCTGTGACTGGTAAGCAGAAGAAACCCAAGGTTTACAACGTACTGTTTATCGATGAGGACAACAGTCTGATGAGTCAGCTGGCTGAGGCCATAGCCAGAAAGAATCACCCTGCTTGTGGTAATTTCACTAGTGCAGGAAGGACCCCGGCCACAGAGATAAATCCTGCTCTGGCAGAGTTTCTGGCTGAGCGTGTTGGAGGGTTGGAGGGTGCCCGCCCCAAAGCCCTGAGTGAACTTACCCAGTTAGAGCTTACCGGCCAGCATGTAGTGGTTAGCTTGCAGGGAGATGTCTCATCATATATCGAAGATATTCCCTTCCATACCAGTGCATTGGAGTGGGACCTGGGGCCTTCACCAGAGTCTATGGGTACCCAGGATATGGAAGCCCTGTATCGCAATCTTGCCTTGCAGATAAAGGATCTGATGGATCTGATGTGCGGAGAAGAGGTATAGGTACATGTCTTCAGTAGCTGGCAAGACACCAAATATTGACTTCGATCGGCGTAACCTGGACTGGTATATCGATAAGCTGGTGCAGTTCCTGGTGTTTATTGGTGGTATCTCTGCCATCGTATTTGTAATTGGTATCTTTATATTCATCACCATCGAAGGTTTTGGTTTTCTACTGGAAGGGTTCTCCTTCAAGGAGTTCTTTCTATCCCCCTACTGGGAACCCAGTGATGAGGATGCGCCCGAGTTCGGTATCCTGGCCCTGGTGGCAGGTACCGCATCGGTAACCGGCCTGGCCATGTTGGTAGCCATCCCATTTTCACTGGGGGCAGCCATCTATGTGGGTGAGTTTGCCACGGGTAAGACTCGCGAGTATCTGAAGATCCTGGTGGAGCTATTGGCCGCCATTCCATCTGTAGTATGGGGTTTTATAGGTCTCTCCATAATGAACCCGTTGATCATTGATTTGTTCGATGTTCCGGTGGGTCTGAATGTACTCAATGCCGGCGTTATCCTGGGGCTGATGGCGGCACCCATTATGACCTCTATCGCCGAGGATGCCTTGAAGGCGGTGCCGGACCGCTATCGCGAAGCGGCCGAGGCCCTGGGGGCTACCCGCTGGCAGGTTATCTTCAAGACCGTGATTCCGGCGGCCAAGAATGGATTGCTGGGTGCAGTATTGCTGGGTGTGGGGCGTGGCTTTGGTGAGACCATGGCGGTGCTTATGGCTACCGGACATGCCGTGAATATACCCGGCAGTGTGTTTGATTCAGTACGGGCCCTTACCGCCACCATTGCGGCGGAACTGGGTGAGACAGCGGTGGGTTCAGAGCACTATCAGGCCCTGTTCACCATCGGTATTTTCCTGTTCCTGATTACCTTTGTCATCAATCTGACCGCCGATCTAATCGTGCGTGGCATCCGGAAACAGTGAGTTTCAGTTTGGAATAGACAGACATGTTTATAGAATCTGCTCTTAACGTAAAGAACCAAAAGGTTCAGGGACTGTTCAAGGCCCTGTTCATGATGATGACCATACTGCTGGTATTGCCGGTGCTGATCATCCTGGGCACCCTGATCTACAAGGGCGGTAGTGTGATAAGCCTGGACTTTCTCTTCAGTGATCCCACCAACGGCATGACTGCCGGAGGCATATTTCCAGCACTGGTAGGTACGGTGTGGCTGGTGGCCCTGGCCCTGATGATCTCTGTGCCACTGGGCGTCGCGGCAGCGATCTATCTCAGTGAATATGCCGGCGACAACTGGTTCACCCGTTTTATCAACCTGGCCATCATCAACCTGGCTGGTGTGCCATCCATTGTACATGCCCTGTTCGGGGTGGGTGCCTTCGTGATCTTTTTTGGTTTTGGTACCAGTATCCTGGCTGCCAGCCTGACCCTGGCCATCATGACTCTACCGATCGTCATCGTCGCCACCCGTGAGTCTCTGCAGGCAGTACCCATGGCTTTCCGCGAGGCTTGCTGGAACATGGGTGCTACCCGCTGGCAGACCATCCGCCGCATAGTACTGCCCAACTCCATCAGCGGTATCCTGACCGGTGTGATCCTGGAGGTGTCCCGAACCACAGGCGAGACTGCCCCCATCATGTTCACCGGTGCTGCCTTCTTCTTGCCGTTTCTGCCTCAGGGCGTGTTTGACCAGACCATGGCCATGTCACTGCACCTGTTTGTGGTCTCAACCCAGGTGCCGGGCGTACCAGAAGCATTGCCTTACGGTGTGGCCCTGGTGCTTATCGCCATGGTGTTGATTATGAACAGCATCTCCATCGCCTTCCGAATGTATCTGCGGGGACAGAAGAAATGGTAGAGACATTGGAACAGCCAGATGCAGCAGCGGAAACCGATTCTGTGACAGGTGATGAAGCCATGCCTGAGTCAAGAGCGGTTAAGCTGGGGGTCAGGGACCTGAGCATCAGCTATGGTGGAGTAGCGGCCCTGCGCGATGTCTCCCTGGATGTGTATGAGAATGAGATCTTCGGGGTGATCGGGCCTGCCAATGCCGGCAAGACCAGTTTTCTCAAGACCCTGAACCTGATGGACAGCTTCAACAGTAACATGCAGGTTGAGGGGGATATCGAATTCAATGGCCGGAATATACGTGCAATCAAAAATGTTTACGGTCTGCGCAGTCGTATAGGTGTGGTGTTTCCCCTGCCAGTAGGACTTCCCCTCACCATCTATGAGAACGTGGCCCTGTCGCCGCGCCTGCGTGGTATCAAGGATAAGCAGGAGCTGGATATCATCGTTGAGCGCAGCCTGACCCGGGCAGCACTTTGGGATGAGGTTAAAGACCGGCTGGACTCCCTGGGCAGTCTGCTCTCAGGTGGCCAGCAGCAGCGCCTTACCATCGCGCGTGCCCTGTCCCAGGACCCTGAGCTACTGATCCTGGATGAGTTCTCCATTGCCGTAGACCCGGTTACCACCATGCGTATCGAGGATGTGCTCAAGGAGCTGAAGTCGGAGATGACCATCATCCTGGTGACCAACCTGGTACAGCAGGCACGGCGTCTGGCGAACCGCACCGCATTCTTCCTGGAGGGGGAATGCGTGGAGATTGGAGTTACCGAGGAGCTGTTTTCCGGCTCGGTAAAGGACCAGCGTACCCGAGACTATGTGGAAGGAAAATTCGGCTAAAGACGTAAATAACAGAACCAGGGCAAGACAACTTAAATCATGATAGCCAGCGCAGATACTACACAACAGGAACAGCCTGAACACGCCATCACTACCGAGAAACTAAATCTCTGGTATGGCACCTTTCAGGCCATGTTCGATATCGATCTGAAGATAAAGAATGGCATCATCACCTCCATGATCGGGCCATCAGGTTGCGGCAAGTCCACCTTCCTGCGCAGTGTAAACCGCATCAATGAGCGTCTGGGTTATGTGCGTATTGATGGCAGTATCAATGTGTTCGACCACAACATCTATGATCCTGCGGTAGAACTGGTGCAAGTGCGTAAGCAGATCGGTATGGTGTTCCAGCGTCCCAATCCATTGCCGGTTTCTATCCGGGACAATGTCCTGTTTGGCCACCGTCTACATAACAAGGGTAATGAAGCGGCTAAAAAGAATCAGGACGAAATCGTTGAAGAGTCCCTGCGCCAGGTGCTGTTATGGGATCAGGTGAAGGATAAGCTCAACCACAAGGCAACAGAACTCTCTCTAGAGGAACAGCAGAAACTGTGTATCGCCAGGTTACTGCCGGTCAAGCCCAGAGTTCTGCTGATGGACGAGCCCTGTTCCGCCCTGGATCCCAAGGGTACGGCAGCAGTAGAGGAGCTGATCTGGGAACTGCGTGGTAAATACACTATCCTTATCGTAACCCACAATATGGCTCAGGCCCGTCGCGCCAGTGATGAGTGCATCTTTATGCTCATGGGTAAGGTAGTGGAACATAGCGCCACCGAGGATCTGTTTGTGACACCCAAGAACAAGCAGACTGCGGACTATATCGAAGGCAGATACGGATAGTCTGCATTTTTGTTCTGATAGGACAGAGTAATAAATTCTATATACATATTATCCGTGCAACTGTTTTTCTATTGGTCAAAGATCCGATTCACCAAGTCAGACAGGTGAGTAATGCAGGCTAAGCTACTGGTAGTGGATGATGAAGCAGCCATCCGAGAGATGGTGCGGTTTACTCTGTCCCGTTCCGGCTTTGAAGTGATTGAGGCAGAAGATGCCAGCCAGGCCAAGGAGATGATCAGGAGTGAACGTCCTGATCTGCTGCTATTGGATATCATGATGCCGGGCCAGTCCGGGTTTGATCTGGCACGTGAGCTACGAAACCGGGATGAGACCAGTGAGTTACCTATCATTATGCTCACAGCTAGGGGTACTGATCAGGATAAGATCCGTGGTCTGGACGTGGGTGCTGATGACTATATGACCAAGCCCTTCTCCCCCGGGGAACTGGTGGCACGCATCAAGGCGCTGCTCAGACGCAGTTCCCTGGACCGTTCTGAACTGCGGATTGGTAGTCTGCGTCTGAATCCGGAAACCCATGAAGTTATTGTTGATGACGTCCGGTTAGAACTCTCACCGGTTGAATTCCGACTGTTGCATTTTCTCATGGCACGCCCTGAGCGGGTGTTTTCCCGTACCCAACTGCTGGATCGAGTGTGGGGAGGCGACAATTATGTGGAAGATCGAACGGTGGATGTGCATATTAGAAGGCTGCGTGCAGCCCTGGAGCCGGTTGAGTATGCTGGCATAATCCAGACCGTGCGAGGTGTGGGTTACCGGCTTTCAGCCAAGGGGTGATTCTGTGGATCGTCTAGGTTTGGCACAGTGGAGTGCCGAAATACGGCTGCTGATCCTACTGGCTCTGTTTACCCTGGCTGGCGGCATCCTGTTTCAGTCACACCTGCTGTTTTTTTCTGTCGGTACCCTGGCCATCCTGGCTTGGTATCTATCTTCACTGCTGCGTATGAGTAGAATTTTATCGGCAGATGGCGCCTTACCCAAGGTTAAACATACAGGGGTGTTGCAGCGGCTCTCAACACAGATTCTTGCCTTACAGCAGAGGGTAGAGCGGCAGGAAAAATATAACTCCCAGGTGGTCTCACTGTTTCGTAAGGCGTTTGAGCTATTTCCGGATACGGTAATGATACTGGATGCCAAGTGGTGTATTCAGTGGTGTAACCATACTGGCAAACAGATGTTTGGTCTGAATGACAAGGCAGTGAATGGTAACTCACTGGTGGAAGAGGTTGGGCACCCGGTTCTAGAGGAATACCTGGAGGCCAGGGATTTTTCTCAACCCCTGGAGCTTGAATCACCCATTGACAGATCCAGCATTATGTCTATGCAACTCATAGCTCTGCCAGAGAGTGATGACCTGGTACTGCTGGTGGCCAGGGACATAACCCGTCTGTACCATCTGGACCAGATGCGGAAAGACTTTGTGGCAAATGTTTCCCACGAACTGAAAACGCCTCTTACTGTTATCAGTGGTTTCCTGGAGTCCATGCAAGCCGATGGAGCAGCACTATCAGAGCAGTGGGCGCGACCGGTGGAACTTATGTATCAGCAGTCAGAAAGGATGCGTGGAATAGTGGATGATCTGCTGTTGTTATCCCGTCTGGATCAGGGTCATGAGGGGTTTGCATCTACAGAGGTGGATGTTCCCGGCATGCTGCAGGATATTGTGGCTAGCGTGGAGGTGCTGGCGCAACCCACGGGTCACAGGATAAGCCTGGATCTAGATCAGGCCCTGGGGCTGCAAGGTGAACCTAAGGTTCTGGAAAGCCTGTTCTATAACATTATCATTAATGCCGTACATCACACCTCCAATGGTTGCCAGATTGATGTGTCTTGGCAGCAGGAGGCTGGAGCCCCTGTGTTCATGGTAAAGGATTCTGGTGATGGCATCCCGGCGCGGCATCTGTCACATCTGACGGAACCGTTTTATCGTGTGGATTCTGACAGATCCCGTGATTCAGGAGGAACCGGCCTTGGGCTTTCTATTGTGAACAGGTCGTTGGCACGACATAAGGGTAGGCTAAATATAAGCAGTGAAGCAGGGCAAGGTACCAGGTTTAGATGTGAGTTTCCGCCTGATTTGTGTTGGCGCAAGGGAATAGGTGTGTGATAGAAGCAGGGTGAGCGTTAGAAAAACGCACGATACACAACCAATACTCTTTGTTAAAGACAAAGAGTAGGCCCAGCCAGGCTGCCCTGGCTGGGTTTTTTTAACCGGTTGTCAGACCTTACAGAGGTGTGACGTTCTCGGCCTGAGGGCCTTTCTGCCCTTCAACCTCGGTAAACTGGACCTGCTGTCCATCCTTCAAGGTTCTGTGGCCTTCGCCAACTATGGAACGGAAATGAACGAATAGATCGGCTCCGCCCTCACGCTCGATAAAACCATATCCCTTAGCGTCATTAAACCACTTGACGGTGCCTGTTTGCTGTTCAGCCATTTGTTAATCCTCTGATATACGAAACTTTCTGTCATAGTTATTATGACTAACCCAATTTGCTGTATAGGTGAAGAAACTACGCTTCAAGAGCAGGGGGAGAAAACTTCGCCGAAACTGCTTTATCATTGTAGATCGAATAATCCTTACTCAGCATGGCCCATTCTATCCTTATCTGAACAAAGATCAACATTTTGTTATTGTTTGAATTATTAGGTTCACAAGCGGTTTGCGTAGTTGGTTTTGAGCCTATTAAGAATGATTATTATCTAGCATCCAAAGGTATGATCGAACAGTGATAACAGTGCGAAATCTAGGTGATTTAATGGCTGTGACTTAAGATAGCAATCCGGAAGATTGCTATGCTTGAATAATAGATTGAAATAGATTTCGAAACAGAGTTGATCCATGGCGAAAACAATCGTTACAAATGAGGCTACTGGTGACCAGATCCCGTTTTTTCGCGGAATATTGGTGCAGTCTCTGGTAAAGACCGGCCTGGGATACGAGGAGGCCTATACCCTGGCGCAGGAGGTTAGAGAAAGACTTAAGGATATAGAGGAGGTCAGTAGATATGACCTGATTAACCTGGTGGCGAACCTGCTGCAAGAGCATCATGGTGATGATGTACGGAATATCTATGAGAACAAGCCTCAGCATGAATCAGACATAGTGGTACATTTGCCCCAGCGTGATGAACGCTTCTCGGTGGGGATTCTTACCCACTCCCTGGAGGCTTGTGCCATCCCTTCTGATGTGGCGCGCAAGAGTGCTATGGGTGTATCTGAAGCCCTGCAGCAGGACAATTACCTGGAGATCGACCATACAGAGCTGCGGGAAGTCATCTACAACTGTCTGATAAAAACTGCTGGTAAGAAAACCGCAAATAGATACCTCTCCTGGCGTGAATTTGAAAACTCCGGCAAGACACTGATTCTGTTGGTGGGTGGCGTCACTGGGTCGGGGAAGAGTACCCTGTCGGCAGAACTGGCATATCGACTGGATATTGCCGGCATGCAGTCTACCGATATGATGCGTGAGATCATCCGTTCCTATCTGCCCAGCCAGGTCATTCCTACCCTGATGCACTCCAGCTTTGCCGCCTGGCGTGGCCTGCCATTTCCTGGCAAGTTGGAACGTAAGGAGGTGGACAGCCCGGTAATCACTGGTTTTCTTTCTCAGATCAATACCATGCAGCCAGCCCTTGAGGCGGCCATATCTAGGGCAGTGGTTGAGAGCCAGCACCTGATTTTAGAGGGAGTGCATGTGCTGCCCACCCATCTGGCCATGCAGGATGTGGGTGATGATGTGGTAGTAATTCCCATGATGCTGGCCACAACCAACCGAGACAGCCTGCGCAAGAGATTTAAAAAACGAGCACGGGATAGCGCTGAGAGGAGAGCTAGTAAATATCTGGATCATATGGATGATATCTGGGAATTACAGAGCTATCTGCTGGATGAAGCAGACGGGGCCGGTATTCCAATTATTGCCGACCAAACAGTGGAAGAGACCATAACTGAGGTGCTGGGCATTATCAGCAAGACCATAGTCAAGCTGTTCCCTGTGGAGAGCGATAAACAAAAAAATCACAAATAAATAATCTATGCAGTGAACCTTTTTTTTAAGATATATTCCTGGGAAGTGGACGCAGATGCGTGTAATCGTAGTGCGGCATTACAAGACCCTGATTAATAAACTGGGTCAGATTATGGGGTGGGGAGACTCGCCTCGCTCTGAGGATTGGCAGATAGATCTGGCCTTCGTAGATGGGGTGTTGTCTGAACATTTAGTTAAGATCAATGCGGTCTATACCAGTGATCTGGAGCGTGCCCGACAGACCGGGATGTACCATGCGAAGAAGAGAGGTATAAACCTGGTGCATGATCAGGCCGAGTTGAAGGAGGTCAACTACGGGACTCTGTATAAGAAGAGTAAAAAGTGGGTTGAAAAGCATATCCCTGAGCATAAGAAAGATCCGGATTTTGTATATCCCAAGGGTGAGAGCTTTCGGCAGATGCAGCAGCGCAGCGTCAGTTTTATTGAATCACTCTGGAGTAAACATAAGCATGACACCATTCTTGTGGTAGTGCATGCCGGTGTGATCCGTGGCCTGGTAAGCCATTTTCTGGGGCTTTCTTATGCTGAGAATCTCAAGCGCAAGATATCCCACAGTTACATTGGTGATTTTCAGTTCAAGCATGGCAGATGTGTGCGCTATAACGAATTGGGGCGGCCTTCCGGATTTGTGCGTGACAAGGTGATATCTGTCCCATGCAAGATTAAACGGACTGGTGACTGACCAGGTCTGGATATAAGCTGTCATACCAGGATTTTGGCTGGGGTGTGTTTTGGGTGAAATCGGGTACAATTACACATTCGATTGATGAGAATGTGTATTCATAAATATAAATTGTAAAAAGACAATAACAATGCAACAGCGTTTAACGGAACTCTATTATCGCCTGACTCTGGAACGGCCGCTGATTGTGGCGTTGGCAGTATTTCTGCTAGTGGCTGTGGCAGTGTGGTTTGCACAGGACTTCAAACTGGACGCTTCGTCCGATTCACTGGTGCTGGAGAATGATCAGGACCTGCGCTTCTACCGGGCGGTGCGGGCACGCTATGGTTCGGATGATTTTCTGGTGGTCACCCTGCAGCCCAAGGTTGGTCTGTTCACCAAGGAGAGTCTGAGCAATATCCGTAGGTTGCGGGATGAACTGGCCGAGCTGGAGCGGGTGGAGTCGGTGTTGTCTATTCTGGATGTGCCGCTTATTGATAGCCCCAGGGTCAGCGTGTCCGAGTTGCAGGAAGCTGTACGTACCCTGGAAACCGAGGGTATGGATATCTCCAAGGCCAGACTGGAGTTTCGCAACAGTCCCCTGTATCGCAGCCTGCTTTCCAGCGTGGATGAAAAAACCACCGCCCTGCTGGTCTATCTCAAGCATGACGAGATCCAGCGTGATCTGCAGAATCAACGCGATCAGATCTGGGAAAAGCAGATGACTACCAGGCTGAGTGCTGACGAGTCCGATAAGCTAAAACAGATCTCGGCTCAGATCAGGCACCATAACACCAGATTGCAGACCCAGCTGCAGAGTGATATTGCATCGGTGCGGGCGATCCTGGAGAAGTATAAGGATAAGGGTGAGATTCATCTCGGTGGTGTACCCATGATCGCCTCTGACATGATCGATTTTATCGATTCCGATATCCAGACATTTGGTGTCGGCGTGGCCCTGTTTCTGATCGTACTGTTGACCGTTGCCTTCAAGCGTCCACGCTGGGTGTTGATGCCTCTACTGATCTGCGCTGTAGCCGCCATCTCCATGGTGGGCTTCTTGGGTATGGTGGATTGGCGGGTGACCGTGGTCTCCTCAAATTTCATCTCCCTGCTTTTGATCATCACTCTGTCACTGGCGGTGCATCTGATCGTGCGTCATCAGGAGTTGCATGCAGAAGATCCAAGTCGCTCCCAGCTCTGGATGCTGAAGGAGACCATGCGCTCCAAGTTTGCACCCTCGGTGTACACCTCGCTTACCACTATGGTGGCCTTTGCGTCACTTATCGTGAGTGGTATCCGCCCGGTGATAGATTTCGGCTGGATGATGGTAGTGGGTGTGGGCCTGGCATTTGTTGTAGCCTTTCTGCTGTTTCCTGCCCTATTGGCTCCGCTCAGGACGGGTACACCGGTACTGCGCAAGCATGATTCAACTGCTGTCTTCACCAGTTCCCTGGCCAATGGCATAGAGCGTAACGGTAACTATATTTTGGGTGCCTATCTGCTGATTGTGGTGCTTGGGGTTATAGGTATAGGAAAGCTCTCGGTAGAAAACCGTTTTATCGACTACTTCAAAGAGTCTACCGAGATCTACAAGGGCATGGTGTTGATCGATCGCGAGTTGGGTGGAACCACTCCGCTGGATGTGGTGCTGGAACCGAACAATGAGTTTTTGCAGGGGCTGCAGACAAAGAGTGATGGTGAGCATGCGCCTGATATGGAAGAGTCCCAGGCCGCAGAACAGCCTGAGCAGGACGGTGCCATGGCGGCAGACCAGACCGATAACATGCAGGGTGCTGCTGCGCCTATTGATGATACTCTTCCCGAGGAAGATCTGTCTGCTGTGTCTGAAGATGAGGTACCTGAAGAAGATATTGAAGATATAGATGTGGATTTTGATCTGGATCTGGATGCAGACTTCGAAAGCGGGGGTGTTGGCATCAGTGGTGAAAGCTACTGGTTTAATATGTTCCAGCTGACTGATGTGCAGAAGATCCATGAATACCTGGAGTCACTGCCTGAGACCGGCAAGGTGCTTTCCCTGTATACCACCATGAGCATGATGACCATGCTCAACAACGACACTCCCCTGGATAATATGAGTTTGGCTGTGGTGCATAAGCGTCTCCCGGATGACATCAAGGCCCAGATCCTGGATCCCTATATGTCCAAGGATGGTAACCAGATACGTTTTGGTATCCGGGTTATCGACTCAGATATAAACCTGAAACGTGATGCCCTGCTAAAGAAGATCAAGAGCGACCTGATTAACAAATTTGGTCTGGAAGAGAACCAGGTCAAGCTGTCCGGTATGTTGGTGCTCTACAATAACGTGCTGCAAAGCCTGTTTCGTTCTCAGATCCTGACCCTGAGCATGGTATTTCTGGCTATCTTTGTCATGTTTTTTATGCTGTTTCAGCACTGGAAACTGGCTGCAATCGGTGTGATCCCGACCGTGGTGGCAGCTGGTATCATCCTGGGTCTTATGGGTTGGCTGGGGATCAACCTGGATATCATGACCATTACCATCGCTGCCATCACTATCGGTATAGGTGTGGATAACGCCATTCACTATATACACAGGTTTAGGGAGGAGTTGGCGGTTGATAGGGATGCCTGGGCTGCGGTCAAGCGTTGCCACTCCAGTGTGGGTCGTGCCATATACTACACCTCCATAACAGTGACCCTGGGTTTCTCTATTATGGCGCTGTCCAACTTTATTCCATCCATCTATTTTGGACTTCTAACGGGCACTGCCATGGTGGTAGCTCTAATCGGCAATCTCACTCTGTTGCCGCTGTTGTTGGTTAAGCTGAAACCGCTGGGTTAGATTCGTCAGGATTAGCTGCCTATAGCGATCAGTAGCACTCCCGCTACCATCAGGCTGGCGCCAGCAAGATGTGCGCTCAGGTCCCTTTCTCGGAACAGGATAGCGCCGAAAACTATGCCAAACAGCATACTGCTGCGTTTTACTGCAATCATGTATGCCGCCTCCACCTGCTGCAGCGCCAGGAAGTGGGTGATTACCATCACCGCCATGAATAGACCTACCATGATGTTGGGACTAGGTCGTCGATATAGTGCGGCTAAGATCTTTGGTTTATGGATCAGAAACAGGATAAAGGTGGCTGCACCAAGCAGAGAGAAATAGAAGGCTCCAAACAGATCTGCCGGCATATATTGCATGGCCGCCTTGCCGCCCACCGCGGTGATGCTGTAGATACCGGCCACCAGTAGCATCAGCTTGGAGCCACGGTTGCTTAGGATGGCGCTAAATGGTGCCAGTAGCGCGTGGCGCTCATCTGGATTTTCACTCTTTGCATTAAGCATCCAGGTCCCGGCAAATACCAGAAAGATCCCGCCAAACCCCAACATGGAAACCTGTTCTCCCAACAGGACCCAGCCGGTGAAGGTGACGAATACCGGGGTAAAGGCCAGGTAGGGTAGGGTCAGCCACAGTGGGTAGTCGCGGATTGCCCGCATATACAGCAGCAGGGCGATAATCTCCAATGGTAACAGCAATGCTATCCAGCCCCAGAACTCCAGTGGTAGCTCTGGAAATGGTTGTGTCAGTAATAGTGGCGAGAGCAGCAGCCCGGATATGCTTAAGCGAACCAGCACTAGTTCTTTGGCACTGTAGTCCCGCAACCAGTGTTTGGTGGCGACATCTGCAGAGGCCAGACTGATGGCGCAGAGCAGGGCTAGTAGATACCAGTGCATGTTTCAGAGTTTAACCGAAAAGACTCAGCATGGTCTGTTTGGTCCTGGTGTGATGTGGATAAACAACAGCCGGTAAAAAACAATTATTAGCCGCAAATTAACGCAAATAAACGAAAAGATAATTGTTGTCATGCTGAATCAATTTCAGACATGTAGGCCTGGATAAGCGTAGCGTTCCCGGCAAAAAATATCATCAACGACAGAATCTGATAAATCGCCAGAAACGCTAGCGCTTATTCTGGCCTACGCTACTGAATCTGATTGTCACAAGCCATCATAAGCATTCTCGTTTATTCCATCCTTAGATCCGTAAACGGTGCATCCGTGCACCACTACTCGCGTTCATTTGCGGCTGAAAAAAAGAGCATCCTTAGCCGTGCACCAGAGCTAGAGCCTCGGTAATCAGTTCCGGGGTTGCACCCTTACGGTGGGCGTTTTCACTAATGTGCCGCCGCCAGGCCTTGGCCCCAGGGCAGCCCTGGAACAGCCCCAGAATATGTCGAGTTATGCGACTGATAGGTGTGCCTTGAGCATACTCTTGTAGTACGAATGGCATAAGCTGTTCAATGATCTGGTGTTTGGTTGGGATGGGGTGATCATCGCCAAACAGACGCCGGTCTGCCTCGGCCAGGATCCAGGGATTCTGATAGGCTTCGCGTCCGATCATTACGCCATCCAGGAGTTGCAGTTGCTGTTCTGCCTCATCCAGCGATTTAATGCCGCCGTTAATGATGATTTCCAGATCTGGAAAATCCTGCTTGAGTCTATGTACTACCTCATAGCGCAGAGGGGGAATTTCACGGTTCTCCTTGGGGCTGAGCCCTTGCAGCCATGCATTCCTGGCATGCATGATAAAGGTTTCACAGCCGGCCTCGGATACGATAGCGACAAAGCGCTGCAGAGTCTCATAACTGTCATCCTGGTCGATGCCGATACGGTGCTTTACAGTTACCGGTATGGAGACGGCCTTGCGCATAGCGCTGACGCATTCGGCCACCAGATCAGGATCCAGCATCAGGCAGGCCCCGAAGCGTCCGGATTGCACTCGGTCCGAGGGGCAGCCAACATTCAGGTTTACCTCATCATAGCCGTGATCCTGTGCCATAAGTGAGCACTCAGCCAGGGCTGCTGGGTCGCTCCCTCCCAGCTGCAGGGCTATTGGGTGCTCACTGCTATCAAACTGTAAAAAGCGTTCCCGGTCGCCATGGAGAAGGGCACCAGTGGTTACCATTTCGGTATAGAGCAGGGTATGCCGAGTGATAAGACGGGCAAAATAACGAAAGTACCTGTCGGTCCAGTCCAGCATCGGGGCGATGGAGAGTTTACGGTTGATCATTTCAATAATCTAAAGCTACAGCTGAATTGCGGTTTTCTCATTCTTACACAAAAACAGCCATGCTCGGAGCCTGGTGTTCCATCAGCCTTAGCAAAAAATGGCATTGGCATTCCTGAATCGGAAGCTTTCATGCTTTGAACGTTTTATTCAATGGATATGGGCATAATTTCAGAAGTCTGAATGATTTATTCAAAAAATCACTAAAGAATCTATCGGGTGTGCCGAAAAACCCTCCATGATGTAGGAAAAAAATGCGTTATATCACGAATTGATAAGAAGTAATGTCAATAAAAATACACCGCTAAACAGGAGGTTAACAATGAGTTGGACATTACTAATCAAGCCTGCAAAGTCTATTACTGGTCGTATGTCATACTTGCAGAAGTTTCTCGTAGTTTTCTTTGTTTTTGCCCTGCCAATTGCTGTGTTGCTGGTAACTTTATTTGAAGGGCTGGTGGCACAAAACCGATTTCTGGCTCAGGAGCGCAGTGGCGTTGCCTACATAAAGGTGATACGACCACTGCTACAACATATGCCTCAGCATAGGGGTATGACTAATGCCTATCTGAATGGCAATGACTCATTCAAAGGAAAGATCCTGGACAAACGCGTAGAGGTGGACGGGTTTTTATCTGCACTTAAAAAGGTGGACCAGGAACTGGGAGAAGAGTTGCGGACCAGCAGTATGGTAGGAAGCATCCAGCAGCAGTGGCAAGGGATCAAAGATAACTCCATGTCTGGTAAGGCACCGGAGGTGTTCGCCGAGCATTCTGAGATGATTGGCAAGGTTATAGATTTAGTCGTGCATGTGGCTGATAGCTCCAATCTCATCCTTGATCCTGAGCTTGATTCGTATTATCTGATGGATGGAATGGTCAATCGACTGCCAAAACTTACCGATGCAATGGGTAAAACCCGCGGTCTTGCTTCTGGCAATGCTGCTAAAGGTGACAGTATTAACCAGAAGGATGCGGTCAAGTTATCGGTCCTCATGTATCAGGTACAACAAGGAATCCAGGAGTTGCACCATGCACTTAAAACAGTAAGTTCAGTAAATCCTGATGCTGGAGCAAAACTGAAACAGATGGATGCAACAGCAGTTGAGAAGGCACAGGAGTTTTTTGACTTTATCAATTCCGAGATGTTGAACAAAGATACATTCAAGGTGGATGCGTCAGAGGTGTTCGAGGTAGGTACCCAGGCCATTGCCGCTTCTTTCGGGCTGTTTGACCAGATACTGCCAACCCTGGATGAATTACTGCAAAACAGGTTAGAGGCCGGGAAATCTACTGTGAACCTTATGATAATTGCGGTGGTTGGTTCGCTGCTGCTTGTGGTTTGGCTGTTTTCTGGCATGTACTCTACAGTAATTGATTCTATTTCCACCATAAACGAGTCGGCCAAGCGGATGGCGGAAGGTGATTTGTCCACCAGGATCAAGCTGAATGTCACCGATGAGATGAAGCACATTGCTGATAGCTTCAATAAAATGGTGGATGAGTTCAGCCATACGGTGAATGAGATCATTACTGCCTCCACCCAGGTTGCATCCAGTTCCAGCCAGCTGTCACATACAGCAGAACAGACCAACACCAATATCCAGGTGCAACAGGGAGAGACTCATCAGGCGGCCATAGCCATGGCTGAAATGAGTTCTACCGTAAGGGAGGTTGCCGCCAATATTGCCATAACCTCGACTGCCGCAAACGATGCCAATGACGAGACATCCAATGGCAAGCAGGTGGTAAATGAAGTGGTTACCGGGATTCAGCAGCTTGCAGACCAGGTGGATTCGGCAGCGGACCTGGTGACAGTGCTGGAGCAGGATAGTGAAAATATCAATACGGTGTTGGATGTCATCATGAGTATCGCTGAACAAACCAATTTGTTAGCACTGAATGCAGCTATCGAGGCGGCTCGTGCCGGCGAGCAGGGGCGTGGTTTTGCAGTGGTGGCAGACGAGGTGCGTACACTGGCAGGGCGTACCCAGGAGTCCACCTCTGAGATAAACCATATCATTGAAAAGCTGCAGTCTGGTTCCAGGACCGCGGTGGAGGCAATGGGTCGCAGTAGGGAACAGGCTAGGTCGGTTGCAGACCAGGCGTCACTGGCTGGCTCTTCATTGCAGACCATAGCCGAGTCAGTCTCCAGCATAGATGAGATGAGTAGCAATATTGCTACTTCTGCAGAAGAACAGAATGCGGTAGCGGACAATATGAACTCGAATATCGACCATATAAACGAAATGGCATCACAAAATGCGGAGGCCGCCAAACAGACCTGTCAGACCGGTAGGGAGTTGGCGGAAATGGCCTCGCATCTTAGTGGCCTGGTACAGAGGTTTAGGATTAAACCAGGTTATAGTTGATATGTTTTTTGGGAGCATTTCCCATGTGACGACAGTGGCGGTGATTATTTGACCAGCTTCATGTGTTTGATTCCTGATCAATTCATTGAGCCACATCAAATATGTTGAATGTATTCAGGATATTATGTCCCGTATAGGGTCGTAAGTAGAGCCTTGGGATAGGATTTTGTACTATTTTAAATTAAGTGTTCGAGAGTAGTCAGCTCTTAATGTGCCTTGCAGTGCCTGACAGGAATCTAAGCAGGATGCGAAACTGCTGCAGTTAGTTCCATAAGGTTGACAATGAATATCCAAGATGCCGATCAGGGCCGAAACTACCTGTTGATCATGCAGGTGGGTGCTGTTGGCTCGCTGTTTCTGCTGGTGTTCGGTATCAATGCGCTATGGCAAGGTAACCATGAAGTCGGCACAGTACTGTTAGCTGTTGCAGTCCTGACCCTTGGTTCCATGTCCTTGATGCATATTTCCCGCAACCATGACTATGGTACCAATGGACTTTCATTGGCTGTGGTACTGGTGCATACCTATCTGATTGCATCTGGTGGCATCGATAACACCGGTCCTCTCTGGTGTTATCCCCTAATCATGATCATTATGCTGCTGCTGGGATTCAGGAAGGGTGTAATTGCAGTACTGGTTCTTTTTCTTATTGCTGTTCTGCTGTTTTTCTATCCGGATATACCTTTTGTCTCTGCAGAATATCCCAGCAGTTTCAAGATCAGGTTTATCGCCTCTTTTTCTGCCTTGGCTATCTTGTCTTTCATCTATGAGTACATGCGTTGGCAGAGCACGGAAACCTATGTGGCCATGAGCCGAGAGTTGGATAAGGCGTCACGTACCGATGTGCTTACCGGATTGTCAAACAGGCGTGATATGCAGGATCGCCTAGAGGAAGAATATGGAAGATTCACTAGGCATGGTCACTGTTTCTCAATAATCATGGCTGACCTGGATCATTTTAAGCGCATCAATGACAGGTATGGCCACGCTGTGGGTGATGATCTTCTGATAATGATGAGTCATCTGTTCTCATCTGGAGTAAGGCGCCAGGATGTGGTGTCACGCTGGGGCGGAGAGGAGTTTCTGATCCTGCTACCCGAGACCAGACTTGAACAGGCTGTATTGGTGGCGGAAAAATTGCGCAGTGCTGCTGAGTTAGTTGATCTCTCGGATATTGGTGTTGCTGCACCTGTCACTGCCAGCTTTGGTGTGCAGTGTAATTGTGCCGACAAAACTCTGGTTGAACTGATTGCCGGGGCTGACAGTATGCTGTATGAGGCCAAGCGGTTAGGGCGTAATAAGGTGATTGCGACTATCTGAATCTGTTACCTGATATGTTTCCGTCTTGGACTCTGGTTAACAGTGTCTGGGGTATGGAGTAGATGGCAACAATTAAATAATGTCCTGCAGGATTGGCGCATGGGATTGATGATTTAGATTTGGGAGCCTTTGCTGAAATCCACCTGATGTACCTTGTCCTTGTGTTTCTCTGCATACATCTTCCTATCCCCATCCATAAGCAGCTCATCCACAGTCGCGCCATTTTGCGGAAAGATAGCAATACCGATACTGGCATGCATCTCTACCTCTTTGCCTTCAAGGAATACTGACCCGGATAGGTTTTTCTGTAAGGTTTGGTTTATCCTGGTTATATCATCTTCTTTGCCTATGCCATCAGCCAGTATGACAAACTCATCTCCACCTATGCGTGCCACCGTATCCATAGTGCGCACACTGGCGAGCATGCGTTTGGCGGTTTCAATCAGCAGGCTATCACCAACTTTATGTCCATAGTGGTCATTGATCTGCTTGAAACCGTCAAGATCGATATAAAACAGTGCAAATGAAGTTTTATCTCGTTGGTTGCGAGTGATCATCTGTTCCAGGCGATCCTCAGCCAAGCGCCTATTGGGTAGGTCTGTGAGATGATCGTATAGAGCCAGTCGACGATTGATTGCGCGAGTCCAGAGTAGGGCCATCACCAATGTTCCCACCAGGATAGAAATAGACCAACCGGAAAGGCGTGGCAACCATAGTGATTCAAGGCTAGCCCCCCAGCCACCGTCAGGGAGTGCGGCAATCTGCCAACTGCCATTGGGCAGTGTTACCGATTGCACTACCGGATCAGTGTTGAATAGCTCCGGGTTACCCAGAATCATCTCCCCATTTTCCCCCAATCCATCTTTGCCACGCATTGCCAGATCCAGACCATCTGCTTTTTCACTGATACCTGCAGCACTGAACAGTGGCGGCAGATCGATAACGATGGATGCGATACCCCAGAGTTTTGGTTTGTGAATATGCAGCAGGCCACTTACTCCGGTGCGAGTATAGATTGGTGTGCGTGCAATGAATCCAATCCCTCCCTGCACCAGGTTCACTGGACCTGCTACAACCGTACCTTTGAGCTCTATGGCCTTTTTTACCGTGGGCCATTGATCATGCTTCTTTTCATACTCCAGGCCCAGGGCTGCCTCATTTCCTGCCAACGGGTAGACGTGGGTGATGATATTGTTTTTTGCCAGACCAATGTTGCGGATGTTTCGGCCCACACTGAAGATCTCACTGGCCAGTTGCCCAAACTCTTTATCATCCACATTGGGGTGGGTGGCTACATAGGCAATCAGGCCACGGGTCAGATGTAGGGTGGAATTTATTTCTCCCTCCAGGCGTGCCCGTATGGTGGCCAGTTTTTCCAGGGTCTCAGAGCGCTGGCGCTCTATCTGGCTGGTGGAAATAAGGCTGGTAATCAGTTCCGTTGCTCCTCCTACCAGGAGAGCAGCAAGCAGTCCCCCAAGCATGTAGGGATAAATGGCTCCATCACGTTTACGTACTAAGTTAGCTAGCATCAGCTATGCTCTGTAGATTAACTGATATTCAATTATATACCTTCGAAGATGGTCCTGCATTTTGATGATTGCACATAGCCAAGCAGGGGCATCATTATCCACTTGTCGATTTTGCCTGCAGTATGGATCATCCTGATGGAGACGAGTT
>JANQEV010000001.1 GCA_028278145.1 Chromatiales bacterium | reverse complement strand
GGAGCCGGCCCTGGATCGACTCTGTGATACTGCAGAGAAGGCAGTGCGGGAGGGGTACAATATCCTGATCCTGTCCGACCGCTGTATGGATGCTGACCATATCGCTATCCCAGTGTTGTTGGCAACGGCAGCTGTGCACCACCACCTGGTGCGTACCGGACTGCGAACCTCATCCGGCCTGGTGGTTGAGACCGGCGCGGCACGCGAAGTACACCATTTTGCCGTGCTGGCAGGCTATGGGGCCGAGGCCATCAACCCATATGTGGCGTTGGACACCATTGCCAAGCTGCGGCATAAGCTGCAGGAAGAGATCAGTGAAGAAGAGGTGATGCGTCGCTATAAGAAGGCCGTTGGTAAAGGCCTGCTCAAGGTGATGTCCAAGATGGGCATCTCTACCTATCAATCCTATTGTGGAGCCCAGATCTTCGATGCCGTTGGACTCTCTACCGAGTTGGTGGATAAGTACTTCACCGGTACCTCCACAACCATCGAAGGCGTTGGCCTGACCGAACTGGCAGAAGAGGCGGTGCGTTGGCATCGCACAGCATTTGGTGCTTCTCCAATCTACCGTGACGCCCTGGATGTGGGCGGTGACTATGCCTACCGTATTCGTGGTGAGGACCATATCTGGACCGCAGATACCATCTCCAAGCTGCAGCACGCGACCCGGGCCAATGATGCCAAGACCTTTGCCGAATACTCGCGCACCATCAATGAGCAGAATGAAAAACTGCTTACCCTGCGTGGACTGTTCGAGTTCAAGTTCGCTGATGAACCGATACCACTGGATGAGGTAGAGCCGGCAAAAGAGATTGTTAAACGCTTTGCAACCGGTGCCATGTCTTTTGGCTCCATCTCCATGGAGGCGCACTCTACCCTGGCTGTAGCCATGAATCGGATTGGCGGTAAGTCCAACACCGGTGAAGGCGGTGAAGAGCCGGAGCGGTTCGAGCCACTGGAAGATGGCAGCATGAACCCCAAGCGTTCCGCCATCAAGCAGGTGGCTTCTGGACGTTTTGGTGTGACTACCGAGTACTTGGTGAATTCGGATGATATCCAGATCAAGATGGCCCAGGGCGCCAAGCCGGGTGAGGGTGGCCAGCTACCCGGCCACAAGGTGAATGCCCAGATTGCACGGGTTAGGCACTCCACCCCAGGTGTAGGTCTGATCTCGCCACCGCCCCACCATGATATCTACTCCATTGAGGATCTGGCACAGCTGATTCACGATCTGAAAAATGCCAACCCCAAGGCCCGTATCTCGGTGAAGCTGGTGTCCGAGGTGGGAGTGGGAACGGTTGCTGCTGGTGTATCCAAGGCCCATGCCGACCATGTGACCATCTCCGGATTTGATGGTGGTACCGGGGCCTCGCCTCTCACCTCCATCAAACACGCCGGCTCTCCCTGGGAGATCGGATTGGCTGAAACCCATCAGACATTGGTGATGAATCGCTTGCGTGGTCGTATTGCGGTACAGGCCGATGGCGGTATGCGTACTGGCCGTGACGTGGTGATTGCAGCCCTGCTGGGTGCAGATGAGCTGGGTTTTGCCACCGCACCACTGATTGTTGAGGGCTGCATTATGATGCGCAAGTGTCACCTCAATACCTGCCCGGTTGGCGTGGCTACCCAGGATCCAGAGCTACGTAAGCGCTTTACCGGACAACCGGAACATGTAGTGAACTTCTTCTTCTTCATCGCAGAAGAGGTGCGCCAGCTCATGTCCAAGCTGGGCTTCCGCAACTTCAGTGAGATGATTGGCCAGCGTGAGAAGCTGGAGATGCGTAAAGCTATAAATCACTGGAAGGCACGCGGTCTGGATTACTCCCGACTGCTGCATAAGCCTGAGGTTGGCCCTGAGGTTGCGATCTACAACTGTGAAGAACAGGATCATGGCCTGGACAAGGCCCTGGATCACGAGATGATCGCTCAGGCGCAGCCGGCTCTGGAGAATGGCGAGTCGGTAAAGATCGAGACCAACATATACAACTACAACCGTACCTTCGGCACCATGCTGTCAGGTGAGGTAGCTAAGCGTTACGGTCATGCCGGGCTTCCGGATGACACTATCTATATCAAAGCCAATGGCACAGCCGGTCAGAGTTTCGGAGCCTGGGTAGCCAAGGGTGTCACCATCGAGTTGGCAGGTGAAGGCAATGACTATGTGGGTAAGGGGCTGTCTGGTGGCCGCCTGGTAATCTATCCGCCTGCCAAGAGTAACCTGGTGCCGGAAGAGAATATCATCGTGGGTAACACGGTGCTCTATGGCGCCATCGACGGAGAGTGCTTCTTCCGTGGCGTAGGTGGAGAGAGATTCTGTGTACGCAACTCCGGAGCTACCGCAGTGGTGGAAGGCGTGGGTGACCATGGCTGTGAATACATGACCGGAGGTATCGCTGTGGTGTTGGGTAACACCGGGCGTAACTTTGCCGCTGGTATGAGTGGTGGTATCGCTTATGTTCTGGATGAAGACGGAACCTTCGAGCAGCGCTGCAACCTCTCCATGGTGGAGCTGGAGCCTATATCCGCTGAAGATGAGGCTCTGGAGACCATGGAACATATGGGTGGAGATCTGGAGACTCACGGTCGGGTGGATGTAAGCCATGATATGACTCGTCACGATGCCATCAGGCTGCGACAGTTGATAGAAAAACATATGCACTACACAGACAGTACCAGGGCCAGGACCATTCTGGAAAATTGGGGCGACTATCTGCCCAAGTTTGTAAAAGTCATGCCGGTAGACTACCGTCGCGCCCTGCATGAGATACAGGCACAACAGAATGCGGCAACTGAGCTGGCCAAGGGGGAGCAGTAATCATGGGTAAGCCAACAGGTTTCATGGAATATCCGCGACAGGATCGCATTTATGCACCGGTTTCAGACCGGGTTAATAACTATCAGGAATTCATGATTCCACTGAGTGAGGATGTTTTACACATGCAAGGTGCCCGCTGTATGGATTGCGGCATACCTTTTTGTCACAACGCCTGCCCGGTGGATAACATCATCCCGGACTGGAATGACCTGGTGTATAAAAGTGATTGGCGGCGTGCGTTGGAGATACTGCACAGCACCAACAACTTTCCGGAGTTTACCGGGCGTATCTGTCCTGCCCCATGTCAGGAGGCCTGTACTCTTAACCTGGACGATGCGCCGGTCACCATCAAGACCATCGAGTATTCAATCATAGAGAAAGGTTGGGAAGAGGGTTGGATCAAACCGGAAATCCCCACTCACAAGACCGGTAAAAAGGTTGCCGTGGTAGGTTCCGGTCCATCTGGAATGGCCTGTTCCCAGCAGCTGGCCCGGGCTGGGCACCGAGTGGTGCTGCTCGAAAAGAACAACCGTATTGGTGGTCTGATGCGATATGGCATTCCTGACTTCAAGCTGGACAAGAAAGTAATCGATCGTCGTATGAGCCAGATGACCACCGAGGGTGTGGAGTTCCGTCCCAACACCCACGTAGGTGTGGATATCCAGGCAGACAAGCTATTGGAAAAGTATGATGCCGTAGTTCTTTGCGGTGGCTCCGAACAACCACGCGACCTGCCGATACCTGGCCGTGAGTTGGATGGGGTGCATTTCGCTATGGATTTTCTGCGCACCAACAGCCGTCGGGTACAGGGCGATGACATCCCAGAGGGTGAATTCATCTCTGCTGAGGGCAAACATGTGGTAGTAATCGGCGGTGGTGATACCGGTTCTGACTGCATCGGCACCTCCACCCGTCATGGTGCGATCTCGGTTACCCAGTTGGAGATCCTGCCCAAGCCTCCAGAAAAAGAGAATAAGGGGCTGACCTGGCCAAACTGGCCCAACAAACTGCGCACCTCATCCTCACACGAAGAGGGGTGTGAGCGCATGTGGTCGGTTACCACCAAGAAGTTCCTGGGTGAGAATGGCAAGCTGACCGGTGTGCTCTGCGCCAAGGTGGAGTGGAACCAGGACGAGTCCGGTAACTGGCAGATGACCGAGGTTGAAGGATCAGAGTTCGAGCTCAAGGCGGAACTAATCACCCTGGCCATGGGCTTCCTGCATCCGGTGCACGAAGGTATGCTCAAGCAGCTGGGTATCAGTCTGGATGGACGCGGTAATGTCAAAGGCAGCACTGAGGGTGAGGGGGCCTACAAGACCTCGGTGGACGGTGTATTTGCAGCAGGCGATATGCGTCGCGGCCAGTCACTGGTAGTCTGGGCCATCCGTGAAGGACGTCAGTGTGCCCGCTCAGTGGATGAGTACCTGATGGGTAGGAGTGATCTCCCCAGGTAATCAGGCCCAGCAGTAGGCCGGGATAAGCACAGCGTTCCCGGCTTAACCAGCCACCGATAGGTTGCCAGAAACGCTATCGCTTATTCTGGCCTACAGTGATAGGCTGGATCCGTTGTTTATGCCGATGCGGAATACGAATATATAGAATCAAATAGCAACAAGAAGGAAACCCTTCCGTGGGAGAACTTAAAAACGACCGCTTTCTGCGCGCCCTTTTGCGCGAACCTGTTGATATGACACCGGTGTGGATGATGCGCCAGGCTGGACGCTACCTGCCTGAATACCGGGCCACCCGGGCCAAGGCCGGGGACTTCATGAGCCTGTGCAAGAATGCCGAGCTGGCCTGTGAGGTCACCATCCAACCACTGGAGCGTTTCCCGTTGGATGCGGCTATCCTGTTCTCGGATATCCTTACTATTCCCGATGCCATGGGCCTGGGTCTCTACTTCAGTGAGGGTGAAGGTCCCTGCTTCAAAAATCCAGTCCAGGATGCGGCCGCGGTGGAGGCCTTGGGAGTTCCAGATCCTGAAGATGAACTGGGCTACGTGATGGATGCTGTACGCACCATTCGGCGTGAACTGGATGGGCGTGTACCTCTGATCGGTTTCTCCGGCAGTCCCTGGACCCTGGCTACCTACATGGTAGAGGGCGGCACCACCAAGAATTTTGCCCAGGTCAAAGGCATGATGTTTGACCGTCCAGACCTGATGCACGCCCTGCTGGGCAAGCTGGCAGATTCGGTTACCAGCTATCTGAATGCACAGATAGCAGCCGGTGCCCAGGCAGTGATGATCTTTGATACCTGGGGTGGGGTATTAAGCCCACGCGACTACGAAGAGTTCTCTCTCTCCTATATGGAACGCATTATTGCCGGCCTTACCCGCGAAAACGAAGGGCGCAAAGTACCGGTAATCATGTTTACCAAGAGTGGTGGACAGTGGCTGGGGCGTATGGCCCAGAGTGGTTGTGATGCCCTGGGTGTGGACTGGACCACAGACCTGGCCGATGCCAGGGTGCAGGTTAAGGACCGGGTGGCACTGCAGGGCAATATGGATCCATGCATTCTCTACTCCTCACCGGAGCGGATACGTGAAGAGGTGGGTAGGGTGCTCAACAGCTACGGTCACGGACCAGGCCATGTGTTCAACCTGGGTCACGGCATCCATCCCAACGTAAACCCAGAACATGCAGGTGTGATGATTGATGCGGTGCATGAACTGAGTGTTCCATATCATAAATAGGGACAGGCTTCCCGCCTGAAGATTCCACCCTGATCATGAGCTGGAATCCATACCTGTTACGCTGCGTTTGATTATAGAAAAACTGCTGCCACTGGCTTGATACAGCCTGGCAGTTCTTTTTCAATGCGCGAATGTCTGTTAATCTCTATTGTGAGTAAGGAATAAAAGAACAGTAGCAGGATGCTCTCCCTTCGCAAGAATATATCCTGTTTGTTCTGAAATAGAATCAATTTAGAGGCGGCATATCACAATATCTGTGCCAGCGGCATATTACGATATTCGTGACGGCGTCATAATAACTGTTAGGCTTTTGATATGAAAGCTCTTGGTCTATTTGTGCTTGCAACACTCGTAACATTTGGAAATATTGCTATCGCAAAAGAAAAACCGGAAGTAGATAACTTTGAATCATTCTTGGCGAGTATGGTTAATAATTTATGCGGATTTAATGAATTCGTTTCATGCCTAAAAATTGATAAAGAAGTTTGTTCTAAAAGTTTTTTTAGTGCGATCGATGCATGTCCAAAAATAAAACGAGATAGTATAGATTTTCAAATACCAGATATTCCATGTGTATCTGAAAAGTTATATGAAATACTTAACTTACCGGATAAGTTAGTAGAAAAATGTAATTTACTACTAGAAACTAGATTAATTAGGCGAAGAAAAAGATGAAAAAGCCTAACAAGGCGTTTAAACATGGACGCCGCAAAGCGGCGCCCCTTAGCTAAAACGTTAGGCTTCAATAACAAGGAAAAAGGATGGAATCTGTAGCATGGGGTTTTATTGGAACACTTGTTGGTGCCATTGTTGGCGCATCTGCAAGTATTGTCACAACAATAATAACTGGAAGAAATTCACGTAAGCTGCAAGAAGACGCAGAAGAATTAGAAAGAAATGAAAGAGCAAGGGCGTTTCAGCGTACTAACTTGCTTGAGCTACAAGATGCACTCTCAATAGGCATGCGTTTAGTCGGCCGCGTACATACCGAGGACGTGGTGTCATTTAGAAGTGGAGAGGATAGAGATGGGCGCCCCTACCTAAGTGATGAACTCAATCAAGAACTAATGATTTCTAATAGAAAGCTATCAATTCTAACTGAGCGTATTGCAGATGATTCGTTAAGGGAGAATATAAAGAATCTGCGAGAAAAGATGTCTAATGTTGCAATGTCTCGTGATGAAAATGAAAGCTTGGAAGCTTTGAATCAAGCGGCGATATCATTTGAAACAACAATGAAACAGCTTGGTGTTATATTGAGAGGAAGCTATTAATGTGTACTTGCTCAAGCCAAACAAGTCGGTCAAGTTTTCTCCGGGCCTACGGCCCTGCGCGGGATGTCTGGCTTCGCCAGCCGCCCCTTACCTAAAACGTTAGATTGCAACAAGAAACAATTCTCAGGTATGAGTGGCTACTTAGAAAACAACGCAATTATATTTTGGCTTACATATGTAATAGCGGTTGCACTATGGATGGTTATAAAGAAAACAAAAAGCATAAGATATCGCCGTGCGGCAATGGCAACAATTATTTTCCTTGCCTTTCCAGTCTTATATTTTGGGCACCCATTTCTCTATTATCAGTCATGGATGCTCCTAGCTATTTATGTAACACAGCTAAGTGTCTTGCCAATATTGGTATATTTGGCAGTCTGGGGTGCGTTTATAGGGTTGTCTCAAATAGGGGCTAATAGTGAATCTTAAGTGCAGGCAATCTAACCAGAAGCAGCATCCGACAAAAAACAGCAGAGCTGTTTTTTTCGGCTGTGCTTAACGTTAGCAATCTAATATAAAATATATGCAACAAAGGACATTACACGATATCTTTCTCTGCCCACATTGTAGTGCAATAGCTGCACGTGGTAATAATTACTGCCGGGGATGCGGAATAAGGTTTAGTAAAACTGATGTGGAAATGATGGAAGATAACATTCACTCTCCAATAGGCGCTCTTCCATGGAATACTAGAGATAGATTTCAGTGTGTGCATTGCTCAGAGTTTGTAGCCATATCGGATAGCTATTGCCGTGGTTGTGGTGATGAAATAGAAGATCATGAAAAACAACTAATGCGTGCTAGAATTTCAGAGCTCGCAAAGCGTAATTCTTCTTCACTTATAGGTTTGGGATTGTTTGTTTTGTTAGTTATCGCAATGTCTATAGTAATGGTGAATTAAGCATGAATATAATAATTGGTGTCCTTTAACTGCAATGTAGGATTGCTATGAAGATTGAAAACAAAAATCATACTGAAAATATAGATGGCTTTAGGAGGTTAATTGCCTTATTAGGAATAGCTATAGTTGTTGTGGGAGGCCTTGTTCTTTTTTACCTCGGTGTACTGATAATGGATGTAATTAACGATCCTGAAGAGGTAAAAATTATTGAATTTGTCCTGCAGCAAGTAAAAGCAGATGAAGCAATAGCTACTGGTCAGTTTGGCAATGAATCATTTAAAGTAGCTATTTCGGAATCTTTTAGACTAATACTGTTTTTATTCATTGGTGTTTTATTCTTATCAGTTATAGCAGGAATTATCAGAACCATAATTGGTGGAGGAATTAACATAGTTAAAGCGGCATTTTACCAATATCAAGAAGATGCAGAAAAGTAGTAAGCAATCTAACAAGCTGCTCAAGCTGGGAAACCGCAAAGCGGAGCCCCTAATCTAAAACGTTATGTGTGATAAATGATGGAAGTACTTTCTAACTCAATCGGATTATTTGCAGGCCTTGGGCTATATTCCCTATTTATGTATTATTTCATTCTGTGGCAAGCACCCGAAAAAGCAAAAACAGACAAGAAAATAATACTTCTTCTTACTGGTCTTTTTTTAGGTCCGGTTTTGTATTTTCATGCTAACGCAATACAAATTACAGTATTGGTTTCAGTGTGGCTTATCCTGGTAGGTTATAGTTTCAGTGATCGTAGTCTATCTAAACTAACAGAGAGGCTGCTTTATGTCGTTGCAGTCGCTGGCTATTTTCTTGGCTTGTTTGTTCACAGCTAGTACACACGGCAAGTCTGTTAAGTTTTCTCCTGGTCTACTGCCCTGTGCAGGATATCTGGTTTCGCCAGTAGCCCCTTACCTAAAACGATAGAACCATTAAATGATTGGACCCTCATCAAGAAAAGGAGTGATATCCCTGGCTGTCGGTGCAGTATCAGCGGCACTGCTCATTTCATGCTATGCGATGTTCTGGTACGAGATCCCCGTTGGCCGAGCCCCCCAATGGGTGGTTGAAGTGGAAAATTTCATTAAGGTTTTTCCGTGGGCATTGCTGTGTGCATCCGCAGTTTTTTTCATAGCTGGTCCCGTGTTGTATATCCTCCTGCGTAAACTTCACCTTTATACATGGTGGGGAACTGCATTTGCGGGTGGATTAGTGGCATTCACACTGACATTTTTCTTCAACAGTTCCTTTTCAATCCTGGTTCACCCAATATATTTCCTGATGGGGGCCTTGAGTGCACTATTGTCCTTCCTTATGAATATGCGTTCTAACAAGCTCGATTAGCAAAACGCGAGAAAGTATGGCGTAGGGGCTAGGGATAATGACCGGCCAGATTGGAAATTTCCCATGCTGATCCGGTAATAAACATTACAATTACTGTGCTAATCTTAGATTAGGGGTAACGAAGATGAAGCGCAAATCATCACTTCTCGGCGAGTGGCTGTTTCTGCATGATCTTACCCGCAACATTGCCAGGCTAACTGGATTTGTTTTTCTCCTCCTCCTTGTTCCACTGCACAGCCATGCGGATATCAGCAAGTGTGTGGATGTCCCTGATTTTACGAGTGAGGCGCTCAGTGCGGCGGTGACAAAAGCTGCTGATGAAACACTGGATGCGGTGGGCAAACAAGCAGTGCTTGAGTTCTATGAAAATGCCAGACGGAATCATCCGAAATTTCCGTTTACCGATGTGAATCCGCTTTTCACATCAAGTGCGAAGAGCGAATCCTTGCGTAATGTCGCTATTCTGCAAAGCCTGAATCACCTGACAAAAATCAGAGACGGGTTTATCGCGCCGGTAGAGGCGCTGGTGTCAGGCGACAACCCCGGTGCTTTGGCGGCTGTAACCAAGTTTGCTGGAGATGAGGCGCTAACATACTCTGCCGGTCTGGCTCTGGGACCTGTTGCGGGTCCCGTGCTTGTGGCAGCTATCAAGATCTACAACAAATCTGTTGAAACACTGCAGAACGAAACCTGTCTCCTCAACATCGATCTGGAGTATTACGCGCTTACCATGGCTGATTCTCCGATGAAAAATCTCAAGGGAAAAGCGCGGGTGCAATATTACACCGACAACTACCTGGTAGGCGGCGGTGAAGCACCGGACGGATTGGACCGATCCATACATCGTGAACGTGCGCAGTGTTTTCTGAAGCAGCATTTGAACCCCAAGCTCTCAAAGTCAGTAATCGATTCTGGTGGGTGGTCGTTTAACCCGTTCTCCAGGTTTACTGATGCCATTTCTGGAAGTGGTTCCCCAGGTTCCAGAAATCCAGAAACTGTAGCCTACCGGACTTCTGTTCAGACCATGCTGGGGCATTTCGACCGGCTGGCAGCAATGGAGGAGTCGCGCCGTAAATTGCGTAAAGTGAGCCAAGATCCGAGTTACAGGGCCATAAAGACACTGGCTTACGCCATAACTCCGGAGATGGCCCAGAAGCTGGCCGGACTGATTTGCGACCAGTTGAAAGAACCCACCGTTACCGATGCCAGCATTAACACAGATGCAGCTGTCATAACTGATACAACCGCCATGACCAGGGAGGAGCGCTGTGATTCCTATGCCCGGAATGCGGTACGCCAAAACCGGGCCAATAAGGATGGCGGCTGTAAATACTATGGGAACAGGTGGACGAATGACGAGAAGGGGCATTACAACTGGTGCATTGATCCCAATAGAAGGCAAGCCGAGCTGGATCGTGAGCAGAGTATCCGGGAAAGAGATCTGGCAAGATGTAAGAAAAAGGTAAGCAAGGGTTCATCCGGCATGATGTACGCAGTCCAGCAGGGGCCATATGGAGGCGGGCACGTATGCCTGACCGGGAAGGGAGTTGCAAGAATCAAGAGAGAGGGTCATCGCATAAGGCCACTTGGCAAGCCATGCGATAACGCGGGCGACTGACCGACTGGATAAGAATAAACCGGGTCAGGGAAGGGTAATGCAGTTGATTTTTCTATGGTCCTTGTTTTTATAAGTATCTGCCAGAAACGCTATCGCTTATTCTGGCCTACAGCAGTCCGTAGGCCGGGATAAGCTCAGCGTTCCCGGCAATAAAACAGAAGGGGCGGAGTCATTAGCATTGGCTTCGCCCCTTGGTGCTTTGGCTCTTGGTCCTTTACAGCCGTATGTTCACCGGTACGCCGTGGTACTCCAGCATCATATCCTTTGACGACATACCGCAGGCCAGTCCCACCAACTCCGGCAGGAACAACACCGGCAACTGGAAGTTCTTCCCGGTCTGGGCCAGGGCCTTGGCCTGGGTGCCATCCATGCTCTTGAAGCAGAGTGGGCAGGAGGTAACCAGCATATCCACATCCTTGGTGTGGGCCCCTTCCAGCACATTGGAGGTCATCTCCATATTGAGCTGATTGTTGGGCCAGGCCAGGTGGTAGCCACAGCAGTCGTCCTTGGTGTCGTAGTCTACGATCTGCACCCCAAGCACTCTCAGAATATCTTCCAGGGAAGTGGGGTTGTCAGCCGACTCATAACCCTGGATATCTGCAGGATTGCGGGTGTGGCAGCCATAGTAGGATGCTACCCGCAGGCCATTGAGTGGGTTGGTGATGCGCTCCTTGAGTTTGTCCAGCCCCACATCCTGGGCCAGAACCCAGAGGGTATGGGTGATCTTGCAGGTGCCTTTGTATTCCAGTCCCTGTTCGGCCAGGATCTCGTTGACCTGGGCGTGTACCGCCGGGTCTTCCTGCATGCGTTTCTGGGCATTGGAGATAACGTTGTAGCAGGTGGAGCAGGGGGTATATAGGGGTAGCCCCATCTGTTCTGCATGAGCCATGTTCTTGGCATTCACCGCCAGGGATGTGAGCTCGGAGCGCTCTTCGATTACACCGGATCCGCAGCAGACGGCATCCACGATCAGTTCCAGTTCCACGTCCACCTTGGCGAACACATCCTGGAGGATTTGGAAGAAGCGCTCGTCTGCGCCCTGAAAACAGCAGCCGGAATAGAAGCCGTAACGAATTTTATCACTCATGTCTTGTTTACTCCTTTGGACTCGAGCTCTTTAACCTTGTCATAGATCTTCTGGGTGCTGCTCTGGCCATCCAGGGTGCACACCTGATGTGTGGGTTCGATTCCATGTTTCTTCAGATAGTTGTCGGCAGCTTCTACGGCAGCCCAGCCCTTGGGTCCGTTTACCAGTACCGGCAGCATTGGTTTGTTGACCTGGCCGTATTTGGCCACGTCACCGGCGTAGGCCTTGGCGCGACGTGAACCTGGGGTGTCGTGGATGCCGTCGTCTATGGACATCTTGCGCAGACGCTGGATGGATATGGCCGGGCGGGTGTCCTTGGGGCAGACGTTGATGCACTTGCGGCACTGGGCGCAGGACCACAGGCCCTGGTCCACCGCTGCCTGCATACGTTCGCCTTTGAAGTCATCGCGTACATCGGCCGAGAAGCGGTAGGCCTTGCCCAGGGTGAGCGGGCCGGCATACTTGGGGTCGGCGCTGGCGGCTGAACAGGCAGAGTAGCAGGAGCCGCACAGGATGCAGTCGGTAATGTAATCAAACTTGGACAGCTCCTGTTTGGACATGAGCGACTCCTGTTCCAGGCTTTCTGGAATCCGGTCGCGGTTCTCCATCAGGTAGGGGTGCATCTTGGCCAGTTTGTCGATAACCGGGTCGATGTCTACCACCAGGTCACGCAGCACCGGCATGTTACGCATGGGCTGAATGGTGACCGACTCCTGCTTGAAGTCTTCCAGGATCGGCATCAACTGGGTGCTGCATGCCAGTAGAGGTTTGTTGTTGACCCGTACGGCGCAGGAGCCGCAGATCTTGGAACGACAGAAGGCGCGAAAGGTCAGTGAACTGTCCTGGGTATTTTTTATCAGACGCAGTGCCTCCAGCACCGTCATGCCGGTCTCTACATTGACCTTGAAGTTATCGTAGTAAGGTGATTTATGCTGCCCTGGGGTAAAGCGTTGTACGCGGATATTAGCCAGGATGCTTTTTCGATCGGGTGTGATGTTTTCACTCATGCTGGCTTCTCCTTAGTAAGTGCGTGCCTTGGGCTCAAATTCAGTGATGGTTACCGGGCTGAACTCCAGATTGGGGCGGCCGTCGGAACCCAGGGTGGCCATGGTGTGGGATAGCCAGTTCTCGTCATCACGCTCCGGATGATCTTCGCGGGTGTGGGCGCCGCGGGACTCTTTGCGCTCCAGGGCGCCGCCAGCCACCACTTCTGCCAGATCGAGCATGTTCTTTAGCTCCAGGGCAGAGACCAGCTCGGTGTTGAAGGCCTTGGTCTGGTCTTTCACCTGTACTTGCTTGAACTGTTCCTGCAGATCAGCCAGCTCACTCACGGCTGTCTCCAGGTCTTTGGAGTTACGGTAGACCCCTACCTTTTCCGCCATCAGGTTGCCCATGGCGCGACGGATGTCGGCGATGGTGCTGCTGCCATCACCATCCATCAGATCGGTGATCATCCGGGTGTCCTTCTCTTCCTGTTCAGTGCTTACCGGCGTGAAGCTGGCGCCGCGGGCGTATTCCAGGGCATGCTTGCCGGCACGTTTACCGAACACCAGGATATCCAGCAGGGAGTTACCGCCCAGGCGGTTGGCACCATGTACCGAGACGCAACCGGCCTCACCTGCGGCATAGATGCCCTCGACTTGGGTCTGGCCGTTGATATCGGTGTGGATGCCGCCCATGGAGTAGTGGGCCGTGGGTTTGATGGGAACTGGTTCGTCGATCGGGTCCACGCCCTCGAACTCGATGCAGAGCTCACGGATCTGTGGCAGCTTCTCCAGGATGCGTTCTTTGCCTAAATGAGTCATATCCAGGAACACTTCGCCCTCGGGGCCGCCGCGACCCTCACGCACCTCGGTTTCGCAGGAGCGGGAGACAAGGTCGCGTGGACCCAGTTCCATCTTCTCCGGGGCGTAGCGGCTCATGAAGCGTTCCCCCAGTCCGTTGAGCAGATAGGCCCCTTCACCACGGGCACCTTCGGACATCAGGATGCCGGTGCGGCGCAGGCCGGTGGGGTGGAACTGAATGAACTCCATATCCTTGATTGGAAGGCCGGCCCTGTAGGCCATAGCAGTACCGTCTCCAGTGTTGCCCAGGGCGTTGGAGGTACGGGTCCAGTAGATGCGGCCGTGGCCGCCGGTGGCCAGGATCACCGCCTTGGCATTGATGGTATGTACCCGGCCGGTCTGGATGTTGATAGCGGTAACACCCTGGCAGCGTTTGCCGTCGTGCAGCAGGGAGAGTACCTGCCACTCATTGAGGAAATTTACTCCGTGGCGGATGCCCTGTTCGTATAGGGTGTGCAGCATGACATGCCCCACTTTGTCTGCAGAGTAACAGGCGCGGGGCTTGGAGGCACCACCAAAGGGGCGCTGGGCAATCTTGTCTTCATCGGTACGGGAGAAGGGGCAGCCCCAATGTTCCATTTCACGCACTACTATGGGGGCTTCACGGGCCATGATTTCTGCGGCATCCTGATCTGCCAGGTAGTCTGAACCCTTTACTGTATCGAACCAGTGGTCTTGCCAGGTATCGGTTGTATCCAGGTTGGCCAGGGCGGCATTCACTCCGCCTTGGGCGGCGCCGGTATGAGAACGGGTTGGGTAGACCTTGGTCAGTACCCCAACCTGCAGATCCTCTTCCATGCGTGATTCCAATGCAGCGTAGAGTCCGGCTCCACCGGAGCCGATAATCAGGATGTCGTATGTAAGCATGAGTAACTCCCTTCGTACTCTTTTAGGGGTAGGCAATATTGTACCTGCGAATATTGAATATCCAGCATACCTATAGTGTTTTGGCGGTAAACCACAAAAAAATTTAGAGGGGGCGCAGAATATTTTATGACTTAAGTAATACCACTTAAGGAATATATGAAAATCTGTCTTTATTCGGTCGACGATGGGTGTGGTTTAGGGAAGAGAGTACCCAACTGGTGTTGACTATAACTCTATGGAATTATGAGTATTTATATTTAACTCTCAAATATTGATGATTGGATTAGGAATAATGCCATGCAGGTGGCTAGCAAGTTTTTCTCAGGCTAGTACCCAGGATGAGGGTAGGGTTTTATAACCTTAGTTTTTATTGATCTGGGACAGGATTCCAGGCGGCTGATATGGCCAGAAATTATGGCTTGCTACATGAAAGATTTCGTCCTGGCCCAAGGTCTAACCCTGGACCAGGACCAGCTTCTTAAGCGGTGTTAATCGATTTCGTGTTGAACTGTGCTATTACACTGTTTAGTTGCTCGATCTCTTCGTTAATGCGTGAATTTGAATCTACGGTTAAACGAGCAGCTTTTCTGGTGCTGTCTGCCACATCGGCAATATTCACGATAGAGCGATCCACCTCAGCAGTGACCTGGCTCTGTTGTTCCATAGCTGTGGCGATCTGGGTGTTCATGTCCCGGATGTTGGTCACCATATCCACGATTTTGTTTAGTGCGGTCCCAGCTTCTGTAGTCTGCTCCACGCTTTCGTTGGCAATTTCGCGGCTCTTTATTACTGCCTTCACCGAGGCTGAAGCCTGGGTTTGCAGACGTTCAATAATCTCTCCGATCTGACCGGTAGACTCCTGGGTTCTCTGGGCCAGGGTGCGAACCTCATCTGCCACCACGGCAAAACCGCGACCCTGGTCTCCGGCACGGGCGGCTTCAATGGCGGCATTCAGGGCTAGCAGATTGGTCTGCTCGGCAATGCTGGTGATTACTTCCAGCACCTGTCCCACCTGTTGGGTGTCCTGTTCCAGAACACTGATGGTTGAAGCGGCTTCTTCCACCTGTCTGGCCATGTCTTGTATGCCAGTGCGGGTATGATTGACTATAGATTGGCCGGATTTTGCTTCATGATCCGCATGGGTGGCTGATTCTGCAGCCTGTGTAGTATTGCTTGCGACTTCCTGAACTGTGGCAGCAATCTGGTTAATGGCGGTGGCAACCTGTGCCACCTCTTCTTGTTGTTGAATTACGCCACGATCTGTCTTGTCCAGGGTATGGGTCGCGTCTGCTATGGCAGTGCTGACATGACCGGCTACATGTGATACCCCTGTGATCATCTTACCCACCTGTTGCAGCATAGTGTTGTAGGCCTTGTACATATGCCCTATCTCATTTTCGCTGTATGCATAGGATATGGGGTTGGAGAAGTCGCCCTTACTTACCTTCACCAGATGCTCGCGTAGCTTGCCCACCTCATTCATGAGTACGGTCATACCAAACATCCGCCCCAGGACCACCAGCAGTAGAATTGAAGTTGTCATGATAAAGGCGATGGTTTGCTGCAGCTCCACTGTAGAGTTAGCTTCTGTGGCCATCATGCCGACGCCTTTGTGCATATTTTTCAATACCTGCATGGATTGCTGTTTAATGGCGTTCAGCCCCGCATTATCTGGAGAGGCAACATATTTTAGGATGGTTTCCTTGTAGCTCTTCCACAGACCCTCAACTTTTTTCAGTTGCTCAATTATCTCTGCGTTCTTGACCGGGACAATTTTCATCTCCTTATTGCCTTGCAGGAGGGCGTTGTGGGAAACCTCAAACAGCTTGATGGTCTTCTCCAGGGTGGCTTGGCTTTCTGCCTTCTGTGATACCAGCAGGGCCTCCTTGGCCAGGCGTTGACTCAGCATGCGCTGGCGACCTGCCACATTGATGGAGTTTGAATCCACTCCCAGGGTTTGATAGATGGTTACTACCGAGGCCAATGCGCAAAGAAAGATAAGAATGTAGGAGAATAGGAACTGACTGTTTACGGTCTTAAGGCCTAATTTTGTCAGGAACCAACGAATCATATTAGCTATGGAATCACGCATCTACTGCTCTCCTACTTAAGTGTAATTTTTTTTCGTCTTTTACCCCGGCTGCTTCTGGTTTGGGGTCAGCTGTTCGGGTATCTATTTGGGTGTTTTTTCCCCCGCAGATCCCGCAGCTTTAAGATCTCTAATGCTGGTTATATCGACAACGGTAGGAATTTCTTTAGTGCAAACAGGGGTGGAGGTGGCTTGTTGGATATAGCCAGTTTGATTAGTAGTATTTCTGGGTGCTTTCTGTGGCTGGATGATGCTGCAACATAGACAGTATCTACTTATAAAGAAGTATACCGGTTGGGTGAAAAATGCTTAATCAGCGGTCAGACGCCAGGTTTGGTGCCAGCCAGCGCCTGGCCTCTTCCAGATCCATGCCCTTGCGCTGGGCATAGTCAGCCAGTTGGGCATCATCGATCTTGCCCACGGCGAAGTAGCTGGAGTCGGGGTGTGACAGGTAGAGGCCACTTACAGCAGCGGTTGGTAGCATGGCCTTGGTCTCGGTCAGGGTCATGCCGATGTTATTCTCCACATCCAGCAGTTGCCAGAGGATGTCTTTCTCGGTGTGATCCGGGGTAGCAGGATAGCCGATGGCAGGACGGATACCCTGGTATTGCTCTTTCAGTAGCGGTTCCAGGTCAATCTCCTCCTCCGGGAAGGCGGTATCAGTGGTCTGGGCCTCTTCATAGCCCCAGTAGTCGGTGCGTACATTCAGGTGTAGCCACTCGGCCAGGGCCTCGGCCAGGCGGTCGGCCAGAGACTGGAGCAGGATGGCGCTGTAGTCATCATGGGCAGCCGCAAACTTCTCCAGTTTGGCCTCTATGTCGAGCCCAGCAGTACAGGCGAAGCCACCCATATAGTCAGATTTACTGCTGGCACTATCGGCAATATAGTCGGCCACACAGGGGTTGGCCTTGCCATCTGGTTGGCGGCCCTGTTTACGCAGAAAGTGGAAGCGGGTCAGCTCCTGGGTACGGGTGTCATCCTGGAACAGGGCTACATCGTCGCCTTTGCGCTGGGCCGGGAACAGGCCGATTACTGCAGCGGCCTTGATCCAGCCCTGCTTCTTGATCTGCTCCAGCATGCGCTGGGCGTCATCAAACAGCTTGTTGGCCTCATAGCCCTTCTCAGGATGGGCCAGGATCTTGGGGTAGCTTCCCTTAAGCTCCCAGGCATGGAAGAAGAAGGTCCAGTCGATGAAGGGGATAATCTCCTTGATGGGGATATCCTTCAGAACATGGATGCCTGGTTGTTTGGGTTGTGGAGGGGTATACCCCTGCCAATCAATAGCTATGGCATTGTCGCGGGCCTGCTGCAGTGACACCAGATCCCGGTTCTTCTGAGCGCTGGCGCGGCGTTCACGGGCGGCCTGGTACTGTTCGCGAATCTGTTCCAGGTAGGCGCCCCGCTGGTCTTCGGATAGCAGGTTGCTGGCCACGCCCACGGCGCGGGAAGCGTCAGAGACATGCACGGCCGGGCCGTTGTACTCAGGCGCTATCTTCACTGCAGTATGGATCAGGGAGGTGGTGGCGCCACCTACCAGCAAGGGGATGTTCATCCCCAGGCGCTCCATCTCCTTGGCGATGTGTACCATCTCGTCCAGGGACGGGGTGATGAGGCCGGAGAGGCCAATGATGTCTACCTCATGTTCCCGGGCCAGTTCCAGGATGGTCTCGGCCGGAACCATAACCCCGGCGTCGATCACCTCGTAGTTGTTGCACTGCAGCACCACGGCCACGATGTTCTTGCCGATATCGTGTACGTCGCCCTTTACCGTGGCCATGAGTATTTTGCCCTGGGATTGGGCGTCGGTGGCACTCTTCTCCTCCTGGATAAACGGTTCCAGCCAGGCCACAGATTTTTTCATTACGCGGGCGGATTTAACCACCTGGGGCAGGAACATCTTGCCGGAGCCAAACAGGTCGCCCACTACGTTCATGCCATCCATCAGTGGGCCTTCAATCACCTCCAGCGAGCGTTTGGCCTGCTGGCGCGCCTCTTCTGTATCCTCTTCGATAAACTCGGTGATGCCCTTGACTAGGGCATGCTCCAGGCGTTTCTCTACCGGTAACTGGCGCCAGGCCTTGTCCTCTTTCTGGGCAGAGTCGCTACCGCTACCACGGTATTTCTCCGCAACTTCCAATAACTCTTCGGTGGCGTTGTCGGACTGGTTGAGTACTACCGCCTCGACCCGCTGTTTCAGCTCCTGGGGCAGGTCGTCATAGATGGCCAACTGGCCGGCATTAACAATGCCCATGTCCAGTCCGGCCTTGATGGCATGAAACAGGAACACCGAGTGGATGGCCTCGCGCACCGGGTTGTTACCACGGAAGGAGAAGGAGACATTGGAGATGCCACCGGAGATCAGGGCATGAGGGCAGGCCTGCTTGATCTCGCGTGTGGCCTCAATAAAGTCTATACCGTAGTTATTGTGCTCCTCTATCCCGGTGGCCACCGCGAATACATTTGGATCGAAGATGATGTCCTCGGCCGGGAATCCTACCTCTTGGGTGAGGATGCGGTAGGCACGGGAGCAGATCTCTACCTTGCGCTCTTTGGTATCGGCCTGACCGGTTTCGTCAAAGGCCATGACTACGGTTGCGGCGCCATAGCGTTTGATCAGCCGGGCCTGCTGCTTGAATTTCTCTTCACCCTCCTTGAGAGAGATAGAGTTGACCACGCCTTTGCCCTGCAGGCAGCGCAGGCCGGTCTCCAACACCTCCCACTTGGAGGAGTCGATCATTACCGGCACCCGGGCGATATCCGGCTCGGAATTGGTGAGGCGTAGGTAGCGCTGCATGGCGGCCTGGCTGTCGAGCATGGCCTCGTCCATGTTAACGTCTATAACCTGGGCGCCGTTCTCCACCTGCTGCTGGCACACCTCCAGGGCCTGCTCGTACTCCTCTTCCAGGATCAGGCGTTTGAACTTTGCGGAGCCGGTTACGTTGGCGCGTTCACCCACGTTCACAAACAGGGACTCTGCGGTGATGTTTTGTGGTTCCAGTCCCGCCAAGCGACATGCCGGTTCGATTTCTGGCAATTTGCGAGGCTTATGCTTAGTCACTGCATTTGCGATGGCGCGAATGTGATCCGGGGTCGATCCGCAGCAGCCGCCAATAATATTTACAAAACCGCTTTCGGCCCACTCAGATAACTGGGCCCCCATCTCCTCAGGTTCCATGTCATACTGTCCAAACTCGTTAGGCAGTCCGGCATTGGGATGAGCAGATACCGGAAACTCGGAGATGCGGCTCATCTCCTCAATGAAGGGGCGCAGCTTCTCCGGACCCATGGCACAGTTCATGCCCATTGATATGGGTTGTGCATGACGCAAGGTGTTGTAGAAGGCCTCAATGTTCTGACCCAGGATAGTCCCTGACTCATCGGCCACTGTGCCAGAGATCATGATCGGCAGCTCATAACCCTGTTGTTCAAACACTGATTGAATCGCAAAGATGGCGGCCTTGGCATTCAGGGCATCGAAGATGGTCTCGATCAGGATGATGTCGGCGCCGCCCTCGATCAGACCCCTGGTGGCCTCGGTATAGGCCTCTACCAGTTGCTCGAAGGTAATCGGGCGCGCGGCTGGGTCATCCACGTCTACTGACATGGATGCGGTCTTGCTGGTGGGGCCAATTACTCCAGCCACAAAGCGCGGTTTGTCTTCAGTGCTGAATTTGTCTGCCGCCTTTCGTGCCAGCCGTGCAGCTTCCACATTGATCTCGTATACCAGATCCTCCATGGTGTAATCAGCCATAGAGATGCTGGTGGCATTGAAGCTGTTGGTTTCCAGGATATCGGCGCCAGCCTCCAGGTAGGCCTCGTGTATGCCCTGGATGATATCCGGGTTGGTAAGTACCAGCAGATCGTTGTTGCCTTTGAGGTCACAATCCCAGTCTGCAAAGCGCTCCCCCCGATAGTCTGCCTCCTCCAGTTTGTGACGCTGGATCATGGTACCCATGGCGCCATCCAGGATCAGGATGCGATCCTGTAGCAGGTTGCGAATTTGGGCTGACTTGTCTCTGGGGCTGCTCATGATGATGGCTCAATCTGGAAAAAGGCAGCAATTATAGATGGTTTCGTGGATATCTGCCTTATTTTCTGGGAGGGCTTGCTGTGGTTAAAGTTCAGGTCCCACTTTTATACGCCCACCCCGCAGAGCCATGATCCCGGCCACGGCAATGAGCAGGGCTCCGGCTATAAAGGTGCTGCTCAGGGTTTCGCCCCAGATCATGTAGCCATAGATAGCGCCGAAGATAACCGAGAAGTAGGTAAATGGGCTTACATTGGAGGCGCTGGCCACTGAGTAACCCCGGGTGAGAAGAAACTGCCCACTGGCGCCAAGTGCTCCTGTCAGCAGTGCCAGTCCAAGTTCGTCTATGGTTGGGGTCTGCCAGGCCCATAGCATAGGGACGGCAGATATGGGGGTGGCAAACAGGGCGAAATAGCAGATGACCCTTATGGTGGGTTCACTGTGGCCCAGTCTACGCACCGTTACTTTGGCCAGGGCAGCAAAGGCGCCACCCAGCAAGCCCACCAGGGCAATCCAGCTGAACTCTCCTTCCGGGTTTAGTACCAGGGCTACACCTATGAAACCCACCGGTATCGCCATCAGGGTAAGGCGCCTTGCCCTCTCGCCCAGCCAGAACATGGCGATAAGGGGCATGAACAGCGGTGAGGTCATCTTCAGAAGCATGCCATCTGCCAGTTGCAGGTTACCGAGGGCAAAGAAGAAGCAGTACATGGCGCTAAGCCCGGCAACGGCCCTTAATAGATGTAAGTGAACTATTTTGGTCTGCAGCAGCTCAGCCCGG